>DBBY01000066.1:0-11070 GCA_002292855.1 Flavobacteriales bacterium UBA972 | reverse complement strand
CGGGGGCCCTGAGCCGTGGGCGTAGAAATGAGGGAAGTAAGGCCGTCTAAATTGGGTCCGCCGACGTAGGTGGCCCAGCGGAGGCTGTCTAAATTGGGGCTGAAGTGAGCGAGAAGTCCGTCAATGGGACCGTCTCGGGAGGTGTCCAGGGGCCAGGTGGCCATGGCGCGAGACCGCGACGCAGTGGCAATCCAAATTCCGGTCTGGTCCGCCCAAACATCTCCCCGGGCCTCGTCGCCGTAGTGGGGCATGTCTGTGTCTTGCAGGCCGTCGTAACCCAGTCGTCCGTAGTAGGTTGAGGCCTTCAACTGCGCACCCGTTGAATCGAGGCGGACCAGGACCAGGTCGGTGGCCGAGGTATAGACAACCCCTCCCCCGTTCATGGAGCCGCTGCCGGGAGCGAGGGCCAAGGCAGTGTCGTAGGCGTTGCTCGAAACAGGAAAGTTGATGGAATTGGTAATTCCCTTAATCAAGAGGTCTCCGTTGGGCGCAACACGCAGGGAATGGGGCTGTTCCTGACCGGATCCGCCCAAATAGGTCGAAGAAATGATTCCGGTTCCCGTGGCGTTGAACAGCATGAAGACCATGTCGACGCCCCCGCCGCCAAAGTTGGCCTGAACTCCGTTCTGCGTAGGGAACTGGTTGGCAAAAGCCACACCCCCGAGCCAGGTGCGGCCCTGCAGGTCATAGGTTGCGGTGTAACCGAAGTTGTCGCTCAGGGAGCCGCTGAAGCTGCTGAACACATAAGTCGGATCAATTCGCTGGGCTCCCGGGGCCTTGAATCCCCAATTCTCGCCCGATTGCTGCCACTGGACCGGCACCAGGCTTCCGTCGCGGTTATAGGCCACCGGCGCCCAAAGTTCGGCCACTCCCGCAGGGGTTTGCAGTTCAAGGACCTCTGGATGCCGCCATTGCCTGCGGCCGGCGCATCCTTCAAAATGGAGGAGAATGGGCGAAAGGTCCTCGCCCTGCCACCAGGTTTTAAGGCGGCCTCCCTCGACGCGTAGTTCGAGGTCAACACCCGGGTAAATGCCCCGAAGCCAGGCCTGCGAACTGCCCCTGACGGAGATTAACGGCTTGCGCCCCAAGGAAAAGGCCGTAGGAGGACCGCTCGCTTGCAATTCAAGTTGCCCGCCCCGGGCATTCAAGTAGCGCTCGGTCCAAACGACCACGCTGTCGCCCTCGCCAGGCATGCGCGCCACAAAGCGAAGTCCGTCGGCAAGAATCCAGACGCGAGCGGCGTCTACGTTGACCATGGCAAGAACCTCGCTGGGCCACTGACCCTCATTGGGCAGAATCAGGGCTTCGGGCTTGGAGAGCACCTGCGCATGCATCCCGCCGATTCCAATCAAGGACAGCAACCAAAGAGCATAGAGTCGAGCCATTGAGCCTAAGGTACAAACGCTCCCGACCATGGCGGCGCACCGTGGCCCACCGATGTCTATCTAAAGTCCGTCGTCGTTAAAGTCTGCCGAGGCCTGACCGTCAGCCATGAGGTAGGCCTTGAGGAAGGCATCAATTTCGCCCTCCAGAACCGAATCCGGGTCGCTGGTCTCGACCCCAGTGCGCACGTCCTTAACCAATTTGTAGGGATGCAGCACGTAGTTGCGTATTTGCGAACCCCACTCAATCTTCTTTTTGCCCGCCTCAATAATGGTGCGTTTGGCATTGCGCTCTTCAATCACCTGCTCGTAGAGGCGTGATTTGAGCAGCTGAATCGCCTTCTCTTTGTTTTGAAGCTGCGACCGCGTCTCGGTGTTCTCAATGACAATACCCGAGGGTTTGTGGCGGAGTCGCACTCCCGTCTCGACCTTGTTGACGTTCTGGCCGCCCGCCCCACTGGAGCGAAACGTGTCCCAGTCAATATCGGCCATATTCACCTGAATGTCAATGGTATCGTCCACCAGGGGGTAGACATAAACGCTCACGAAGGACGTGTGTCGGCGCGCGTTGGAATCAAAGGGACTGATGCGCACGAGGCGGTGGACTCCGTTCTCGCCCTTGAGGTAGCCAAACACAAACTCGCCTTCGATTTCGAGGGTAACGGTTTTTACTCCCGCAACTTCGCCTTCTTGAAAGTTCAACTCGCGCACCTTGTGGCCGTTGCGCTCGGCCCAGCGCAGGTACATGCGCATGAGCATACCCGCCCAATCGCAAGACTCGGTACCGCCTGCTCCCGCGGTTACCTGCAGCACGGCGCTCATCTTGTCTTCTTCGCCGCTGAGCATGTTGCGGAACTCCAGGGTGCTCAACTGCGCCTCAAGCTCCGCGACGGCCGCGTCTACCTCAGACTCTTCAATCACGCCCTCGCGGTAAAACTCTACCGAGGTCTCGACTTCGCCAAACTGCGCTTGAACGGCCTCGTAGCCCTGAATCCAGTACTTAAGTTCGCGGATTTTGCGCATGGTAAGTTCGGCCTTCTTGGCGTCGTCCCAAAAACTTGGATTGCCGGTTTTTTCCTCTTCGTTGGCGGCGGTAATGCGCTTTTCTTCGAGGCGCAGGTAGCCCTTGAGGTGCTCGATGCGTTGATGGTATTCCTTAATTTTTTCGGGCGAAATCATGGCGGCAAAAGTACGCCACCCCCTACCTTCGAACCTATGAATGCAACGACTGCGGATTTCCGCTCCGATACCGTAACCCGCCCCACCGAGGCCATGCTCCGGGCCATGGCCGCAGCCCCTGTTGGCGACGACGTCCTGGGCGACGACCCCACTGTTTTGCGGCTCGAGTCCATCCTCGCCGAACGCTTTGGCATGGAATCCGGTCTTTTTTGCCCCTCGGGGACTATGACCAACCAAATCTCGGTCAAGGTGCACACCCAACCGGGCGATGAGGTTATCTGCAGCAAGTTGGCCCACGTCTACAACTACGAGGGCGGAGGCCTTGCCTTCAACAGCGGGGTTCAGGTGCGTGTGGGGGGCGACGACTACGGGCGACTTTCTGCCGCGCAGGCCGAACTTCTGCTTCAGCCCATGGACAACGTGCATGCGGCCCCTACCCGGCTGGTCGTTGCAGAGAACACTTCCAACAAAGGCGGCGGAACCACCATTGGGCTGGATGCACTTCGCGAGCTCGGCGGATTCGCCAGGCGCAACCACCTTGGCTACCATCTCGATGGAGCGCGCCTCTTCAATGCCCTGGTTGCCGACGGCGAGCAAGCCAGCGACTACGGCCAGGTCTTTGACTCCATTTCCATCTGTCTGTCCAAGGGTCTCGGCGCGCCCGTGGGTTCGGTTCTTCTGGGTTCGCGCGACTTTATCAACCAGGCCCGTCGAATTCGCAAGCGTCTGGGCGGAGGCATGCGCCAAGCCGGCTACTTGGCCGCCGCCGGAATCTACGCCCTGGACCACCATGTGGAACGCTTGGCCGAAGACCATCTGCGTGCCGCCGACCTTGCAAAGCATGTTTCGAACCTTCCCTACGTAGAAGCCATCAAGCCGGCCGACACCAACATGGTCCTGTTTCGATTGAACGCAGGTCTTGATCCGCGGGATCTTTTGGCCCATCTCGACGCGCAGGGAATCCGCCTCATGGCCATGGACCCCTTTTGGCTGAGGGCCGTGCTTCACTACGACGTGGGCGACCCAGAAGTTAGCCGCCTTAAAGAGGCCCTGAGCACCTGGAAGGCCTAGTCGGCGCCCGCCATAGCCTCCTTGGCCGCGGCAAGGTCATAGCCCTTGCGCAGGCACCAGGCAATCCATTGCTGGTCGTCGGGGTACTTGCTGCGCTGCCTGCTCAAATAGGTACGCACCTCCTCTTCATTGAGTTCGCTCATTCCCAGGGCGATGCAGGCAGAAGACACCCTCTTGGCCTGAAGACCTTGGGCAATTTTGCGCGGACCCCATCCTTTGATGCGGAATTTTCCCCGGGCAAAGGCCCTGGCAAAGCGCTCCTCGCTTAAAAAGTCGCCAGAAATGAGTTCAGAAACCAACTCCGCCTGCGCCTCGGGAACGATTCCCATGCTGCGCAATCGCTCCTGTACTTCGCTTTGGCAGCGCTCCTGAAAGGCGCAGTATCGATGAATCGCCTGGCGAGCGGCATCAATGGTGTAGGTCTTGGTTCGTGAAAATGCCATGCTGCTAAGAAACAAAAAAGGCGGCCAAAACTGGCCGCCTAATTACAAGTAAGGGAGAATAATCACCCAATCTTCTTGCCCTCGGCATCGGCAAAACGGTACTCCAGCATTTTAAAGGCATCACGAGAGACCACCTTAAGCTTTTGACCGGCAATCCGAGACCATTTGTACTCCAGTGTTTGCCAAAACCATCCCTGCTTGAGGTAGGAGGCCAAAAATGGATGAACGTGCAAAAAGATGGGAGCCCCTTTGCCCTTTTGCTTGAGTGCCGCGCTAATTTGCTCGAACTTCTGCTGGAGGGCATCAATCAACGTGATGGGTGCATCGATCAAGGCATCCGGATTTTCTTCTTGCGTCTCAATGGCTTGTGCCGGACGCACGCGCTGGCGCGTGATCTCGACCAAACCAAACTTAGACGGCGGAAGAATTTTATGCCGAGCCCGATCAGTAGCCATCAAATCCTTGAGAAACTCATAAAGTTCCCGACGGTTTTCGCTTTTGGCCATGTCGATGAAGTCCACGCAAATGATTCCGCCCATATCGCGCAAACGAAGCTGGCGAGCAATCTCTTCGGCAGCCATCATATTAACAGCCAGCGCGTTCTCTTCTTGGCTTTCGCCTTTGCCCGAACGATTGCCCGAATTCACGTCAATGACGTGCATCGCCTCGGTGTGCTCGACCACCAGGTAGGTGCCCTTGCCCATGTTCACCGTGCGTCCGAATGCGCTCTTCACCTGCCGGTCGACGCCGTAGTGCTGAAACACCGGAACGGCCGAAGTATGAAGCTTGACGATTCCGACCCGCTCGGGAGCGATGGCCTCGACGTAGCCCTTGATGTCTTCGTAGAGGGCCTGGTGGTCCACTACAATTTGATCAAAACTGTCGTTGAAGGAGTCGCGCAGGTAGGCCGAAGCTCGGTCCATCTCGCGAAGTATGCACTTCTTGGGTTTGGCACCCCGCACGTTGCGGTAAAGGGTCTTCCAGCGGCCCACTAAGTCATTGAGGTCAGCCTCAATGTCTTCTTGGGTCACTCCCTCAGCCACGGTGCGCACAATCACGCCAAAACCTTTAGGGAGCACGTTCTGCACCTGCTTGCGCAGGCGATCGCGCTCCTTGCGATCCCGTATCTTTTGCGATACAGAAATCCTCCCATTGAAGGGAACGAGTACGATAAATCGCCCCGCTATAGAAATATCAGAAGTAACCCTAGGACCCTTGGTCGAAATGGGTTCCTTAGTAATCTGAACCAGCACCTCATCGCCGGGCTTAAGTAGAACCTCCAAGCTTCCGTCCTTCTCGATTTCGGGAAGAATTTCTACCTCCGATAAATCAGAGGTGTACTTACTCTGGCGAACTTTTTTTAGGTAGTTCTGCCAGGTTGGAATCTGGGGGCCTAGATCATGGTAGTGCAAGAAGGAATCCTTCTCGTAACCCACGTCTACAAAAGCCGCATTGAGGTTGGGCGCTAACTTGCGCACTACCCCGAGGTATACATCGCCAACCGAAAACTGCTGTTGCTCGTTTTCGGAGACGAGTTCGGTCAAGCGACCGTCCTGAAGTAAGGCGATGATGGCGTCCGATTCACTGGCTTGAATAATCAGTTCGGTACGCATGGTCAATCCTTATTTCTTTTTATGGCGATTCTTGCGAAGGCGCTTTTTGCGTTTGTGTGTGGCCATTTTATGGCGCTTGCGTTTTTTACCGCTTGGCATAACTAAGTCGTTTAATCGGTTAATACAGGTTCGGATCCGGCGGGTGCCGCAGCATCCCCCTCGGTCCAGCTATCGCGCAGCTGTGTTAGTGAACTCAGATCGGAATCTGGATGGTCGGCTAAGTAGCGCCCAATAAAATCTTGGGCTTCGCTTTGACGACCTAAATCGGCAAGAGTCTCGGCATACCGAAGGGCGGCCTCATGGTCGCTTGGGTATATCTGTAAAATACTTGCATATCGTTCTAAGGCCCGGTCCAATTGTCCAGACATACGCGAAAATTCACCAAGATGAAACAGGCCATCTCGGTGTTTGGGATCCTCTTCGACCACCTCGCGAAGCAAGGTGATGGCGTCCATAGGGTTTCCCGTTCCTTCTTGAATCAGGCGAACGGCTTCGCGGACCTTGGAATCCAAGGGACTGACGACGCGCTCTGTAGGCTCATTGGTTTCTGAGCCAGGATTGGTGGGCAACAGTAAAACAGCCAAAGCCCCAAGGACAATGGCTGATGCTGCGATCCAAACCACACGATTCATTCTAAGAAGGTTGGAAGGTTACTTCTTCACCGGAACATTCTTCTTCACAGATTCTGCGAAGGTCTTAGCCGGCTTGAATGAAGGAATAAAATGTGCAGGAATCACCAGGGTGGTGTTCTTTGAAATATTGCGACCGGTCTTTTGAGCACGGCTCTTGAGCACGAAGCTACCGAAACCGCGCAGGTAAACGTTTTCACCGGATTCCATTCCGCTTTTCACTTCGCGCATGAAGCCTTCTACGGCTGCTAGTACGTCTGCTTTTTCCATGCCAGTGCGGTCGGCAATTTTTGATACGATATCTGCTTTAGTCATGTTTTAGGGGTGTAAAACGTTTAATTTAAGTGGCCTAGATAAGCCTATTTTAGCGGGCGCAAAGATAGTCCGCATTGAAGCAAGAACCAACTCAAACTACAGCATTAGCCGAAATTTTACTGAAATGGTATGACTTCTGCGGGCGCTCTCTGCCTTGGAGGGATATGAGCAATCCCTATGCCATTTGGCTCAGCGAAATAATACTTCAGCAAACAAGGGTCGAGCAGGGCCTCCCTTACTGGCGGCGATTCCTGCAGGAGCTGCCCAGCGTGCGCGATTTAGCCATGGCTGAAACCGAGGTTGTTAAAGGCCTTTGGAGCGGACTCGGATACTACCGCAGGGCGGACCTGCTTCACCGCGCGGCCCGATTAATCGATGAACAGGGCTGGCCCAAGGGCTATGAGGCTTGGCTCAAAATTCCGGGGGTGGGCACCTACACGGCCGCTGCCCTGGCATCCATTCTTGACGCAGAGCCGAGGCCGGCGCTTGACGGCAACGCCTACCGCGTCTACGCAAGGCTCTCCAACTGGACTCAGCCCATCGATTCCGTATTAAGTAGGCATTTTATACTTGAATTTAGTCAAAGCCTGCTGTCGCCAAGCCGACCTGGCGACTTCAACCAGGCCATAATGGACTTGGCGCAGAGCCACTGCCTGCCCAAGAATCCTCAATGCAGCGAATGCCCCTTGATTGAATTCTGCGAGGCCGGGCGGGCTGGAACCGCGGCTTCTTTGCCCATTAAGGTTCGCAAGGTTAGGGTGCGCGAGGAACTTTGGCATTTTGGGGTAGTCCGCAAGGGAGATTATTTTGGGCTCGTCCAAAGGCCCATTGGCGGAATTTGGTCGGGACTATACACCCCTGTCCCGCTCGAGAAGGGTCCGACCGAAGGAGGCGCAGAATGCATTGAGCACCGATTGAGCCACCGCAAGCTCACCCTTTGCATGCACCCTATTGCCGAGAGTTCCGATGTCCTTGTTTGGATGACGGCAAAGGAGTGGCGCGATAAGGGTATGCCTCAAGCGTTTGAGCATTGGATGACCAAATTCACGTACCTTTGAAGCACTTATAATATCGCATCAAACAATACATGGCAGGCACTTTAAATAAAGTAATGCTCATCGGCAACCTCGGGAAAGACCCTGAAATACGTCGATTCGAAAACGGCGGAATGCTTGTAAAATTCCCCCTCGCTACTACCGAAAATTTTACCGACCGAGACGGGAACCGCAAAGAAACCACCGAGTGGCATACCGTGGTGGTTCGCGCGCCTCGCCTGGCCGAAGTCTGCGAGCGCTTTTTGCACAAAGGCGACAAAGTATTTATTGAAGGTCGAATTCGCTCGCGTCAATGGACCGACGAGCACAACCAAACGCGCTACAACATTGAAATTGCTGCGGATGCCATGACCATGCTCGGGCCCAACCAGCAAGGCCGTACTCGCGATGAGGAGCACCAAGGCCGCACCGGCCGAGGCCGCGACGAAGACCACCGCAAAGGGAGGGACTATGGAACCAGTAAGTTCCGCAGTGCTCCCGACAGCCCTTCGTTGGCTGCGCCAGAGGACGATTTCGAGGGCGAAGAGCAATTCTGAGCTCCAGGCTGACCTTAGTACCTTATTTTGGACCCTGACCCCCTCCCGCAACTCCTGTTTTTAACCATCGATGCCAGTGGCACTGCAGCCGCATGGTCTGTGTTGCTTTTACTGCTTGCGGGCTCCTTTATGGCCTCGGCCTCTGAGGTGGCATTTTTTGCCCTTAGTCCGAGTGAAAAAGACGAATTAGAGCGAAGAACCGGAGGCTCCCGGGTACTCGAACTTTGCCGCCAGCCAGAGTCCCTGCTGGCCACCTTACTGATTTGGAATAACTTTTTTAACCTCGCCTTTGTGCTTGTTTGGGGCATATGGATTGGCCAAGCCATAGCAGACGGCAGCCTCGAGTGGCTGCGGGCAGTTCTTGAAACCGGACTAGCCACCCTGCTCCTGCTCATTTTTGGAGAGGTTCTACCCAAGTCCTTCTCTAATCTGAAGCGGATTCAGGTCAGCATTTTTATGGCGCCCATCGTTTTGGCGGCAATGAAGCTGGTCAGGCCCTTGGCCAAGAGCCTTATGCTTACCTCGCGGGCTCTGAGCAAAGGGGGTCCAAAATCCTCTGTTACGGTGGCTCAGCTCGAGAGGGCGCTGGAACTGACCGACAGCAGTGCCACCAGCACCCAGCAAAAATTATGGCTCCGGGAGATCGTTCGCTTTGGAACCACGAGCATCAAGCAAATATGCACGCCCCGACAGGATTTGATCGACCTTAATTCCGCTTGGGACATCAAAGAAGTGCTCAAGGTTGTTACCGAGAGCGGATACTCGAGGTTGCCCGTCTACCAAGAACAGCGCGACCGAATCATCGGGGTACTGCACACCAAAGATCTTTTGCCCTTTTTGGGTTCGGATTCGAGTACCGACTGGCAGCACCTAATTAGGCCGGCCATGTTCGTTTCTGAAACCATGAAAATCGACGACCTGCTGGGGGATTTTAGAACAAAAAAAATGCACCTCGCCGTAGTAGTAGATGAGTACGGCGGAGTTTCTGGAGTGGTAACCCTCGAGGACGTAATGGAAGAAATCGTGGGCGAAATCAACGACGAATTCGACACGGAAAAGAAAATGTTCACCCAATTGGACGAGCGGACCTTTGTTTTTGAGGCTCGAACGCCCTTGCACGACGTGCTCCGCGCCATGAACCTTGAGACCGACGTTCTGGAACGCGGAGAGGCCGATACCCTGGCCGGCCTCATTCTCGAGCAGCTCGGGCGCATGCCGGTCAAGGGAGAGCAGCAAGACATTGGCCCCCTAACCTGGACCGTGGAGGCCTGCGACCGCCGCCGAATTGATCGCGTAAAGGTTTCGCGTCGTGAAGACTAAAAGGATTCTACTGGCGGCAGGACTGGCTGGTGCTGTAGGCCTGGCTTGCCTGGTTTTTTGGCCCGAAGCGACCCCGATGCCCAAACCCAAGGGCTACCCGCGCATAGACCTTCCGGACGCAGAAGCCGTGAACCTCATGGCCGCCGTGCCCTTTACCCTAGACCATCACCCCAACGGCCAATGGGAAGCCAAAAAAGAAGCGGGCTGGGGAGACTTGGTCTATCCCTTTTGCCAGAGCAGGGTTCAGTTTACCTACCTGCCGGTGCGCGGCAACCTGTCAAGGCTCATTGACGACGCCCACGACCTTGCCCTCAAGCACAGCGTGGTCGCAGACGGCATGAGCCAAATGGTCTACCTCAACGATTCCCTCAAGGTTTATGGCGTGCTGTTTCGCATTGGAGGCAATGCCGCAAGCGGTCTTCAGTTCTATGCCACCGACAGCGTATCGCATTTTGTGCGCGGAGCCCTCTACGTCTACGCCCACCCTAACGCAGACAGCTTGTCGCCCGTGCACGCTTTTTTTGAAGACGAATTCAAGCGCTATCTCGAGACGATTGAATGGCGCGAAGCATCAAGCCGGCCTTAACCACGGCATCCACGAGAATCATCCAGGCGCCGACGCCGAGCATGAGGTGAATGGGTTGCAGTCCGCGCGGAAGCTCTAGGTAGTAGAGCAGGGCGCCCACGGCGGCCTGAAGGCAAAAAACCACCAAAACCAAACCAGCCCTGGCACGTAGGCCTGCCATACCCTCGCTGCGTCGGTAGATCCAGTAGGCAAAGCCCAGCAGAAGGATGCTGAAGCTGCGGTGAATCAGCACGCCGGGCTCGAGCTTAGCGACCCAGCCAAGCCTCGATGTGTCAAAACCCAAGTCGTGCACCAGGGCGTCCACGCCTTCGCGCACGGAGGTTCCCAAGACGGTTTGTGCCAGCAATAGAAGAGCCAATACCGCAAACATGGCCATGATGTTCTTCAGGTTTTTGGCGGCCGGAGGCTCCGCCCTCCAAAGGTTTTGCTCGGCCAGGCTGTGAACGTTGCGAAAGAGTGCCGTGAGCAAAGCCAGAAGAAAGTAGGCACCCAAAAGATGGTAGGTAATGTGGTGCGGAACGAGGTTGCCGTCTATCACCACCTTGCCCAGCCAGGCCTCAAATCCCAGAGTAAGCAGGGCCGTCAGCATGGTTATGAACCAAAGCGGATGGCTGCGAAGGAACTTAAGGCTCGCGACCGTGGCAAGCAGCACGGGAATTCCCAAAAACACTCCAAGCAGGCGGTTGATGAACTCAATCCAGGTATGAAGGGGGTTAAAGGTGCTGTAGTCGTGGCGGGTATACTCCTGCCATAGTGCGTCGGCGAAGGTTGATTGAGGCGCATGGTCGGCTTGGGCAACCCAGAAGGCCTCATCGTGCAGCACCATCTGGCCTTGGTGGTAGGAGGCGGTCGACGACCAGGTCACCTGATCGAGGCGAGTAGGTGGCAGCGCTAGGCCAAAACACTTGGGCCAGTCAGGGCAACCCATTCCAGAACCCGTC
>DBBY01000028.1:2762-9984 GCA_002292855.1 Flavobacteriales bacterium UBA972 | reverse complement strand
CCACTGGGCTTTGACGCCTTTGTTGCCAACGGCCACACCGACGCCCAAATGTGCCCCATCCTCAATCGCCAGGGTCAGACCGTGGTCTACATGGCCGATTTGCTGCCCTCGGTGGGCCACATTCCGCTGCCCTACGTGATGGGCTACGACACCCGCCCGCTCCTGACACTTCAAGAGAAGGCGCGCATCCTGAACGAGGCCGCCGACCTCGGCTACCTGCTCTTTCTCGAGCACGACCCCCTGAACGAAGTGGCTATTTTGACCCAGACGGAGAAGGGTCCGCGATTGGCCGAAGTCCAAAAACTGTAATTTCACCAAACCATGAAGAAGTTTTTTCCCTTAGCACTTAGCATTGCCATTGGCATAGGCAGCGCCTCGGCCCAGACGGGCTACTGGCAGCAATCCCTGCGCTACCAAATGGACCTAGACCTGGACCACAACCAGCACCGCCTAGAAGGCAAAATGCGCCTCGAGTACACCAACAACAGCCCCGACGCGCTCGACGAAATCTTCATGCACCTCTACTGGAACGCCTTTCAGCCGGGCAGCATGATGAGCAATATGGCCAATATTCCGACCCAGTTCAAAGACAAGGCCATCGGAACCAAAATCGAAGAGCTCAAGCCCCACGAAGAGGGCGAGCATATCGTGCGGGTCGTCAAGCACAACGGGCGCGAGGTGGCCTTTGACGTGCAGCAAACCATACTTCACGCGCGGCTCAACGAACCGATAGCCCCCGGTTCAACCCACGTATTTGAACTCGAGTACACCACGCGGATTCCCATTGTCATCGAGCGCGCAGGCCGCAACAACAAAGAGGGAGTCGACTACAGTTTCACGCAATGGTACCCCAAAATGTGCGTCTACGACCGCGACGGTTGGCACCCCGACCTCTACGTGGCCCGCGAGTTTTATGGCGATTTTGGGCGATTTGAGGTCAACATCACCGCCGACGCGGGATTCGTTTTGGGCGGAACCGGCGTCCTTCAAAACCCCGCTGAAATCGGCCACGGCTACACCGACGAGCCGGTCAAGCACAAGAAGAAATCGCGCATCACATGGCGGTTTGCGGCCGACAACGTTCACGATTTTGCTTGGACCGCGGACCGGGAATACCGGCACCAGCGCTTCACCCTGCCTTCGGGAACCGAGATTCACTATTTCTACCTGCCCGACGCAAAATCAACAATGATGTACGAGAACGAGCGCTTTAGGGCCGACATCGCGGCCTACTTCGCCTTCATGAACGAGCGCTTTGGACCCTATCTCTGGCCCCAATTCAGCGTGATCCAGGGCGGAGAAGGGGCCATGGAGTACCCCATGGCGACCCTCATGGAATCCCATGGCAAGGAGTACCTCGGAACCTTTTCTACAGTTGCCCACGAGGGCTCGCACATGTGGTTTTATGGTATGCTGGCCACCGACGAGCAGCGCTACCACTGGATGGACGAGGGCTTCACCAGCTTTGCCGAAGACGAGGTCATGAACGTCCTCTCGGGCGACAACAAGCCCAACGCGCACGAGGGTTACCTAGGCACCTTTGCCAAGCGGGCTGCAAAGGCCTCTTGGCGTGAGCCGGCCAGCACTCCGGCGAACTACTTTGACGGCAAGTTCCCCTACCAGATGGCGGCCTACATGATGGGCTCGCTCTACCTCGTGCAGCTGCGCGGAATCGTCGGCGACGAGGCATTTTGGCGCATCATGCGTCGCTACCATGCCGAGTGGAGCTTCAAGCATCCGCGCCCCGAAGACTTTGTGCGCATCGCCGAACGCGAGTCGGGAATGGTGCTTGACTGGTACCACGACCAGTGGATTAACACGACCAAGTACCCCGACGTGGGCATTGACAGCGTTTGGAGCGATAACGTGGCCCTGACCTATTTGCGCCTAGAGCGCCTCGGAACCATGGCCATGCCCGTGGACGTAAAGGTGACTTATGAAAGCGGAGCCAGCATGACCTACACGATTCCCCTTTTGGAGCAGCAGGGCCACAAGACTGATCCCCTTTTGGTGCTGGCAGGGCCCTGGAATTTTACCCAAAAGACCTTCACCTTGACCATTGAGACACCGCTCAAGGGCATTCGCTCCATCGAAGTCGACCCGGGCCACTGGACGGCCGATGTCAACCGCGACGACAACGTCTGGCCCAAGCCAGCCGCCAGCAACTAGTTACCCGCTGCTAACTTGACGTTCAGACCCAGCATCAGCTGCATTCCCGCCATGGGGTATACGAAGTTCTCGTCGGTGCGCACTCCGTTGTTCAGGTAGCCCCAGCTGTAGCCGTTGGGCGCGTAGGGGCGGCCCATTATGTTGATCGCGTCGAGGCGCCATGCTACCGAGCCCTGCGTCCAGCGCAGGGTTGCATCCAAGGTGCGGTAGGGGTCGAGCGAGCGCTCCAGAGCGCCAGTGTTGTCAAGGAACTGGCGTCCCACTGCGTGCAGGGTGGCGCGGGCCGAAAGCCCTTTGCGCTGCCACTCGGCCCATGCGTTGCCCATGGCTTCAGGCGAAAGGGCGGTCGGAGTGTTGGTATAGGTGGTGCGCACCTCTCTGAAGTCCAAGTAGTCGTAAAGCACCTCCTCGAACTCGGCGATGCGGTTGCGGCTCAATGTGGCGTTCGCGCCCAGTAGCCATGATTTTGTGGGAGTCCAAATTGTCGCCAGCTCAAGCCCACGGCGGTGGCTGCGGACCACATTAGTGCGGATTAGGGCACCAACGTCGTTGAGTGCACCCGTCGGCACGAGTTGGTCCTGGTACTCCATCAGGTAGAGGTTGGCTTCGGCCCAAAATCGGCTGCTGCGCTTCTCGATTCCGAACTCCAAGTCGGTTACGCGCTCGGGGCGGGGTGCGACGGCATTATCAATAAAGTCCGAGCGGATGGGCTCGCGGTTGGCTATGGCTACTGACCCGCGTCCGGTCCAGCCCTGAGGGCCGCGGTAGGCGACGCCTGCTTTAGGATTAAAAAACAAGGAATTCGCATCGAATGCATAAGCCCTTTGGTCGAGGTCGGTTCCCGACCCAAGGTATTCTATGCTGCGTACCTGCATGTCGGCCATAAAGTCAAGCCTTCTGAGGTGGTATTCGCCGCGAGCAAAACCAGAGAACTCTCCCTTGAAGCTGTTCCCGTGGTAAAACTGGTGGTCGCTGGCAGAATTTGTTGGATTGGGTCCGTCAAAATCGCCGTTGCTCGTGCCGTCGAGCCCGCCAAGGGGATTATTCCGCAGCCAGGGCAGGGTGCCGAAGTGGTCGCCCTCATAGGCCAGCATGGTTCCGCCAAGGGTCAAATTCAGGCCTTCGCCGCGGTACTGCAGCATGGTGGCCTGGCCAAAACTCAGGTTGTCGAGCCATCGCCTGCGTACTCCTTCTGTGCCAGTGAGTTCCACACTCCCGAGGGTCACATTGGGCAAGCCCAGGGAGGCGTAGGTCATGTAGTCCTTGTACTGCTCAAAGTATCCGCGCCCCGTAACCGCGTACACGGTTTGCGTCAAAAACCAGCGCTTGCTCAGCATCGCCGTGAGCATGCTTTGGTAGTGGCGCTGCGTGTACTGGTCGATTTCGTTCGCGTAGCGGTAGTAGTTGTACGTGGCGTTACCGCTCTGCAAAAGGTTGAGCGAGTCACCGCCCGTCAAGCCGTTGCGCACGATGTAGTCGGCTACGCCGGTGGCATCTCCGCGGAACCTCGATTCCGGAATGCCCCACCAGGCCTGCTGGGTGCGCTCGCTGCCCGAGAAGGTCAGCAGGCGCCACGTTGCGTTTGCTTGGCGGTACTGTGCCCCAAACAAGTAGCTCTGAAGGGCGCTGCCCGAGCGGTCTACGAACCCGTCACTGCGCATGGCGGTGAGGCGGCCGGTAGTGGACCAACGTTTTTTGGGCCCCACGAGTCCGCTGTGAAACCCGTAGCTGATGCGTGCCGACTGGAACGAACCGTAGTTGGCCGTGACCTGGTGGCTGGCGGTATCGTCCGGGACGCCCACCTCAAACGACAGAGAGGCTCCAAAGGCTCCACTGCCCAGGGTCGACGTGCCCACGCCGCGCTGCACCACCAGTGAGTTGGCGTTCAGGCCGAGGTCGGGCGTGTTCACCCAGAAGACCCCGTGCGACTCGGGGTCGTTCAATGCCACGTTGTTGACCGTCACGTTGATGCGCGTCTGGTCCATTCCGCGAAAGCGCAGGTAGGTATAGCCAAAGCCGTTGCCGGCATCACTCGCCGCCGTAAACGACGGCATACCCTGAAGCAAAAACGGTATATCGCGTCCTACATTTTGCTTGGCCAAATCGGCGGGCTTCAGACGCAGTTGGGGCATCGGAACCCTTGCTCCCGGTCGGCTCGCCGTTAGCGTTATCTCGTTAAGGGTCGCGGTGCGCACGGTGTCGTAGACCTCTGGCGAGGTTTTTTTGGTAATCCATTGAGCCTGAGCAGCGGGCAGGGAAAGCATTAGGCCGGCCAGCAAAAAAATAGAAGATGCGTTGCGCATAGCAAAGGTTTTTAAACGGTCCTCGTGCACAGAAATGCCCGCTTTGCAAGCGGCTTTGCGACTTCCTTGGCGGCATTACCCGCCCAGGTTCTAGGGTTTCATCTCAGCCGGTCTCATCGCCGGCACCCCTGTGCTGGGGCTAAGGTAGTATACCGAGGGCTTCTAAAGCGCGAAGGGCGTTCATTGTTCGCGCGGACCCTTGACCAGAAACCAAGGCATAGGGCTTGGCTTCTTGTTCTAAGACCTCTTTATGAAGTTCAAAATGCCTTTGGCGGTCGGCTTCGCGCGGGTATTCTCGCAGAGGATCCGCAGCCCAGGCAAGGTCGGGCACGCAAAGCAGGTAGAGGTCGCCCTCAAGCGGCATGGCCTCAATTTCAGGGGACGGCCTTCCGTATTTTTCGAGAAACCAGATGCGGTAGGTGAGCAGGTCGGTGTCGTCAAATACAAGGTTCAGGCTTGATTCGGCGAGCTCCAGAGACTGCTGGGCCTGAAGCTTTGCCATGCACAGAAGGTCCTCTGGCTCATAGTCCGACCCATGCTCGGCGAGGTATTCGCGGGCCACTTCGGTCGTCCAAAGCGTACTAAAGTGTCTTGCCAGCCTTGCGGCGAGAAGGCTTTTGCCGGAGCTTTCGGCCCCGGTAACCACAATGCGCAGGGGTTTGCGAAGGGCGAGGACCACCTGGTCTTGGTCCATTTTAAACGATTCCAGGACGTAGCGCTTGCGGCCTCGGGTGCAGAATGCCTGCCGGAGCCCCTGAACCTCAATTTCGCGCCGCCAGTCAAGCCCCGCCTGCCCCGCTGCTTTGTAAACGGATTCTTTGGCGCCCCAAATAAAAGGCTCTTCGAATTCGCGGCATTCGCGCTCGCTGGCCACCCGCTTGATGACCTTGCTCAGCTGCGATCGCGGACCTTCGACGTCGATGCCCACTTCGAGAAGGGGATGGTAGGCGGCCATGGCCCAGCTCCCTCCGTGCGACAGGCTAATGAATCCATTCGGAAGCAGGGGCCGGTCTCCTTCGTAGTCTAAATCCCGGATTTGCCAGGAACTTTTCTGAAGCGCGCCCGACAGGGCAATCCTAGCGGCCAAGAAGGCGGTCCGCCTTGGCCCGACCTGCATGGCAAGCCATCGGGCATGGTCCGCGGGCGAAAAAAACACCGACCAATCGAGGTTTGTAGCCTCAAAAACAGCGGCTTGCTGAAGTGAAATCCGCGCAATGCACAGGCCAAAATGACCGATTTCGGCAACCTCAGTGCCCTGGATTTTATTATCTTTGCCGCTCCAAATAAACTTCATTATGCCTACCGCTACTTCTACCAACTACGTGCCCTACAAAGTAAAGGATATGTCCCTTGCCGAATGGGGACGCAAAGAAATTACCCTCGCCGAGGCAGAAATGCCCGGATTGATGGCCCTTCGCAAGGAGTACGGCGTCAGTAAGCCCCTTAGTGGTGCTCGGGTTGCAGGCTGCCTGCACATGACCATTCAGACGGCTGTTTTGATTGAAACGCTCGTGGAGCTGGGCGCTGAGGTGACCTGGTCTTCGTGCAATATTTTCTCAACGCAGGACCATGCCGCCGCTGCTATTGCTGCCACGGGAATCAGCGTGTATGCCTGGAAGGGTATGACCGAAGAAGAATTTGATTGGTGCATCGAGCAGACCCTGTTTTTTGGCGAGGGCAAGCATCCCCTCAACATGATTCTTGACGACGGCGGCGACCTGACCAACATGGTTCTTGATCGCTACCCAGAGCTGGTTGCCGGCATTGGCGGAATTTCTGAAGAAACCACTACAGGGGTGCACCGCCTCTACGAGCGCATGATTGCCGGTACCCTTCCCTTGCCTGCCATCAACGTGAACGATTCGGTGACCAAGTCGAAGTTCGACAACAAGTACGGCTGCAAGGAGTCTGCAGTAGACGCGGTTCGCCGTGCTACGGACCTCATGATGGCCGGTAAGGTTGTGGTGGTTGCAGGCTATGGCGACGTGGGCAAGGGCACTGCTGCTTCGTTCCGAGGCGCTGGTGCACGCGTAATCGTCACCGAGATTGACCCAATTTGTGCGCTTCAGGCTGCCATGGACGGCTACGAGGTCAAGAGAATGGACAGCTCCATTCCCCGCGCCAACATCGTATGCACGGCAACCGGAAACAAGAACATCGTGACTGAGCGCCACTTTCGCCTCATGAAGGACAAGACGGTGGTTTGCAACATTGGTCACTTCGACAACGAGATCGACATGGCTTGGTTGAACACTAACTACGGCCACACCAAGTCAGAGATCAAGCCTCAGGTTGACCTGTACAATATTGACGGCAACGACATTATTGTGCTCGCCGAGGGCCGTTTGGTGAATTTGGGTTGCGCCACGGGCCATCCCTCTTTTGTTATGTCGAATTCCTTTACCAACCAGACGATTGCTCAAATCGAGCTGTACACCAACAAGGGCAAGTACGCCAACGAGGTGTTTACCCTGCCTAAGTACCTCGACGAGAAGGTTGCCTTCTTGCACCTGGATGCGATCGGCGTGGAGCTCGATGTGCTCAGCCCA
The DNA here is from genome assembly GCA_002292855.1 of Flavobacteriales bacterium UBA972. Classification (GTDB taxonomy): domain Bacteria; phylum Bacteroidota; class Bacteroidia; order Flavobacteriales; family Schleiferiaceae; genus TMED14. The sequence continues at coordinate 2,963 of DBBY01000028.1, read as the reverse complement.
GACCAAGCGTCCTACATTGGCGTTGAGGTTAAGGGGCCCTACAAGCCAGAGAACTACCGCTACTAAGCCGTTTTAAAGGCTTATTTCGGAACCCCGGCCGCGCGAGCGGCCGGGGTTTTTGTTTTTGGTGAAGTATGGCTAAATAAAAAAACCCCAGCTGCGCAGGCAGCCGGGGTCACCAGTAGCAAGAAACCAGCTACT
>DBBY01000028.1:0-2741 GCA_002292855.1 Flavobacteriales bacterium UBA972 | reverse complement strand
CCGAACGCCTTCTTAATCGCATCCACCGAGTCAAGCTTCTCCCAAGTAAAGAGCTCAACCTTCATGGTCTTAACTTCAATACCCTTGTCGGTAGGGCGCTTAAACTGCTTTTCTACGATTTGTGGAGTCCGCCCCATATGGCCGTAGGCCGCGGTTTCTGAGTAAATAGGGCTGCGCAAACCAAACTTGGTTTCGATGCCGTAGGGGCGCAAATCAAACAACTTCTGCACGCGCTCCGAGATGGCGCCGTCCGCAAGCTTCTTGCCGTCCGTTCCGCGCACCGTAGCCGTTCCGTAGGTGTTCAGGTAGAAGCCAACCGGTTCGGCAACTCCAATCGCATAGGCGAGCTGCACTAAAACCTGCTTGGCAACGCCCGCAGCAACTAAGTTTTTAGCCACGTACCGCGCTGCGTAGGCCGCCGAGCGGTCCACCTTAGAGGGGTCCTTGCCGCTGAAGGCTCCGCCACCGTGGGCTCCCTTGCCGCCGTAGGTATCCACAATAATCTTGCGGCCCGTTAAGCCCGTGTCGCCGTGGGGTCCGCCAATCACAAACTTGCCGGTGGGGTTAATCAAGTAGCGCACCTCGGCGGTAAACAGGCGCTGAACGCGACGCGGCAGCAGCTTTTTAATGCGCGGAATCAGGTAGCGCTTAATGTCGGCCGTGATGCGGTCCTGCATGGGCTTTTCGTCGGCAAAATCGTCGTGCTGGGTCGAAATAACTACCGTGTCAATGGCCTCAGGAACATTGCGGTCGCTGTAGCGAATCGTTACCTGACTCTTGGCGTCGGGCCGCAAATATTTCATCACCTTGCCCTCCTTGCGGATGGCCGCAAGCTCCCGCAGCAGCAGGTGGCTGAGCTCCAGCGCTAGAGGCATGTAGGTATCGGTTTCGTCGGTGGCGTAGCCAAACATAATGCCTTGGTCGCCAGCGCCCTGCTCTTCTTTAGACGCGCGGTCTACACCCTGGTTGATGTCGGGAGACTGCTCGTGAATCGCGCTGAATACTCCGCAGGAATTGGCTTCAAACATGTACTCGGACTTGGTGTAGCCAATGCGGCGAATTACGTCGCGCGCAATTTCACCGGCATCGATGTAGGTGCGGGACTTGACCTCTCCGGCAAGCACCACCTGACCGGTGGTCACTAGGGTTTCGCAGGCCACCTTGGAATCGGGGTCAAAGGCTAAAAAGTGGTCGACGAGGGCGTCAGAAATTTGGTCTGCGATTTTGTCGGGGTGGCCTTCAGAAACGGACTCTGAAGTAAATAAATAACTCATTGCAACAGTGTTAACATGGTGCGGAGCGAACCTCGATTGCCTTCTCTATTATGCTTCGCTGGATGTGCATCCACCGGTTTAGCATTTTTTTAGGTGGTTGCAATCGGACAAATCCCTCCACGTGCCGCAAAGGTAGGTTCTACAATCGTTGCAGCAAATTAGATTGTGAATTGGACCGGAACCCTATCATTTTTGATACCGTTTGGCGCTTAACTTTGCAGCGCTTATCAAGAAAGACCGAGGGACGGGCCCGTTGAAGTCTTGGCAACCCCCTAATACAAGAGGGTGCCAACTCCCGCTACCGCAGCTGCATGGCTGCAGTAGGAAGATGAGCTTAAGACCTTCTCGGTCTTAAGGGTCTTTCGGCGTAGGCGCAACCAACGCGAAGGACTATGCACCAAATTCAAAAATTAGCCCGCGAGCGCATCCTCATCTTGGACGGTGCAATGGGCTCTATGCTCCAGGACTACCGCCTTGACGAGGCCGGCTACCGAGGTGCACGCTTTGCAGATTGGCCCCATCCGCTCAAAGGCAACAACGACCTGCTCAACCTGAGCCAGCCGCAGATCGTAGAAGAAATTCACGCCAAGTACTTTGCCGCGGGCGCCGACATGGTCGAAACCAACACCTTCAACGCCCAGACCGTTTCTATGGCGGACTACGGAATGGAATCCCTGGTGCGCGAACTCAACCTCGCCGGAGCCCAACTGGCCCGCAAAGCCGCCGACGCCTACAGCACACCCGACAAACCGCGCTTTGTCGCCGGAGCCATCGGACCAACCAACCGCACCCTGAGCCTGAGCCCCGACGTGAACCGCCCGGGCTACCGCGCCATAAGCTTCGACGAATTGGCCACCGCCTACCAAGAACAAACCGAAGCCCTCATTGAGGGCGGAGTCGACGTGCTCCTTGTCGAGACCATCTTCGATACCCTCAACGCCAAGGCATGCCTCTATGCCATTCAAGACGCCTTTACGGCCACGGGCAAGGAACTGCCCATCATGATCAGCGGCACCATCACCGACGCCAGCGGACGCACCCTCAGCGGCCAAACCACCGAAGCCTTCTTGATCAGCATGAGCCACATGCCCCTGCTGAGTATTGGCCTGAACTGCGCCCTCGGAGCCAAGGATTTGCGCCCCTACCTGCAAACGCTTGCGGCCAACACGCCCTTCTTAATAAGTGCCTACCCCAATGCCGGCCTGCCCAACGCCTTTGGTGGCTACGACGAAACGCCACACCAAATGGCCGATGCCGTCGAAGAATACCTCGACCTCGGAATCGTCAACATCCTGGGCGGATGCTGCGGAACCACCCCCGACCACATCCGCGAATTTGCCCTGAGGGCATCGGGTCGGCAACCCCGAATTCCCCAAACCTCATGAAGCTCAGCGGACTTGAACCCCTAATTATTGGGCCCCAAAGCAACTTTGTAAACGTGGGTGAACGCACCAACGTCACCGGTTC
>DBBY01000053.1:9529-17280 GCA_002292855.1 Flavobacteriales bacterium UBA972 | reverse complement strand
GGACTGAACGATTCCGTTGCCCAATAGGCCAAGGCAGAGCACAATCCCGCCCACTATGAGGCCACCGCTCCATGCGCGGTGCTGCCGGCGCATTGCCAAGGGAATATAAATAAGGGGAGACCAGCGCAGCAGGGTTTCAAAGGAGGGAGCCGAAGTCCAAAGCGCACTGGCTGCAATGGCGGCGAATCCGGACCACAAGGCAAGATCTACGGGTAGGGGTCTCCATCTACCTCGGGCGGAGGCCAGCGAGAGCAAGGCTGCAGCAGCAAAAGCGATTCCGCTGCCGAGATCCCACCAAGGCATGAGAATCACCGCGGCGCGCACCAGGTAGGCAGTAATTAGGCGTTCCACAGGAGCCAAGGTAGCCTAAAGGCCGTTTGCGGCCAAGCGGGGCAAACGGGGCGACAGACCGGTAAGTACCTCATAACTAATGGTTCCGCATGATTGAGCGAAGTCCTCGAGCAGAATGTGCCTGCCCAGCAGTTCCACCCTATCGCCTACCCTGAGGCCCGTATTCGTGGCGTCGACCATGAGCATATCCATGCATACCCTGCCCACAATGGGCATAAAATGGCCCTTGGCGTAGGCCTGACCTCGGCCGTTGCTCAAGGCCCGCGGAATTCCGTCTGCGTAGCCAATCGGGAGGGTGGCAATAAGGCGTTCATGGGGGGCGGAGTCGGTGCTGCCGTAGCTTACACCCTGGCCTGCGGGGACGGTGCGCAGCTGACTCAGGGTTGTAGTCACCTGAACCACCGGTTGAAGCTGTTTTGCGTCGCTCGCGACAAGGGAAGCACCCATTAAGCCGATTCCGAGGCGGACCATGTCTCCGGCTGCCCAAGGATGGCGAGCTACCGCGGGGGTGTTGGCCATGTGACGCCAAACTTTGATTTGAAGTTCGCCCTCAAGGTCGTCGGCAAAGCGGCTGAATGCGTCCCACTGCGCGCGGCTAAAGTCATCCTGCTGCGGGTCTTCGGCGGCTGCAAAATGACTGAGCACCGAGGCCACCCGCACTCCCGGGAGCTTTGCCAGGGCCTGCGCGACGGCTCGGCCTTCGTGGGGCTCAAAACCGAGGCGGTGCATGCCGCTGTCTACCTTAATGTGCACTAAAACGTCGCCCAGTGCCTCGGGGTAGCGGCTGTATGCTTCGGCAAAAGCCGCCAAGCGTTCCCAGCTAAAAAGCTCCGGCTCCAAGCGGTGGCGAAGCATTAATTCAAAAGAGGGGTCTCCGGGATTCAGAACCATTATGGGGCTGCGAATTCCCGCTTCCCGCAGTTCACGGCCCTCTTCGGGGTAGGCGACACCCAAATAATGCACCCGATGGCGCTCCAATGCCCGTGCGAGAACTACAGCACCCAGGCCGTAGCCGTTGGCCTTGATCATGGCCATAACTCGGGTTTGGGCCGGCAGCAGGGAGCGATAGTGCCGCAGATTCGCCTCAAGGGCATCGAGATCAATCTCCACCAGGCTGTCGTGCTGGCGGGCCAAACGGGCCTCAAGCGCAACTTCTACGCCATGGCCCTTGAGCAGAACTGCTCCCGACTGGGCTATTCCTGGTGCGGAATCCTCCGGATGCGCCAAGTCAATTTGAATCATGGGGTAGCGCTTAGCCCAGCCTTCTAGGGCAGGCTTCCATCGGCCAAAGTCCGCATCAAAAATCACCGCGGTTTTGGGTTGGCTGTCTTCTTGGGCCAAGAGCCCGAGGGCTTCTTCTACCGAGGCCTCGTCGAGGGCATAGCGATCGATTAAAAGGCTGCCACCCCAGCGGGCGGGCCTGCGCTCCAGCCTAAGGGGTCCGCAAGGGCGGGTTTCAAAATTGTGCGGAACCTTGCCCAAGATGTAGCAGGCCGTCAGGGCCAGAAAGGCATTGGAGCGTTCCGCTTGGGAATCCTGGGCTTGGGCAAAGCGCTGGCCGTCGGGGCCGATCCAATACCCGCCTTCGGAGCGCAGGGGGCTTTGCACGCCTTCATGGCCCCTGTCTTCGGGCACCACCAAAGCAGTAACCCCCTCAAAAAGCGAACGTTTCTCGCGAAGCTTCTGTGCTCGGCTGGCAAAACCCTCGTCGTGGGCGTCGCCGATTCCGGTGAAAATTCCGTGGGTGGGCTTGAGCCAAGGGGTGAAGCGCGCCATGCCGCCAGCCTCCGAAACGCCCACCTCGACGAGCCACATTGATGCGTCTAGGGGGAACTGAAGTACCGATAAGGGCACGCCGAGCTTGGAATTATAGCTGCGCGGGCTGCGCACTACGGTGGGGTCTGCCATGAGGTGGGCAAGCTGTTCCTTGACGCTGGTCTTGCCGTTGGAGCCGGTAATGGCCACGACGGTTCCGGTGAATGCGGCTCGATGGGCTGCCGCGAGAAGGTACAGTGCCGTCCAAACGTCGTCGACCACCAAGACGTCGAGGCCAGCGACCGGGTGCTCTGCCCAGCCTTGCACCGATACTACCGCGGCGAGGCAGCCGCGCTCCAAAGCTTCTTCAAGGTGCCGGTGCCCGTCGCCCGAGGCGGTCTTTAGGGCCCAAAACAGGGCCGGTTCGGTCTGCATCGTTCTGGAATCGCTGGCCATTCTGCGAACGATCCGTTCGGGCTGGGTAGAATGCAACTCAGCCCCAATAAGGGAGGCCAGTTGGGCTAGGGACCATTGCGCCGGGGTCATGCTCCTACTTGGTGCTGCGTCGTTCGCGAACAAATTCTGCCCTCGACAGGGGCTCGTAGGTTCGCCGGTCTCCCAGCAAAACCCTGTTGGGGTCGGCAGTGAGCCGGTGCGAGTAATTGGCCATATCTCCGCTTCGCACGCAGACGGCGTGCACCTTGGTAACGAACTCGGCCACGGCCATCAGGTTGGGCATTGGGCCAAAGGGTTCCCCATGGTAGTCCATGTCCAGTCCAGCCAGAACCACGCGCTTGCCGGCGTTGGCCAGCTCGTTGGCAACGGCCACGATGTCCATGTCAAAAAACTGGGCTTCGTCAATTCCGACGACATCCGCCTCGCTCGCAAGGGCTATAATTTCTCGTGCGGATGCTACCGCAAGGGCATCCATACGCCCCTGGTCATGGGTTACCACCTCGTTGTCGGCGTAGCGATTGTCGGTTATTGGTTTAACAATCAGCACCTTTAGTTGTGCAATCTGGGCGCGTTTGAGCCGGCGAATAAGCTCCTCGGTCTTGCCTGAAAACATGGAGCCAGCGATTACCTCAATGTGCCCAAATCGGGGCGCGTGCTCTTGGAACATTTCGTACTTTTCCACTTCTGCTAAACTACGGCTTTCAACCATGAGCATCGACCTAAATTCGGCCCTTTCTGGCCTTTCCCTTTCGCTTCAATCCGAGGTAGCCAGTGAGGCGCAGTTGCGCGAACTCGAATCCCTTCTGCTGCTTGCCCATCAAAGCAAGCTGCGGGCTGCCCTTCAATCGATTCAGTCTGAGGCTGAAGTGCAGTTTGCCGCGGCCAATGCGGCCCTAGCCAGGGCTCAGGAGGAGGCTCAAGCTATAGCCAAGGCAGAATTTGCCCAGGCCCAAGCCGAGGCCGAAGCTTCCCTGGCCGCTGCAGTGGCCCTGCGCGTCGAGGCCCTTGCCCAGGAGTCCGCGAGCCAAGAGTCCGCAAGCCAAGAGTCCGCGAGCCCAGTTTCTGCGCACCAGGAAACCGCGAGCCAAGCGCCCGCCTTGCCGGAGCCCGCCCAACTCGAGCCTATCGAGGAGCCCGTTGCCGATTCGGTGCAAGAGACTCCCTATGAGCTCGAGCAAGAGTCCGCAACCCTATCAATGCAGACGCCGCCAGAGCCAACCCCCTCTGCACCCGCAGCAAGCGAGCAGCCAAGGGGTCCGCAGCGGTCGGTGAACTCCAGCTACGCCTCTTTGAATGCAGGGCTCAACGACCGATTGGCCTTTGTGAAAAGTCTTTTTGGCGGAGACGACCACGACTACCAGCGCGTTGTGGCCTACCTCTCGACCCTCGAGTCCAAGTCGGAGTGCGAAACCTTCATTGTCGAAGCCCTGCAGCCCGAGTACGACTGGAGCGCCTGCCCCGACGTGGCAGAACGCTTCTTGAAACTGGTCTACGCCCGGTTTGACTAAATGGGCAAACTAGTTTTGGTCCCGACCCCCTTGGGCAACCTGGGGGACATTACCGAGCGTGCCAAAGTGGCGCTGGTTGAGGCCGACTTGGTTCTTGCCGAAGACACCCGCACGACGGGCAAGCTCCTAAAGTTATTGGGCTTAGAGGCCAAGCTCCGGGCCTACCACATGCACAACGAGCACGCCCATACCGAGGGCTTGGTCAAGCTGGTCGAAGCCAGCTCCAAGCACGTCGCCCTAGCCAGTGATGCGGGTACCCCAGGAATCAGCGATCCTGGTTTTTTGCTGGTTCGCGCCTGCATCCAAGCGGGTTTGGTTGTCGAGGCCTTGCCCGGCCCCACCGCACTCATCCCTGCTCTGGTCGCAAGCGGATTCCCCTGCGACCGTTTTGTTTTTGAAGGTTTTGTTCCGCAAAAAAAAGGCCGGCAAACGCGCATACAAAGTTGGCGCGACGAGGCGCGGACCATCGTGGCCTATGAGTCGCCGCATCGCTTGCGCAAGCTCTTGGGTGAAGTGGTGGAATGGCTCGGAGCAGACCGCGGCATGTGCGTGGTGCGCGAACTCAGCAAAATTCACGAGACCTACCACCGCGGCAGTGCGGCAGAGTTGCAGGCCTACTTTAGCCTGACTGAACCGCGTGGAGAACTCGTGGTTATCATAGAGGGCGCCAAAATGCCCTCAAAAACAGAAAACGAATGAGTGCCGCTGCCCGCCGCCAACGCCCCTTTGGCCCTTGGAGTCCGCAAATTGGGGAGCCATGGGTTATAGCGGGGCCCTGCTCGGCCGAATCCTTGGAACAGGTGCTTGAAACGGCCCGTGCGCTCAAGGCAGACGGGCGCACATTGCTTTTTAGGGCCGGAGTATGGAAGCCGCGAACCCGCCCTGGAACCTTCGAAGGCGCGGGCTACAACGCCCTAGAGTGGCTGCAAATTATGCGTGCCGAGGTTGGCCTTCCCTTTGTGGTCGAGGTCGGTAACCCCCAGCACGTGGAGCGCGCTCTCACAGCGAAGGCCGACGCCGTTTGGTTGGGCGCCCGCACCACGGTGAATCCGTTTTATGTGCAAGAAATCGCCGAGGCCCTCAAAGGCGCCAAGATTCCAGTGCTGGTTAAAAACCCTATTCATGCCGACCTGGGCCTATGGATTGGCGCCCTTGAACGGCTCGACAAACTCGGGTCAAGCGACTTGGCTGCCGTGCACCGAGGCTTTTTTGCTGCCAATCCCGAACCCTACCGAAACGACCCGCGCTGGGAGCTAACCTTTGAGTTGCGGCGGCACGCTCCAGACCTTCCCATTTTTTGCGATCCCAGCCATATTGCGGGCCAACGCGACCTTGTGGAGTCCGTGGCACAGATTGCCATGGACCTGGCCCTCGACGGGCTGATGATAGAAATTCATCCAAGCCCCGACGATGCCCTAAGCGACGCTGCGCAGCAGATTACCCCAGCGCGACTGACTGCCCTGCTCGACCGGCTTGCGAACTACCTCGAGCGAGCCGATCCTGAAGCAATCCTGACTAGCCTCAGTGCCGACCGCGAGGGCCTGGATTTTATTGATGCCCAACTCGTGGAGCTGCTGCAAAACCGGCAGCACATCGTGGAGCGACTGGCGCAGCGCAAACTGGAGCTCGGAGCCAGTGTGTTTCAGATGGATCGATGGATCAATATGCTCGAGCAGCGCGAGGCCCAGGCCAAAGATGTGGGAATTGACCCCAAGTACGTCAGGGCCTTTTTTGAACTCGTGCACCGGTATTCGGTGCAGCATCAGGCTGCCATCTATCAGGCGCAACGCCGCGAGGAGCCATGAGCCTAGGCCGACGCAAGCGCTGGTCCCTGCCGCCAAAGCCCGAAGCATCAGCAGTAGCTGCCCTCGAGGCGCACATGGACCGCCCCATGGCCGAACTTCTTGCGCTTCGTGGATTCAAAACCATTGAAGGGGTGCGTGCCTGGACCCAAGGAACCGACACCCACGAGGTGAACCCGCTCGAGATGGCGAGCATGCCCGAAGCGGCCGCACGCTTGGCACTAGCCCGCGCTCAAGGAGAACTGGTGCTTCTCTTTGGCGACTACGACGTCGACGGAACCACCGCCGTTTCGCTCGGCACGATGGCCCTGCGCGCCGGTGGCTGGCTTATTGAGCCCTACATACCCGACCGCTACCGAGAAGGCTACGGCCTCTCGAAGGCTGGTGTTGACCGAGCGGCCGAACTGGGCGCTAAGGTTTTGGTTGCCCTAGACTGCGGCGTCAAAGCCTTTGACGAGGTGGACTACGCCGTCTCGCTCGGAATCGACGTCATCGTGGCCGACCACCACCAACCCGAAGACCGCTTGCCCAACGCGCTTGCCGTGCTCGACCCGCTGCGAACCGACTGCACTTTTGGTCACCACTACCTCTCGGGCTGCGGCGTGGGCTTCTTGCTCTGGCGCAGTGCCTACCAATCGGCAGGACTGGATCCCTCGGAGCTCGACGTTCACCTTGATTTGCTTGCACTGAGCGTAGCCGCAGACATGGTTCCGATGGTAGGACTCAATCGCCGCTGGCTGATTGGGGGCTTGGAGCTCCTCAACAGCAAGCCCCGACCCGCCCTGCAGGCCCTACTTGGCGAGCGCCGAGGGCCCGTCAGCACCCGAGACCTCATCTTCAATATTGCCCCAAAAATCAATGCCGCAGGGCGCATGGACCACGGGCTCCGGGCGGTAAACCTATTAATCGCCACCGACCGCGTGCCCATTGATCAGTACAGTCAGGATTTGCAGGACCTCAACACGACCCGGCGAAGCACCGAACGGCACATGGTTGACCAAGCCCTTGAAATGGCCGAAGCAATGACCCTGGATTTCGCCGATGATCTTGCCTTGGTGCTCTACCACCCCGACTGGCACAAGGGCATTGTGGGCCTGATTGCGCAGCGGGTCGCAGAACGCTTCTACCGGCCCGTGGTAGCCTTCACCCAGCACGAGGGTGTACTGTCGGGCAGTGCGCGCAGTGCTCCTGGCCTGGACCTCTATGCCGCCCTCGAAGACGCAAGCGTGCACCTCATACAGTTTGGGGGCCACAAAGCTGCCGCCGGCATGACCTGCAAACCCGAGAACCTGGTCGCCTTTCGCAAGGCCATGAACCTCGCCGTGGAAGCCCGATGGCCCGAAGCCATGCGGCACCCGCAAATCGAAATTGACGTCGTGCTGCGCATCGACGAAGTCAGCCCACGCCTTCTGCAGATGCAGGACCGGCTCGAGCCCTTTGGGGTCGGCAACCCGGCACCCGTCTGGGGCATAAAAGGCATTGAATTAGCCCACACTAAAAAGGTTGGAGCACAGGGTGAACACCTTCAGGTTGACCTCATAGACCCCTTTAGGCAACGCAGTTTGCGCGGAATCCACTTTCAATGGGGCGACGACCCCATACCCGAGGGACTGGTGGACGTAGCCTTTCAGCTCACCTGGAACGAATTCCGTGGCGAACGCAACCTGCAGGCTCGCCTGCTCGACCTGCAACCAAGCTCAGAGCAATCCTACCTTTGAGCCATGGGTAAGGGCAAGCTCGCCAAGTTTGCAAAGCTGGACGCAATGCCCCATGTGGTACAGCCGAGCAAAGACGAAATTTTAAACGACCTGCCCCTGCGCGGAGCATGGAAGAGGGACTTCTTTAAATCAGACCGCCCCTTGGTGGTAGAATTGGGCTG
>DBBY01000053.1:0-9452 GCA_002292855.1 Flavobacteriales bacterium UBA972 | reverse complement strand
GGCATTGACATCAAAGGAGCGCGAATGTGCAAAGGCGCTGAAGAAGCCCAAAAATCTGGCCTCAAGCAGGTTGGATTTCTGCGCACCCGCATCGAATGGATTGAGCATGCCTTCGCTCCGGGCGAAATAGACGAGCTCTGGATCACCTTCCCCGACCCGCAAATCAAGTACCAGCGCACCAAGCACCGCATGGTGAACCCTGCGTTTCTTGAGCGATACCAGCGCCTGCTCCGGCCAGGCGGACTGCTTCACCTTAAAACCGACAGCGAATTTTTGCACGGATACCTTTTGGGAATTCTGTCCGTACAGGGTCATGAAGTGCTCGAAAGCTGCCACGACGTCTACCTGCAGCTGCAGGCCCAGCCCCAGCACGCAGCCATTGCCTGCCAAACCCACTACGAGCGTATATATTTAAAAAAAGGCAAACTCATTACCTACCTAAAGTTTCGCTTTACATGAGTCCGGCCTCGCCCGAACTCGACTTCTTTCAGCGCGTCTTTGCGGTGGTACGCCAGATTCCGCCCGGCCGCGTCACCAGCTACGGAGCCATTGCCCGCTACTTGGGCAGTGCACAGAGCGCCCGCACCGTGGGCTATGCCATGAACGCCGCACACAGCCTGCCCGAGGTGCCCGCGCACCGCGTCGTCAATCGAGTCGGACTCCTCACGGGCAAGCATCATTTTGGCGGCTTCACCGCCATGCAGCAGCAGCTCGAGGCCGAAGGCATCCGCGTTGAAGATGATCAAATTCAAGACTTCAACCGCCACTTTTGGGATCCCATGGCCGAACTTTAGTGCCGTGAACCGAGACGAAGCCCTAACCTACGCAGCCGAACTGCCCCAGGCCGAAGTCACCACTCCCTTCGGACCCGACCACCTCGTGCTCAAAGTAGCCGGAAAGATGTTTGCCATCATTCCGCTGGACGAGCCCGAACCGGTGGGGATGGCCCTTAAGTTTCCGCCCGAAGAACTCGACGATCTTCGGGCCGAGTACCCTTGCCTGGAACGCGCTTCGCACATGAGCCCCGTCCATTGGAGCGCCGTGCGCCTTGACGGGAGCGCCCCAGCTCGCACCCTGACCGCCTGGATTCGCCAATCCTACAATTTGGTCGTAGCTGGCCTGCCTAAAAAAATCCGCACAAATTACCCCACCCTATGAAAAATCGACTCCTTAACTACTTTATTCAGGGCCTTCTGTTTACCACGCCTTTGGCGCTGACCGGCTATGTGCTTTTTTGGGCATTGAGCACTCTGGACTCCATTTTGCCCTTTGATTTTCCTGGGCTTGGGCTGCTTACCCTGCTGGTCAGTATTACGCTAATCGGATTTTTGGGCAATTTCGTGGTGAAGAATCCCCTGGTCACGCTCTTGGACGGACTGCTCGAAAAGCTACCCCTCGTCAAGCTCGTCTACAGCTCAACCAAAGACGTGATGAAGAGCCTCACCGGCAAAAAAAAGGGATTTGAATTTGCCGTGCTGGTGCGCATGTCGCCCAACAACGAAGTGCGCAAGGTTGGCTTTGTGACCGACGACACCCTCAAGGAACTGGGCAACGCCCCCGAAGGCTTCGTAATGGTTTATGTACCCCTTGCCCTCACCATCATGGGCGAAATGTTCATTGTTCCCAAGAGCTATGTGGAGCCCCTGAGCGGCAAAACAGGCGACATCATGAAGTACATCATCGCGGGCGGAGTAGTGGGACAGTCTAACCCCTAGGCTGCGAAAGCAAGCAATTAAGGTCGTCGGTGGGGGCGCACGACGCGCAGCATCCACTGGCCCTCCAACAGGCTCGAAATGGTCGAGTAGAGCAGGCTGAATGCCATTGCCGACCAGAATCCGTCTACGCTGAAGCCATCGACCCAATCGCTGGCGAGCATGACCAGCCCGGCATTAATGACGAGCAAAAAAAGCCCTAATGAAAAAACCGTCAGGGGAATCGTCAGTAGAATCAGCAGGGGCCTAAGTGTACTGTTGAGCAAGGCGAGCAAGACCGCGAGCCAAATCGCTGTGGTAAACTGATCGAGGTCGACGCTGGGCAGAATATAGGCGGTGCCGAAGGCGGCGAGCGTGCGGGCAATCAGGCGTAAGCCCCAAGAAGGTGTTGGGCGAGGCGGGATGTTCATACGACGCGCTGAAGTTCGGCCCGCAGGCTGTTGCGAAGCGTTTGAATGCGCATAAAATCAACCAGTTTGGCGTCGCGTGCGTCCGCCTCGGTAAGGGTCGAGAGCTCCACCAGGGCGCTCTTAATTCGGTCCTCGAGGCGGTGCTCTTTAAAGCGCAAGAGGCATTCGTAAACGTGCAGGGATAGTTGGTCCTCGAGTTCCCCGATGAAGATGTTTTTGCGAGACCAATTGGCCAGCTGGTGCCGTTCGGTTAGGCATTCCGCGGCGGTTAAGGCCATGCTTGGGTCCGCGTGGCGCACAAAGTGCTCCGGGCCCAGAATTCGTTCCTCGGCCCTCCAAACGGCGAGCATTTCAGCGTAGAGCGCCTGGTAGGGCAGATGGCTGAATTCCAGCTCGTCTGCGCTTAAATCATCCAAAATAAGGGCTGCCGAAGCATCTTCTTGTTCCAGTCCGTCGGGACCATTCCACTTCACGCGCGCGCTGCCAAACTGGAGCAGTACCCTGATCAAAGCCTCTTCTACCGCCAAGGGTCGCGGAGCCTGGGGCTGCTGCAGCACCATGCTGGGGGAATCGTTGGCGGAATCCTGGTCCGCGCGCCTTGGAGTGTTGCTGCGCAATTCTGCCCCTCGAATGCGCTCCATCTCGGCGTAGAGGCTGCGCTCCTCCATTCCCAGTCGTTGGGCGCTGTCGCGCAGGTAGACTTCGCGCAGGATGGCATTGGGAATTTTTGCCACGGACTGCAGCACGTCGCGCACAATTTCTGAGCGCCGAATCGGGTCTTGGTCCGCACCGTCTTCGGTCAAGGCCTCCACCTTAAAGCGCATAAAATCTACTTCGTTTGCCGCCAAAAAGGTGTTTAGGGACTCTGCGTCCATCGATCGGGCCAGGGAGTCCGGGTCTTCGCCAACGGGCAAGGGCACCGCACGCACATACATGCCTTCTTCAAGGAGCAAATCGATTCCGCGAAACGATGCCTTGATGCCCGCCTTGTCGCCGTCGTAGAGCAGGGTTACGTGCTCGGTAAGGCGCTTCACCAGTCGGATTTGCTCGAGGGTGAGGGAGGTTCCGCTCGAAGAGACCACATTGTGCACTCCCGCTTGGTGCATGCTGATTACGTCGGTGTAGCCCTCCACGAGGAAAACCTTATTGGCCTTACTAATTGCTTGCTTGGCCTGAAAGAGCCCATAAAGCACCTGAGACTTGTGGTAAATCTCTGACTCTGGGCTGTTGAGGTACTTCGCGGTTTTGGCATCGTTGCGAAGAACCCGGCCGCCAAAGCCCACGACCCGGCCACTAAGCGAGTGAATCGGGAACATCGCTCGACCCCAAAACCGATCGATCAAGTCGCCGGATTCACGCTTAATGCAAAGCCCGGTGGCCTCGACAAACTCCGGAAGAAAGCGCTCTTTCTCGGCACTTTTGGCAAAACTATTGCGCCCGTCCAGGTGAAATCCGAGTTCAAATTTTCGGATGGTTTCTTCGCTAAAGCCGCGCTCTTTGAAGTAGGCAAGGCCCACGGCGCGACCCTGGTCGTCGTTCCACATCCATTCACTGAACTGCTTGAGCGCAAAGGCATTGACTGCAAACATGCTCTCGCGGCGGTCGCGAACGGCTTCCTGCTCGGGGCTGGTCTCTTCTTCTTCGATTTCTATGCTGTACTTCTTGGCCAGCCAGCGCAGCGCGTCGGGGTAGGTAAGCTTCTCGTGCTCCATCAAAAAAGTAACTACCGAACCGCCTTTGCCCGACGAAAAACACTTGAAAATGCCCTTGGACGGAACCACATAAAACGACGGCGTCTTCTCTTGAGTAAAGGGACTAAGGCCCCTGAAGCTGCTGCCGCTGCGCTTGAGTGTAGCGAATTCCCCAACAACCTCCTCGATGCGCGCGGCGTCAAGAATGCGGTCAATAGTGGCAGGCGAAATCAATCCCATAGGACGGATGAAGGTAGGAATTATTTGGCCCTCTGGCCCACAAAATCGATCAAGGAATCGAGTGCTTCACGGGCATCGCTCTGAGCAAAATCCGATAGGATGGCTCTAGCTTGGTCGAGAAAGGCGTTTCGACGTTCCCGTGCGTAGTCCAGGCCACCCAGGCGATCGACTTCGGTCATAAGCGTCCTGATGCTCTCGGGATCGTTGGACTTGCGCCGCACGATGCGCATGAGCTCGCGCTTGGTCTGGGGCTCTGCCTGCTGAAGGGCAAAAATCAGGGGGAGCGTCATTTTTTGCTCGCGGACGTCAATTCCCGCGGGCTTGCCGCTCGACCCGTAGGCCTGGTAGTCCAGTAGGTCGTCTTGAATCTGAAATCCCATGCCCAGTGCGTTGCCAAAGGCCTCCGCCCTCTTAACCAAGGCCTCGTCCGCCCCGACCGATGCCGCGCCAACCCCGCAGCAGGAGGCCATGAGGGAGGCCGTCTTTTTTTGTATGATGTCGTAGTAGACCGACTCGTCAATGTCCAGGCGCCGAGCCTTCTCGATTTGAAGAAGTTCGCCCTCGCTCATAGCCCGCACCGCAGTGCTCACCATGCGAAGAAGGTCGTAGTCGCCCGATTCCACCGCCCGCAGGAGCACCCGAGAGAGCATGTAGTCGCCAACCAAGACTGCAATCTTATTCTTCCAAAGGGCGTTGATTGAAAACATCGAGCGGCGAACGGCCGACTCATCGACCACGTCGTCGTGCACCAAGGTCGCCGTGTGCATGAGCTCCACCAAAGTAGCCCCGCGATAGCTCCGCGGACCAACCTCGCCGTGGGCCTTAGCCATTAAAAAAACCAAAGACGGCCGAAGTTGCTTGCCCTTTTGCCGCACCACATAGCGCAGAATCAGGTCCAAAAGCGCCACATTGGACCGAAAGGCCTCGGGAAACTCACGATTAAATTGAGCCAGTTCGGCCCGTATGGGTTCTCTAAAGTCCATACCTACTTAATGCCGCGGGCCTTGCAAAGTTCTTCGTAGGCAGACTGAATTTGCCTAAAACTTGCCTCGGCCTCTTTGACAACGTCTTCACCCATGCCCTGCAGCGCGTCGGGATGGTACTTTTTTACCAGCCTTCGGTAGGCCGATTTTAGGTCGGAATCGCTAGCACTCGGACTCAGTCCCAGCACCTCGTAGGGGTCCAGGCGTTGTTCCGCCGAACCGTGCAAGAGCTCCTGCCTTTGAAAGTCTGCCTGCCCGATGCCTAAATACTGGGCGATGCGGGCGATTACTTGGCGCTCAGAAGGCTGAATTGCCCCGTCGGCCTGGGCCAAACCAAACAAGAAACCCACAATTTGAATCCTGCCTTGAAGGCTCATGTGGCGACGCACCTCCGCACAGACCGTCGTGAGGGCGGGCTGCTCCCGCACCACTTGCTTAAAAAAATTGAAGGCCTCATTGGCTCGGTCGGCACCAAACCACTGCTTAAACTGCTCTCGAACATAGCTGAGCTCGCGCTGGTCCACCTTGCCGTCTGCCTTGATGACCATCGAGGCTAGAACCAAAAGAGAAGCGTGAAAATCACGCTCTGCAGAGGGTACGGCCGCGCCGCGGGGGTCTTTGGACCAAAAATCAGTGAGGGCATTGCCTAAGGCTGCCCCAAGTAGGGCCCCAACGGGACCACCGAGCGCCCATCCTAAGCCGCCTCCAAGCCACGTGGTCCAACGCTTCATGCTAAGCGAAGGTACGCCGTGGCACTCAGTTGCTCAAGAAATAGGCTAGGGTTCCAACAATTGCGAGAATCACCACAAGGACCACCATAGAGGTAGTCTCAGCAGCCTTGTTGTGCTTCTCCTCCTCTAAGCGATGCTTCTCGCGAATGCTCTCCTTGTCAAGCTTGTTTGGGTCAGTAGGCATAAGTTTCTCGATTTGGGTTGTTCTAAGATACACAAATTCCTCATACACAATACCTAAGACAAAAAAATCTAGGGCTAATTCTAGCCGCAAAAACCGGCCGAATAACCCAGTTCGCTAGGATCCGCAGGCCTCGCAGTTCTCCGGATCATCCAGAGAACAGGCGATGACCTCTTCAGCACTGTAGGCCTTGACCTCAGGAAGTTCCATCGCGGCCAGTGCCTCTTGCGCTGCCTTAATGGACTCGACCTCGCTGAATGCCTCTACCTCAGGGGCAGATTGGCTTCGCTTCTTCACCGTGAACTTAATCGCTGCAGAGGCCGCCTTGGTACGCAGGTAGTACATACCCGTTTTAAGGCCTTTCTTCCATGCATAGAAGTGCATCGAAGTGAGCTTGCCCATGTTGGGCGACTCCACAAACAAGTTGAGCGACTGCGACTGGTCAATAAAGATTCCTCGGTCGGCTGCCATGTCAATGATGTCGCGCATCGAGAGCTCCCAAACCGTCTTGTAGAGCTCTTTGATGTTGTCGGGAATCCCGTCAATCGCCTGAACCGAGCCATTGTTGGCCATGATGGCGTTCTTTAGGTCGTCGTTCCACAAACCAAGCTTGACCAAGTCGATCAAAAGATGCTTGTTTACCACGATGAACTCGCCCGAAAGCACTCGACGGGTGTAGAGGTTGCTCGTGTAGGGCTCGAAGCACTCGTTGTTTCCTAGAATCTGCGAGGTTGATGCCGTAGGCATGGGCGCCACAAGCAGGGAATTTCGCACTCCGTGCTTGACCACTTCCTTTTGCAAGGACTTCCAATCCCAGCGTCCGCTCAGTTGGTCTTCGGTCACGCCCCACAAATTGAACTGAAAGAGGCCTTCGCTCATTGGAGAACCTTTAAAAGTCTCGTAGTGGCCATGCTTTTTGGCCATGTCGCAAGACGCCGTTACCGCGGCAAAGTAAATGGTCTCAAAAATGTCTTTGTTGAGCTGGCGCGCCTCGGGCGAAGTAAAGGGCAAGCGCAGCTTGATGAAGGCATCCGCCAAACCCTGCACTCCCAAGCCCACTGGGCGATGGCGCATGTTGGAATTGCGAGCCTCGGGAACCGGGTAGTAGTTTTGATCAATTACGTCGTTGAGGTTGTGCGTCACCTTGTACACGACATCATAGAGCATTTGGTGGTCAAAGGCTCCGTTGTCCACATACTTCGGCAGGGCGATGGAGGCCAGGTTGCACACCGCAATTTCGTCGGGAGCGGTGTACTCCATGATCTCGGTGCAGAGGTTTGAAGAACGGATTACGCCTAGGTTCTTTTGGTTGGACTTGGCATTGGCCGCGTCCTTGTAGAGCATGTAGGGAGTTCCCGTCTCAATTTGGCTCTCGAGGATCTTGGTCCACAATTCACGGGCCTTGATGACCCGACGGCCCTTGCCGGCCTGTTCAAAGGCTAGGTACTTGGCGTTAAAATCGTCTCCGTAGGAATCATAAAGCCCTGGGCACTCGTTGGGACACATTAGGGTCCAATCGCTGTCGGCCTCTACCCGCTCCATAAACAGGTCGGGAATCCACATGGCATAGAACAAATCGCGAGCGCGCAGTTCCTCTTTGCCCGTGTTTTTCTTGAGGTCCAAAAAGTCAAAAATGTCGGCGTGCCAGGGCTCGAGGTAAACCGCAAAAGAGCCTTTGCGCTTGCCTCCGCCTTGGTCTACGTAGCGGGCTGTGTCGTTGAACACCCGAAGCAGGGGAATGAGTCCGTTTGACGTGCCGTTGGTTCCGCGTATGTAGGATCCAGTCGCACGCACATTGTGGATGCTCAGCCCAATTCCGCCAGCACTTTGAGAGATTTTGGCAGTCTGCTTAAGGGTATCATAAATGCCGTCAATGCTGTCGTCTGCCATTTGCAGCAAGAAGCAGCTCGACATCTGGGGCTTTGGCGTGCCGGCGTTAAACAGGGTCGGAGTGGCGTGCGTGTAGAGTCCGCGCGACATGCCGTCGTAGGTCTCGATTGCGGCTTGAATATCTTCTTTGTGAATGCCCAGCGACACGCGAAGGAGCATCTGCTGCGGACGTTCCGCAATGCGGCCGTTCATGCGCAGTAGGTAGGACCGCTCAAGGGTCTTGAAGCCAAAATAATCGTAGCTAAAGTCTCGGTCATAAATCACCAAGGAGTCGAGTAATTCGGCGTTTTTTTCAACGATTTCCATTACGTCGTCGGCGATGAGCGGAGCAGCCTGGCCCGTTTTGGGGTTCACAAACTGGTGCATGGCCCGCATCGTCTCTGAGAAGGACTTGTTGGTGTTCTTGTGCAGGTTGCTGACTGCGATCCGAGCTGCGAGCTGGGCGAAGTCGGGGTGGCGCACGGTCATTGACGCAGAGATCTCGGCGGCAAGGCTGTCAAGCTCACTGGTGGTAACTCCGTCATAAAGACCCTCGATGACGCGGAGGGCTACTGCCACCGGGTCAACTAAAGGGCTAAGGCCGTAGCAAAGCTTCTGAACACGGGCCGTGATTTTGTCAAACTTTACGGCTTCCCTGCGTCCGTCACGCTTTAGAACATGCATCATGCTAGTGGAGGGGTATTAGAAATCGGATTCAAAAGAAAAAGTGTTGGCATTGGTTTCAGCCTCTGCTCCAACGCCAGCCTTGCGGTAGTCCGAAACGCGCTTCTCAAAGAAGTTTGTCTTGCCCTCAAGGGAAATCATGTCCATGAAGTCAAAGGGATTCTCCCTATTGAACACACGGTCACAATTGAGCTCGCCCAGAAGGCGATCCGTCACAAACTCTAGGTACTGAACCATCAAGCGGCAGTTCATTCCAATCAAGTCAACGGGCAATGATTCAGTAATGAATTCGCGCTCAATGTCTAGGGCTTCCAAGAGGATTTGCGTGATGCGCTCCTTGGGAACCTTGTTTACCAGGTGCTGGTTGTGAAGGTGAACCGCAAAGTCGCAGTGCATGCCCTCGTCGCGGCTAATCAACTCGTTGGAGAAGGTCAATCCCGGCATCAAACCGCGCTTCTTCATCCAAAAAATGGAGCAAAACGAACCGCTAAAGAAGATTCCTTCCACGGCTGCAAAGGCTACGAGACGCTCCGCAAAAGAGGGCGACTTAATCCAACGCAGGGCCCAGTCGGCCTTCTTTTTTATAGCCTCAAAATTGTCAATTGCATTGAAGAGTTGGTGGCGCTCGGCAGGATCCTTCACGTAGGTGTCAATCAACAGGGAGTAGGTCTCGCTGTGAATGTTCTCCATCATAATTTGGAATCCGTAGAAGAATTTTGCCTCGGTATACTGAACCTCATTGACGAAGTTTTCGGCCAAATTCTCGTTCACAATGCCGTCAGAAGCGGCAAAAAACGCAAGAATATGCTTGATGAAGTAGCGCTCTTCTTCCGTCAGCTTGTTTTCCCAATCGCTGGCGTCTTGGTGCAGGTCAATTTCTTCTGCCGTCCAAAAGCTAGCCTCTGCTTTTTTGTAGATATCCCAGATGTCGTTGTGCTCAATGGGGAAGAG
>DBBY01000042.1:95290-95663 GCA_002292855.1 Flavobacteriales bacterium UBA972 | reverse complement strand
GTTAACTTCTCGGTTTTTAACCTTGGCGGAACCTTAGTTACCAACCCTTCAGTACCTAAAGGTCCTACGGTTTCTGTTCCAGCGGGTACGGGCAACCCCTGCCTCACTACGCCCCCTAATATTTGCACGGAGTACGCGGACTATGTGGCGACCTTGACCCTGCCTCCCCTGGTTGGAGGATACACGATTTCGTACCAGCGCTGCTGCCGAAACTCCAGCATCTCCAATATTACCAACCCGGGCTCAAGAGGAAACACCTACACGGTGCAAATTCCGTCCATGGACAATGCCTGCAACAGTACCCCAGCTTTTGCAACGGTCCCGCCGATTGTGCTTTGCCTTGGAGATCAGTTGAATGTTGATGCTTCGGCCA
>DBBY01000042.1:0-95235 GCA_002292855.1 Flavobacteriales bacterium UBA972 | reverse complement strand
CCTGGCAATGCAAGTCCAGGCACTGCATCGGCGCCTCCCTACACAACCATCCCTTTTGTGGCTCCTGCGACATCAAGCCAGCCGGTTCCTGGCGCTCCGGCGCTAACTATTGATTCGCAAACGGGGATTATTACGGGGGTTGCCACAACTGCAGGCCAGTACGTTGTTGGGATTTGCGTGAGTGAATACCGCAACGGTCAAAGGCTATCGGTGGTGCGGCGCGACTACCAATTCAATGTGACCAACTGCATCATTAATACGGTGGCAGACATGGTTACCCAACTCGAAGATCCTCAGCTCTACTGCGACGGGAGAACCTTGACCTTTACCCCGCAAACCACAGGTGCTTTGACCTATTTCTGGGACTTTGGTGATACCAGCACCACAGCAGATACGAGTTCCCTGGCCTTCCCGACCTACACCTTCCCCGATACGGGTACCTACACGGTAACCCTAATCATCAATCCCGGCTTGGTCTGTACCGACACGCTCACGGTCCCCTTCAGGGTTATGAACGCCCCTGACTACCGCATTGAGTCCAATGGAGTTCCTTGCGTGGAGGTGCAGAACTTTCGTTTTGAGGCCGTTGGTTCGGCGCCCTATGATGCCGCGATTTCCTGGGAGTTCGGGAGCAGCTCCAACACCTTTGGCGCCTCCGGCAAGCTGGTCACTGGGGTGCGCTGGAATAGTTCGGGTATTTACCCGGTTCGGTGCATTATACAGTCCGCCTACTGCCCCGATACCTTATGGGACACCGTTCAGGTTTTTGATTGGTACTATCCCGTTACCGCCTCGCCTAAGGACACCCAGATTGCTCGCGGAGACACGGCTTACCTTGATGTTACCAGCGGTTCTGCCTACTATTGGTTTGCCGACCAGCCCGTGTACTTCAATAATTCTCGGCAGCAGAGTCCTGAGGTTCTTATGCAGTCCGACAGTACCACGTTCTATGTCATTGTCACCGATAATTTGGGGTGCCGAGGTATTGATACGGTCTTTGTAAGCTGGCTTCCCGATCAGGTTAGTCCTGATCTGTCGAATGTTATGAACGTACTTACTCCCAATGGAGACGGCATGAACGACGTTCTGGACCTTAGCGAGGTTCAGTTTGGAGACGCCTGCACCCTGAGAGTTATGAATCGATGGGGTACTACTTGGGTCTATGAGAAGGAGGCCTATGCCAACGACTGGGGCGGCACCGACCTCGATGGCAATCTTTTGCCAAGCGGAACCTACTACTTCTTTGTGGTTGGTCCAGGCGGTTTGCGCTATTCAGGGCCAGTGACCATTGTTTATTGATCCCTGTCTTCAATCGATGCCATAAAAAACGCGGCTCAGAGGCCGCGTTTTTTGTTGGGTTGGCAGTTGCTAGTTCTGGAACAGGTCCTTGACTTTATCAAAGAAGCTCTTGTCGCCCGCACCCGGTCGGGGCTTAAACCGATCGCTTTGGTTTAGCTTTTCGAGGAGTTCCTTTTCGTCGTTGGTCAAGGACTTGGGGGTCCAAACTGCTACGTGAATCAGCTGGTCGCCCTGCCCGTAGCCTTCGAGGCTCGGTAGTCCCTTGCCTTTGAGCCTTAACGTTTTGCCGCTTTGGGTTCCAGGGTCAATTTTCATGCGGACCTTTCCCGATACCGTCGGTACCTCTACGGTGGTTCCCAGTGCAGCATCCGGGAAGGACAGGTGCAGTTCGTGGTGGAGGTTGTTGCCTTCGCGTACCAGAAGTTCGTGGGCTTCTTCTTCAATTGAGACAATAAGGTCTCCAGCGGCACCGCCTGCAGGACCGTGGTTTCCTTTGGACTGCACCCTGAGTTGCATGCCGTCTTGAACACCGGCAGGGATTTTCACGCTTACGACTTCGTCGTGGCGTTCAAGTCCGTCTGCGCCCACGCCTTCGGGCCTCTTATCAATGGTTTTACCGGCTCCTTGGCAGCTGGGGCATGCACTTGCGGTGCGCATCTGACCCAGGATGGTGTTCTGCACTCGGGTTACCTGACCAGAGCCTCCGCATGAAGCACAGGTTTTAAACGTGAGACCTTCTGCGGGAATGGCTCGGCGAATCTTAATCTTCTTCTCGACGCCGTTGGCAATCTCTTCAAGGGTGAGCTTGACGCGAACACGCAGGTTGGCTCCTCGGTTGGCAGCACTGCCGCCGCCACGTCCTCCAAATCCGCCAAAGGCTCCGCCAAAGGAGTCTCCAAAAATGTCACCAAAATGGCTGAATATGTCGTCCATATTCATTCCGCCGCCACCGCCGCCTGATCCGGGGCCAAAGGCCTGGTGCCCAAATTGGTCGTACTTCTGCTTCTTCTCGGGGTTCGACAGAACCTCATAGGCCTCGGCGGCCTCCTTGAATTTTTCCTCCGCTGCGGCGTCGCCGGGATTCTTGTCGGGGTGGAACTGAATCGCAAGCTTGCGGTATGCCTTTTTGATCTCCTCGGCCGAGCTTCCTCGGGCTACTCCCAGTACGGTGTAGTAATCGCGCTTACTCATGGTATTAGCTTCCTTGGCCTACGACGACCTTGGCATATCGAATTATTTTATCGCCCAAGAGGTAGCCCTTCTCGAGCTCATCCACTACGCAACCTACTAAAGCTTCAGAAGGGGCGGGGACGTTGGTAATGGCCTCCATCCGCTCTACGTCAAAGGCTTGACCCAGCGTAGATTCCATTTGCTTTAGGCCCTCACTCTTTAGGGCATTAACGAGCTTGTTTTGTATGAGTTCCAGGCCCAAGCGCTCCGAGCCTTCGGCCAGGGTCTTGAGTGCGCGCTCAAAGTCATCGAGCACGGGCAATACCGACTTAATTACTTTTTCTCCGGCAACCGACATCAGCTCAAGGCGTTCGCGGGCATTGCGGCGCCTAAAGTTTTCAAACTCCGCATAAAGTCTCAGGTTTTGATCCTTGAGCTCTTGAATTTCAGCTTCGATGTCGCGCTCTATTGGTTCAGCCTCTGCCTGGGTTGCGGTCGCCTCTTCCAGGATTGCTTCTAGCGGTTCTTTGGGGTTCTTTGTTTGGTCTTTCATTGATCAATGACTTCGTCTCCTCGCCTTAAAACACAAAGCCTGCCAAACGACCATTTAATGTCATATTGGCAGACCTTGAGAAAGGGGGTTTATCCTTACTTGGATTCCATGGCTTTAAGCGCATTCTCAAGCGCTGGTCCGCGTAGATTTTTGGCAATGACCTTGCCCTTACCGTCAATCAAGTAGGTAGCAGGAATGGAGTTCACTCCATAAAGCGCAGCTCCTTCGGAGCGCCATCCCTTGAGGTCGCTGACGTGGTTGGTCCAAACAAGGCCGTCCTTGGCAATTGCCTCAACCCAGCGATCTTTTGTGTTGTCAAGCGACACGCTGAAGACTTCAAAACCTTTGCCAGTGCTGAACTTGGCGTTCTTGTACTCGTTGTAGGTTTTAACCACGTTCGGGTTTTCCATGCGGCAGGGTCCGCACCAGGCCGCCCAAAAGTCAAGCAGTACCACCTTGCCCCTAAGGTCTGACAGCTTGCGGGTTTTGCCCGAAGGGTCGAGAAGTGCGATGTCGGGAGCCATGGATCCGACGTTTACCGTAGCCATTTGCGACGAAGCGTCGGGTGACGTAACGACGCTCGAGGGACTAGCGGCCAATAGAAGGGCGGCAGCGCCCAGGGAAAGGATGGTTTTCATAGGGTAAAAATAAGTTCAAAAATCAGTCCAGAATACGTTCAATTTTGGCGCCGAGGTCGCGCAGGCGCTTGTCGATCTGCTCGTAGCCTCGATCAATTTGCTCAATGTTGTGAATGGTCGAGGTTCCTTCGGCACTCAGTGCGGCAATTAAAAGGGCAATTCCCGCGCGAATATCGGGCGAAGACATTCGGGTAGCCCTTAGGCTGAACTTGCGATCCAGACCGATTACACTCGCGCGGTGCGGGTCGCAAAGGATTATCTGGGCTCCCATTTCGATGAGGTTGTCCACAAAAAACAATCGGCTTTCAAACATCTTTTGGTGAACCAAAATAGATCCGCGGGCTTGGGTGGCAGTTACCAAAACAATGCTCAAAAGGTCGGGAGTAAAGAGAGGCCAGGGTCCGTCGGCAATGGTTACCATGGATCCGTCGAGGTAGGCGCCCACTTCGTAGTGCTCTTGAGCCGGAATGTAGAGGTCGTCTCCGCGCTCCTCAATGATAATTCCAAGCTTGCGGAATACATTGGGAATTTGACCAAGGTGGGCAATGCCGGCATTCTTTATGGTAATTTCTGACTTGGTCATTGCGGCCAAGCCGATCCATGAACCAATCTCAATCATGTCGGGTAGGCATCGGTGCTCGGTGCCTGACAAACGGTCTACCCCGGTAATGCTGAGGCGGTTGCTCCCAATGCCCTCAATCTTGGCACCCATTCTAACGAGCATCGCGCAGAGTTGCTGCAGGTAGGGTTCGCAGGCTGCATTGTAGATGGTAGTCAATCCCTTGGTCAGTACTGCGGCCATTACAATGTTGGCAGTGCCCGTTACTGAGGGTTCGTCGAGCAAAATATAGGCACCCTTGAGTCCTTCTGCTGGGGCCTCGACGCCATAGAAGTAGGCCTCTTCTTCATAGATGAATTTAGCCCCGAGCTTCATGAAGCCCTCAAAGTGCGTGTCTAGTCGGCGGCGTCCAATTTTATCGCCACCGGGTTTGGGAATGTAGCCTTTGCCAAAGCGGCCAAGCATGGGTCCAACCACCATAACGGATCCGCGCAATGAGGCCCCTTTGTTTTTGTAGGTCGTGCCAAACAAGTATTCAACATCCACGGAATCCGCTACAAACGTGAAATCTCCGGGACCGTTTTTGGTCACGCGCACTCCAAAGTCGCCGATGATTTCGATGAGTTTATTGACATCGATGATGTCGGGCACGTTGGTAATGCGCACCGGCTCGTCGGTCAGCAAAACGGCACAAATTATTTGAAGTACTTCATTTTTAGCACCCTGAGGATGCACTTCGCCCTTGAGGGCTGTTCCGCCGGTTATTTTAAACGAAGCCATACTTACTTGCGGGTAAATCCGCCTTTGCGTTTGTTAAAATTTGAAGAATTCATGGGCTTCTTTTTGCGGTTTTTGGCATGCAGGGGCGCATTCTGCGACACCACCCCTTTGGCGACGGACAATGCAGAACCTTCCTGACCCAAACGTCCACCCGAAAGCAGCCGGAGGTCGTTAAAAATTACGGCGTCGTCTACGGTGTCTTTGTTCCAACTCAGGTAGGCACGCTTCATTTGGTTGGCAATGTCGTACTCGATCCCTTGACGTTCTTCACTAGGCTCCATTTCAGCAACTGTACTGATGAGGTTTTGAAGAATAACCCCGTAGTATCGGTGGCTTCGGCTTTTTGCCGGGTAGGGCACTCGCTCTGGCTTGGCCTCGAGCAGTTCGCGCAGGGGGGCAGGGTAGGGGCCGTCCACGTCCAACTCAAACTTAGACATCACGTGAAGGTGGTCCCAAACCTTGCGCGCAAAGTCGGGCTGCCCTCGCATGGCCGGGTTCAAGCGGCCGACCGTGTCTACAATATGCGCCGCAGACTCGGTGCGCTTGACTTTATCGTCTAAAGTCAAGCAAAACTCGAGCATAGTTTGCACGAGGCGGCCATATTCCCCAAGGACCATTTCGGGGCGGTCTGTGTTGTAGTCTAGAGACAGTGTGGTAATACTTGCAGTTTCCATGGTTGTGCCCCTGCTAAGCCAGGAGCTGCAATTTAGCGAACTTAAGAAGGAGTTTCTTTTCGCCCGCGTTATCAAATTTTATGGTGGCTTTGCCGCCATCGGTGGCGGATTCCACTTCGGTCACGGTGCCTGCTCCAAAACGGTCGTGAAGCACGCGAACCCCGGGTGACAAAATTAGTTCGTTTGCAGGAATTCCCGACGCAGCACTGGCTTGCCCCAAGGGCTTTAGGTTTTCGGGCTTTCTAAACCGTATTGGAGCGGGCGGCGGTCCCGCTGGCTTTGATGCGGAACCGCTACGGTTAGGGCCCCCGCCTCCCCTAAAAGTTCGAGGTTGTTCGGGGTCGCCAAAGGCATCGCGTAGTTCTCGAGGGACCCCGTAGTTCTTGGCAACCTCAGGGAGGTGCACGTCCAAGTGCTCGTCGTCGAGTTCATCGAGGAACCTACTGGGTTCGCAGTCCATGAGCTTGCCCCAGCGGTAGCGCACCCGCGCATGCGTCAAATAGGCCCTCTGTTCCGCCCGGGTCAGGGCTACATAAAATAACCTTCGTTCCTCTTCGAGGTCGCTGCGGGAATTCATGGCCATCATCGACGGGAAGAGGCTGTCTTCTAAACCCACCACAAAAACCACGGGAAATTCCAAGCCCTTTGCCAGGTGAATGGTCATGAGGGTGACCTTGGGCTCGTCGCTTACTTGCTCGTCGCGGTCGGTAAAAAGGGCCACATCCTGCAGAAAGGCCCCCAAACTCGGATTACCGTCTTCGGTTTGGCTTTGCTGCTCTACAAAGTCTTTGATGCCGTTGAGCAATTCTTGAATGTTCTCGTACCTGCTGATTCCCTCGGGAGACTTGTCTTCTGCCAGCAACTTAACTAGGCCGCTGCTGCGCACAATGTGCTCCACCGTTCCAAAGGCGTCCTGCTCGCTGGCGATGATGCGGTAGGAGTCGATTAGGTCGGCGAAGGCTTCTAGGCGCTCAGCAGTGGGTCGGTTAATGCCCAAATCCCATGATGTGGCGTGGCGCACGGCCTCCCAAATGGGTACTTTTTTCTCGTTGGCTGCAATAGTGAGGCGGGCCAGGGTCGTTTCACCAATTCCGCGCCCTGGCAAATTGATAACGCGCCGAAGGGCCTCCTCGTCGCTGGCATTGACCGTTAAGCGCACGTAGGCCAGAACGTCCTTGATTTCCTTGCGCTGGTAAAAGGAGAGTCCGCCATAAATCTGGTAGGGAATGTTTCGACGGCGCAGCGCGTCTTCAAAGGACCTCGATTGCGCGTTGGTGCGGTACAAAATGGCAAAATCGCTGTAGTGACGCTGCTCGCGGTGCACTAAGTCCCAGGTGGTTTGGGCCACGTACTGGCCTTCGTCAGAATCGCTGACGCTCTGGTGCACTACGATTTTTTCACCCAGCGGATTCTCGGTCCAAACGTCTTTTTGAAGCTGCTCCTTGTTGTGCGAAATCAGGGTATTGGCCGCGCTGACGATGCGCTTGGTGCTGCGGTAGTTTTGCTCCAACTTATAGAGAGCGGCATCGGGGTAGTCGTTTTGAAAATTTAAAATGTTGCGGATGTTGGCTCCCCTAAAGGAATAGATGCTCTGGGCGTCGTCGCCGACTACGCAAATATTCTCAAAGCGGCTGGCAAGTGCCTTGACAATGAGGTACTGGGCGTGGTTGGTGTCTTGGTACTCGTCAACCAGCAGGTAGCGAAACCGTTCCTGGTATTTTGCTAAGGCCTCTGGAAAGCGGGCAAAAAGTTCGTTGGTCTTGAGCAGCAAGTCGTCAAAATCCATGGCGCCCGCCCTAAAGCAGCGCTCCATGTACTGGCTGTAGACTTCGCCCAGCTTGGGCATTCTGGCCGAGGCATCCTGCTCCTGGAGGTCGGCCCGTGCGGCATAAGCCTTGGGCGTAATTAGGTTGTTTTTATAGGCTGAAATCCGCGATGCTACTGATTTCGTTTTATAGATTTCTTTATCAAGGTTAAGTTCCTTGATGACGTTGGCCACCACTTTGTGGGCGTCTTCGGTATCATAAATGGTGAAGTTGCTCGGGAAGCCAAGACGACTGCCTTCAACCCGGAGGATTCGCGCAAAAATGGAGTGAAAGGTTCCCATCCAAACGTTTTTGGCCTCGTCCGCGCTCACCACTTTGGCGATGCGCTCCTTCATTTCTCGGGCCGCTTTGTTGGTAAAGGTGAGTGCGAGTATTTGGAATGCATCCGCTCCGTTGGCAAGCAGGTGGGCGATGCGGTAGGTCAGCACTCGGGTCTTGCCCGAGCCGGCTCCCGCAATAACCATGACTGGACCCTTGATGTGTTCTGCGGCCTTGCGCTGTGCTGAATTGAGTCCGCTTAAAAGTCCGTCCATGATTGGTGGCAAAAGTAGTTTGGGGCGGTGCCACGCTCACCCTAAGTGGAAAACTTTAAAATTCTTTTCGGCGCTAGGGTGTGTATAGAGAAGAATTTGTTCTACATTTGCAGTCCCCAAAAAAGTGGGGATAAAATTATATTTCTACCGACGTTATTTTACGTAGAAGAGTATGCCAACGATTCAACAACTAGTCCGTAAGGGACGCGTAACCTTAGAGAAGAAGAGCAAGTCGGCCGCCTTGGACGCTTGTCCTCAGCGCCGTGGCGTGTGTACTAGGGTTTATACCACAACGCCTAAAAAGCCTAATTCCGCCATGCGCAAAGTTGCGCGGGTGCGTTTGACCAACGGAAACGAGGTCAACGCATACATTGGTGGAGAAGGACACAACCTGCAAGAGCACAGCATTGTGCTGGTTCGCGGAGGTCGTGTAAAGGATTTACCCGGGGTGCGCTACCACATTGTGCGTGGTGCCCTTGATACGGCCGGTGTCAACGGTCGCATGCAACGCCGTTCGAAGTACGGTGCCAAGCGTCCTAAGGCCAAAAAATAATTAATAAGGAATCATGAGAAAGACTCGTGCTAAGAAGCGCCCTTTATTGCCCGATCCGCGTTTTAACGACCCCCTCGTTACTCGTTTTGTGAACAACATGATGTACGACGGTAAGAAGTCTACTGCATTCAAGATTTTTTACGATGCCATTGACTTGGTTTCGCAAAGAACGGGAGAGGCCAACGGCCTTGACCAATGGAAGTCGGCTCTGACCAATGTCATGCCCCATGTGGAAGTTCGCAGCCGCCGAGTAGGTGGTGCCACGTTCCAGATTCCCCAGCAGATCCGCCCAGAGCGCAAAATTTCGGTTGCCATGAAGTGGTTAATCGGATACTCGCGCCAGCGGAACGAGAAAAGCATGGCAGGCAAGCTTGCCGGCGAGATTTTAGCCGCGGCTAAAGAAGAAGGTGCAGCCGTGAAAAAGCGCATGGATACGCACAAGATGGCAGAAGCCAACAAGGCATTTTCACACTTCCGTTTCTAACCGATTACGAATTTCAAGATGGCTTCACGCGACTTACTATACACTCGGAACATTGGTATCATGGCACACATCGATGCCGGAAAGACCACTACTACGGAGCGTATTCT
The DNA here is from genome assembly GCA_002292855.1 of Flavobacteriales bacterium UBA972. Classification (GTDB taxonomy): domain Bacteria; phylum Bacteroidota; class Bacteroidia; order Flavobacteriales; family Schleiferiaceae; genus TMED14. Next base: position 86,059 of record DBBY01000042.1, on the reverse strand, counting down.
TTACTACACTGGCGTGAGCCACAAAATTGGCGAAGTGCACGACGGCGCGGCGACTATGGACTGGATGGTTCAGGAGCAAGAGCGCGGCATTACCATAACCTCGGCAGCTACTACTTGTTTTTGGCGCTTTCCTACCGTTCAAGGCAAGGATATCGCAGGACAAACCGAGGAGTACAAGATTAACATTATTGACACTCCAGGGCACGTGGACTTTACCGTAGAGGTGGAGCGTTCCTTGCGCGTTCTTGACGGCGCTGTTGCGCTTTTGTGTGCGGTAGGCGGAGTACAGCCCCAAACCGAGACGGTGTGGCGCCAAGCTACCAAGTACAGCGTTCCCCGCATTGCCTTTGTAAACAAAATGGATCGCACGGGTGCTGACTTCTTCAATGTGGTTCGCCAAATTGACGAGAAGCTTCGCGGCAATGCCGTTCCCCTGCAGATACCCATTGGTGCTGAGGCGGAGTTTCGCGGTATTGTAGACCTGCTCGACAAGAAGGCCCTCATTTGGGAAGACGAGACCCAAGGAATGACCTACAAGATTATTGACATTCCTGCTGACTTAGTGGATGTGGTAGACGAGTACCGCGAGAAGCTTGTGGAGGCCGTTGCGGAATTTGACGACAACCTTATGGAGAAGTTCTTTGACGATCCCGCGAGCATTACTCGCGAGGAATTGACTGGAGCCATTCGCAAAGCCGTTATTGCCATGAAGATTACTCCGGTACTTTGTGGTTCTGCGTTCAAAAACAAGGGTGTTCAGACCATGCTCGACGCGGTTATGGAGTACCTGCCCTCTCCTCTTGATGTGGAGGCTATTTCGGGCATCAATCCGGAGACTGATGAAGTTGAAGTTCGCAAGCCGGAGTCCACAGAGCCATTTGCAGCCCTTGCATTCAAGATTGCCACCGATCCGTTTGTGGGTCGCTTGTGCTTCTTCCGCGTGTATTCGGGTAAAATCAATGCGGGGTCTTACGTCAAGAACATGCGTACCGACAACAAGGAGCGCATCAGCCGTATTTTCCAGATGCATGCTAACAAGCAAAATCCGATTGATGTAATCGAAGCGGGTGATATTGGTGCAGGAGTTGGTTTCAAAGACATCCGCACCGGAGATACCCTTTGCGACGAGAAAAAGCCCATCGTCCTTGAGTCAATGAGCTTCCCTGAGCCGGTTATCGGACTCGCAGTGGAGCCAAAGACCCAAGCAGATATCGATAAATTGGGAATGTCCCTTGCCAAATTGGCAGAGGAGGATCCAACCTTCCGTGTGCACACCGACGAAGAGACCGGCCAGACCATTATCTCTGGTATGGGTGAGCTTCACCTGGAGATTATTGTTGACCGCCTCAAGCGTGAGTTCAAGGTGGAATGCAACCAGGGTGCGCCTCAGGTTCAGTACAAAGAAGCCTTGACCTCAACTATTAACCACCGTGAGGTGTACAAGAAGCAGACTGGTGGTCGCGGTAAGTTTGCCGACATCGTCTTCACTATTGGACCCGCAGACGAGGGTCATCTTAGCGGACTTCAGTTCGTCAATGAAATTAAGGGCGGAAACATTCCTAAGGAATATGTGCCGTCTATTGAGAAAGGCTTCAAAGAAGCAATGAAGAATGGTCCTTTGGCCGGATACGGAATGGATACGATGAAGGTTGTTCTTTCAGACGGTTCCTTCCACCCGGTTGACTCGGATTCCCTTTCTTTTGAGCTTGCCGCTAAAGTGGGCTACCGCGAGGCAGCCCGCAAGGCCCGCCCGGTCATCCTTGAACCCATCATGAAGATGGAAGTGGTAATGCCCGAGGCTAACATGGGTGATGTCGTTGGCGACCTCAACAAGCGCCGTGGAATGGTAGAAGGTATGGATACGAAGGACGGCGACAGCCTCGTTCGCGCCAAGGTGCCGTTGAGCGAAATGTTTGGTTACGTGACCACGTTGCGCACCCTGACTTCAGGTCGCGGTTCTTCGAGCATGGAGTTTAGCCACTTCTCAGAGACGCCTCAAACCATCTCTGAAGCCGTAATTGAAAAAGTAAAAGGTAAAAAATAGGATCGATGAGCCAGAAAATTCGAATCAAGCTTAAGTCCTACGATCACAATCTCGTAGACAAAAGTGCAGAGAAAATTGTAAAGACGGTTAAGAGTACCGGAGCTGTGGTCAATGGCCCGATTCCCTTGCCCACCAATAAGCGCATCTACACGGTGCTGCGTAGCCCGCACGTCAATAAAAAGGCGCGTGAGCAGTTTGAGTTGTCTAGCTACAAGCGTTTGCTTGACATCTATTCGTCGTCCAGCAAAACCATCGACGCTCTCATGAAGCTTGAGCTTCCGAGTGGTGTTGAGGTAGAGATCAAAGTATAATAACCCCCTAAGAATTCCTCATTATGCCTGGATTAATTGGCAAAAAAATTGGAATGACCAGCATCTTCGACGGTGACGGAAAGAATTTTCCGTGTACTGTAATTGAGTTGGGGCCCTGCGTGGTCACCCAGCTTAAGTCGAACGATGTCGATGGTTACGAAGCCGTGCAGATCGGTTTTGGCGAAAAGAAAAACGCCATATCGCCTGCCTCCGGTCATGCTGCAAAGGCTAACACCACAGCAAAGTCAAAGTATGTTGAATTTCGTGATTTCGGCACGCCCGTGTCTCTAGGCGAAATTCTGACTGTGGCTATGTTTGAGGAAGGCGAGTTTGTAGACATCGTAGGACAGTCAAAAGGTAAAGGCTTTCAAGGTGTTGTCAAGCGTCACGGCTTTAGCGGTGTCGGCGAGTCAACGCACGGTCAGCACAACCGCGGACGTGCACCCGGTTCTATCGGTGCGGGTTCTGACCCTAGCCGCGTATTCAAGGGTATGCGCATGGGTGGCCGTATGGGCAATGACCGCGTTAAAATTCAAAACCTTCAAATTTTGAAGGTCGATGCAGAGAAGAATCTGCTCGTTGTTAAAGGATCCATTCCCGGAGCGAAGCAATCGCTTGTAATTGTAGAGAGATAATGGAAATTCGAATTCTCAACCAACAGGGTGCAGATACTGGCCGTATGGTCCAGCTAAACGATGAGGTGTTTGGAGTTACTCCCAACGACCACGCGATGTACCTCGACGTTAAGCAGTACCTAGCCAACCAGCGTCAGGGTACGCACAAGTCTAAGCAGCGCGCTGAAATTGCTCGTACCACCAAAAAGCTTCACAAGCAAAAAGGTACCGGCGGCGCGCGTCATGGCAGCATGAAATCGCCACTGTTTCGTGGTGGAGGTCGTGTTTTTGGCCCCGTTCCTCACGAGTACGGTTTCAAGCTCAATAAGAAATTGAAATTGGTCGCACGCAAGTCTGCTTTAAGCCAGCTCGCAGCGTCAAACCAGATTGTCGTAGTGGATCAGATCTCCATGACGGCAGCCAAGACTAAGGATTACGCGGTGATTCTTAAAGCTTTAGGCCTCGACGGCAAGAAATCCACTGTAGTATTGGCCGAAGCGAATAATTCCATATATTTGTCGTCCCGCAATTTTGAGGGTTCAAAAGTGGTAATTGCTTCAGAATTAAGTACTTATTCTATTTTGAATGGTGGCACTCTAGTTTTAGTTGAGCCCTCGATTGCGAAAATTGAAACCGCCTTAACGGCCAAATAGTGATGGAACAGATTCTAATTCGCCCGGTACTTACCGAGAAAGCGACTGCCTCAGCAGAGACAGCGAATCGCTACACGTTTGTAGTTGATAAAAAGGCCAATAAGGTTGAAATTAAAAAAGCAGTAGAGCAAGCCTACAAGGTGAACGTAGAAAACGTTCGTACCATGATTGCCCCTGCTAAGAGTATTGTGCGCAACACCAAGTCAGGCGTTCTCAAAGGGCGCAAGCCTTCTGTAAAGAAAGCGGTGATTGAAGTTCGCGCTGGTGAAACCATAGATATCTACGCTAACCTCTAAGTCATGGGTGTACGTAAACTCAAACCGACCACGCCAGGACAGCGTCATCGTTCCGTAAACGATTTCGCAGTGCTGAGCTCTGTGGCTCCAGAAAAAAGCCTAACGCTGCCTAACAGGCGTTCCGGCGGACGGAACAACACCGGCAAGATGACCATGCGGTACGTCGGTGGCGGCGCCAAGCAGCGCTACCGTATCGTTGATTTTAAGCGTGAGAAGTTCAATATTCCTGCTACGGTTAAGAGCATTGAGTACGATCCGAACCGCACTGCGTTTATTGCCTTGTTGGTTTATGCCGACGGTGAGAAGCGCTACATCATCGCGCCAAACGGATTAGTGGCCGGTCAAACTTTGCTCAGCGGACCAGGTGTCGCTCCAGAGGTTGGCAATGCCATGAAGCTTTCGGACATGCCCTTGGGTACGATTGTACACAATGTGGAGCTTCGTCCAGGTCAGGGTGGAATCATTGCCCGCTCTGCCGGTGCATTTGCCCAGCTTGCCGCCCGCGACGGTAAATACGCAACGCTGCGCATGCCTTCTGGGGAGAGTCGTTTGATTCTTACCGAGTGCATGGCAACCATAGGAACAGTCTCTAATGCGGACCATTCTCAGGTCGACAGCGGTAAGGCAGGTCGCAGCCGTTGGCTCGGTCGCCGTCCGCGTACCCGTGGTGTTGCAATGAACCCTGTGGATCACCCCATGGGTGGTGGTGAGGGTCGTGCTTCAGGCGGACACCCACGTTCACGTAAAGGGATTCCGGCCAAAGGATACAAAACACGTACTCCTAAGAAGGCAAGCAATCGTTATATCATTGAAAAACGCAAGAAGTAATCATGTCACGTTCGCTTAAAAAAGGTCCATACATCCATTTCAAGCTCGAGAAGCGAGTTATGGAGAACGTGGAGGCAGGTAAAAAGACTGTCATCAAAACATGGTCACGGGCTTCAATGATCAGTCCAGATTTTGTTGGACAGACCATCGCAGTGTACAACGGTAAAACGTTTGTTCCTGTATATGTAACGGAGAACATGGTTGGACACAAGTTGGGTGAGTTTTCTCCCACTCGTGTATTCCGTGGCCACTCTGGCAAAAAAGACAAAGGCAAAAAGTAAGAATCGATGGGAGCTCGTAAAAAAAACAGCGCTAATGCGATCAAGGAAGCCCGCCGCAACGTGGCTATGGCATCCTTAAATGACTGTCCTACATCACCGCGCAAGATGCGTTTGATGGCCGACCTCATTCGTGGAATGGAAGTAGCTAAGGCACTCTATGTGCTGAAGCACAGCAGCAAAGAGGCGTCTATTCGCCTTGAGAAGCTGCTTATTTCTGCCTTGAGTAACTGGCAAATTAAAAATCCTGATTCGTCGGTTGATGCGGGCCTTGTGGTTCAGAGCATCTCTGTAGACGGAGGCCGTATGCTCAAGCGCATTCAGCCCGCTCCCCAGGGTCGTGCCCACCGAGTGCGCAAGCGCTCGAACCATGTAACCCTTATTGTGGGTCGCATTGCCGAAGAAGTTTCACCAAGTTCTGAAAACGCCTAATCATGGGACAAAAAGCAAATCCTATTGGCAATCGCCTAGGCTACATCCGCGGTTGGGATTCCAATTGGTACGGAGGAAGGAACTACGGTGACAAGCTTGCCGAAGACGCCGCAATCAGAAAATACCTCTACGCTCGATTGAGTCGCGCTAACGTTGCTCGCATCATTATTGAGCGGACGCTCAAGTTGGTTACCGTTACTATAGCCACGGCCCGTCCTGGTGTCATCATTGGCAAGGGTGGACAAGAAGTCGACAAGCTTCGCGAGGAGTTGCGCAAACTAACGAAGAAGGAAGTTCAGCTGAACATCCACGAAATTAAGCGCCCAGAACTCGACGCAAAGCTTGTTGCAGACAGCATTGCTCGCCAGATTGAAGGACGTATTTCGTTTCGTCGTGCCGTTAAGATGTCTATTGGCAGCACCATGCGTATGGGAGCCGAAGGCATTAAGGTGCAGGTCAGTGGCCGTTTGAACGGAGCTGAGATTGCTCGCTCTGAAAAGTTTAAGGATGGCCGTACGCCCCTGCATACGTTCAGAGCAGACATCGACTACTACATCTCCGAAGCACACACAACCTACGGCCGTATTGGCATTAAGGTTTGGATCATGAAGGGTGAAGTATTTGGTAAGCGCGACCTCAGCAACGTACTTGGTGTTACCAAGCGCGCTGGAGTAGGTGCGGGTACTGGAGCAAGTCCAAGTGCAGGCGCTCCTTCTGGAGGCAATGACCGCGGAGGCAGTCGCGATCGCGACCGAGACCGCCGCAAGCCCAACACCGGAGGCCGCCCCAATAGCAATAATAACAACAACCGTAAAGCGTAATCGTCATGCTTCAGCCGAAAAAGACTAAGTACCGCAAAATGTTCAAGGGTAAAATGAAGGGCAACGCTCAGCGTGGTGCCACATTGGCCTTTGGTTCGTACGGAATTAAGTCACTCGAAGAGGTTTGGATGACCGCTCGCCAGATTGAAGCCGCTCGTATTGCGGCGACACGCTACATGAAGCGCGAAGGCCAACTTTGGATTCGCATCTTCCCAGACAAGCCTATTACCAAGAAGCCTCTTGAGGTACGTATGGGTAAGGGTAAGGGTGCGGTAGAATACTGGGCAGCCGTAGTTCGCCCGGGTCGCATGCTTTTTGAACTCGATGGAGTTACCGAAGAAGTGGCGCGTGAGGCATTGCGTCTTGCCGCTCAAAAGCTTCCTGTGAAGACGAAGCTTGTGGTTCGTCGCGATTTAGTAAATGCTTAAGCCATAGAAAACCATGACTACTGCTGAACTTAAAAAAATGACGACCGAAGAGGTTGGTACCCGCTACCAGTCCATCAAGACGGAATTGTTCGATCTAAAGCGCAAGCATCGCTTGAGCCCGCTTGAAAATCCCATGCGCATTGCTGCCCTCCGCAAGGATGTCGCTCGCTTTGCAACAGAAATGACCCAGCGCTCTAAGAATTAATACGATGGAAAACCAACGAAATCTGCGCAAAGAGCGCGTCGGGGTAGTAACCTCCTCGGCTATGGATAAGACTGTAACCGTAAATGTTTCGCGCCGTGTGAAGCACGAGATGTATGGCAAGTTTGTCACCTTCTCTAATAAGTTTCACGCTCACGATGAAACCAATGACTGCAACCAAGGAGACACGGTTCGCATCATGGAAGTTCGCCCTCTTTCTAAAACGAAGAAGTGGCGTGTCGTTGAAATCATTGAGCGCGCTAAGTAATTAATCATGCTACAAACTGAATCCCGTCTCCGCGTTGCGGACAATACCGGTGCCAAAGAAGTGTTGGTGATTCGTGTGCTCGGTGGCACACGCCGTCGCTACGCCTCGGTTGGTGACACCATAGTGGTCACTGTTAAGGATGCCACTCCTTCTGGAAACGCCAAAAAAGGTACCGTTTCTAAGGCGGTAGTAGTTCGCACTACCAAAGAAATTCGCCGTCCTGACGGATCCTACATCCGCTTCGACGACAATGCTTGTGTATTGCTCAATGCCAACGGCGAAATGCGCGGTACCCGCGTCTTCGGTCCTGTGGCCCGTGAGCTTCGCGACAAGCAGTATATGAAGATTGTCTCACTAGCACCTGAGGTGCTTTAATCGCCCAAGACGATGGCAAAATTTCACATTAAAACCGGAGACACCGTGGTGGTGATCGCGGGTTCGCACAAGGGCGAGCAGGGTAAGATTGTACGCATGATACCCAAGCAGCACCGCGCTATTGTAGAAGGGGTAAACCTTGTTACGAAGCACATTAAGCCGAGTGCAACCAGTCCCCAAGGTGGGCTTCAGAAAGTTGAAGCGCCACTTCATATTTCAAACCTCATGCTCCTTGATAGTAAAGGCGTTGCAACCCGCACGGGAATCCGTTTTGAGGCCAATGGAGTGAAAGTTCGTGTTGCTAAAAAAACCGGTGAAGTAATTAAGTAATGGAGCCAAATCTCAAAAAGAAGTACTTCGATCAGGTCGTTCCGGCCATGATGGAATTGTTTTCATACACCAACCAGATGCAGGTTCCCCGCATCCAAAAGATTGTGCTAAACCAAGGTCTTGGAGCAGCGGTTGCCGATAAGAAGCTTATCGAGTACGCTATCGAAGAGATGTCTACTATTGCTGGACAGCGTGCTGTTGCAACGAAATCAAAGAAAGACATTTCTAATTTCAAGCTCCGCAAGGGTATGCCCATTGGAGTTCGCGTAACCCTTCGCGGCGAGCGCATGTACGAATTCTTCGACCGCCTTTTGGTTTCTTCATTGCCACGGATTCGCGACTTTCAGGGTCTGAAGGATGGTTTTGATGGTCGTGGAAACTACACCTTCGGTATTACCGAGCAAATCATTTTTCCAGAAATTGAGATTGACAAGGTCAATCGTATTTCAGGGATGGACATCACGTTCGTAACCTCGGCAAACACAGACAAGGAGTGCAAGTCCCTCCTTCAGAGTTTCGGAATGCCTTTTAAGAAGTAAGCCATGGCAAAAGAATCAATGAAAGCGCGCGAGCGCAAGCGTGAAGCTCTAGTAGCTAAGTATGCTGCGAAGCGCGCGGCCCTAAAGGCATCAGGCGACTACCTCGCACTGCAAAAAATACCCAAGAACGCAAGTCCAGTGCGTCTTCACAACCGCTGCAAACTAACGGGTCGTCCTCGCGGATACATGCGTCAGTTTGGAATTTCTCGCGTAACGTTTCGTGATATGGCCCTTAACGGCCTGATCCCAGGTGTTAAGAAGAGTAGCTGGTAACCCAACAATAGAACTATTACGTTATGTACACTGATCCCATCGCAGATTTTTTGACGCGCATTCGCAACGGAGCCAAAGCTGGCCACGCAGTTGTGGAGGTGCCCAATAGCAAGATGAAGGCTGAAATTGCTCGCATTCTTATGGACCAAGGCTTTATTAAGGGCTACAAGGTTGATGAAATTGGTCCTCAGGGACTGTTGAAGGTTGCTTTGAAGTACGATAAGATTTCGAAGCGCTCGGTTATCCGCGGAATTGACCGCGTTTCTCGTCCTGGATTGCGCAATTTTGCCGGTTCAACGGAGATTCCGCGCATCAAGAACGGTTTGGGTATTGCTATTGTGAGTACTTCGCACGGCATCATGACCGACAAAGAAGCCCGTGCCCAAAATGTGGGTGGAGAAGTAGTTTGTTTAGTTTACTAAGGTTAAGTCATGTCACGAGTTGGTAAATCCCCCATCACCATTCCTGCAGGTATCGATTTATCGATCAATGGGAATGTCGTAACGGTCAAAGGAAAGCTTGGTACTTTGACCCAAGAAATCAATCAAGATATTTCCATTGAGCGCGAGGGTGACGTACTTACCGTAGTGCGCCCAACGGACCTCAAGGAGCATCGCTCCCAGCATGGCTTGTACCGTGCCTTGATTCAAAACATGATCACTGGAGTTTCAACCGGATTCGCCAAGAATTTGGAGTTGGTTGGAGTAGGCTACCGTGCCTCGCATCAGGGTCAGAATCTTGAGCTTTCCTTAGGTTACTCGCACATTTTTGTGATGCAGATTCCCAAGGAGGTCAGTCTTAACACCATCTCTGAGAAGGGTAAGAATCCCATCGTTGAACTTGCTTCGTTTGACAAGCAGCTTCTTGGTGCGGTCGCATCAAAAATTCGCAGCCTTCGCAAGCCTGAGCCGTTCAAGGGCAAAGGAGTTCGCTACGTAGGAGAAATTGTTCGCCGTAAGGCAGGTAAATCAGGAGCTAAGAAGTAATAAACTATGGCAACAAAATCATTAACCCGTCGTGAGCGCATCCACTACCGTGTGCGCAAGATTGTAGAAGGAACGGCTGTCCGTCCTCGTTTGGCGGTATTCCGCTCGAGCAAAGAGATTTATGCTCAAGTTATTGACGACCATTCGGGCAAAACCATTTGTGCGGCATCGTCGTTAAAGTTGGGCGTGCGTGAGGTGAGCGGTTCCAAGTTGGAGCAAGCACTTCAGGTAGGCATCAAGATTGCGGAACTGGCTAAGGCCAACGGCATTGAGTCGGTTTCGTTTGATCGCGGTGGATTCTTGTACCACGGACGTGTAAAATCATTGGCTGAGGGCGCTCGCAAAGGCGGCCTGAATTTCTAAGACTGTTATGAAAGAAACTGCATCAAAAAAAGTAAAGCCCAGTGGCTTAGAGTTAGTGGATCGCCTAGTAGGGGTCCAGCGCGTAACCAAGACTACTAAAGGCGGACGTACGTTTAGTTTCACGGCGATTGTCGTTGTTGGAGACGAAGGCAGCATCGGAGGCTATGGTCTAGGAAAGTCTAAGGAGGTCAGCGAGGCTGTCACCAAGGGCATTGAGGATGCTAAAAAGAACCTCTACAAATTCCCCATTCTCAAAGGCACTGTGCCCCATGAGCAAGACGGTAAGTTCGGTGGAGCTCGTGTATTTCTTCGCCCTGCGTCAAGCGGAACAGGCGTTATTGCAGGCGGTGCCATGCGCGCCGTACTAGAGTGTGTCGGTGTGCATGACGTGCTTGCAAAGAGCAAGGGCTCGTCAAACCCCCACAATTTAGTTAAGGCGACTTTTGAGGCTTTGCATTTGATGCGCGATGCCCAGCAGATTGCTAAAACTCGCGGTATCACTCTTTCTAAAGTATTCAACGGTTAATCTACAAGCCCATGCCACGCATTAAAGTCACAAAGGTTCGTAGCACGATTGATCGTCCGCCCTATCAAAAAGCCACCATGGTCGCCCTGGGTCTTCGCAAGATGAACCAGTGTGTGGAGCACGAGGCAACCCCCCAAATTCTGGGTATGGTTCGCGCCGTGAGCCACTTAATTAAAGTTGAAGAACTAAACGCCTAAAAGTCATGGCAGCATTGCACGAACTCAAGCCTGCACCAGGCTCAGTTAAAACAAAAAAGCGCCTAGGGCGCGGAGAAGGTACCGGATCAGGCGGCACCGCTGGAGCTGGCCATAAGGGTCAAAAAGCTCGTACTGGCTACAGCAAAAAGATTGGTTTTGAGGGTGGTCAAATGCCCCTTCAGCGCCGCGTTCCAAAGTTTGGTTTTACCAATCCGAATCGCGTGGAGTTTCGTGCGATCAATTTGGACGTGCTCGAGCAGCTTGCAACGGCGCACGGAATTACCTCTATTGGTCCACTTGAATTCCAGCAGTTTGGACTAGCTGGCAAGAACGACCTCATCAAAATTTTAGGTCGTGGTCAGGTTACTACCGCCTTGACCCTTCGTGTTCACAAGGTGAGCCAAACTGCTGCTGCTGCCATTGCAGCTGCGGGTGGTAGCGTAAGCCTACTTCAGGGAGCTAAGGAATAATGAAAAAGCTCATCGAAACCTTTAAGAATATCTGGGCCATCCAGGAGTTGCGTGACAAAATCACGTTGACTGCCGGGTTGATTTTGGTTTATCGATTGGGATCGAATGTGGTGCTTCCGGGCATTGATCCGAGCAGCCTTGATCAATTGCAAAACCAGGCCTCAGAAGGACTTGTTGGTTTGATCAATGCTTTTTCGGGTGGTGCCTTTGCGAATGCTTCGGTGCTTGCCTTGGGTATTATGCCTTATATCTCTGCTTCCATCTTTATGCAGCTTGCAGGTTTAGCCATTCCGGCCATCAGCAAAATGCAAAAAGAGGGTGAGTCAGGCCGCAGAAAGCTGAATCAAATCACGCGATACCTCACCATTTTGGTAGTTGCCGCTCAAGCGCCAGGATACATTACCAACTTAATGTATCAAGGGGTTGAGATTACCCTCCCAACTTCGCTCTTTTGGTTCTCGGCCTGGATTACCCTGATCGCGGGCACCATCTTCGCCATGTGGTTGGGTGAGAAAATCACCGACAAGGGAATTGGCAACGGTATTTCACTGCTCATTATGATCGGTATTATTGCATCCTTTCCTCAGTCCTTTTTGCAGGAATTGGTGTCGCAGTTAAGCCCATCGGGTGGAGGTTGGATTGTCTTCTTGCTGGAGATGGTTGCACTCTACTTGGTAATCCTATTTGCCATTGCAATGACCCAGGCGGTCAGGCAGATTCCGCTTGAATACGCCAAGCGCGTGGCAGGAGGGAGCTCCAAGTCTTTGGGGCGGAGCTACTTGCCAGTGCGAGTCAATGCCTCTGGTGTTATGCCCATAATTTTTGCTCAGGCTTTAATGTTCATTCCCCTGACGGTGGTTCAGTATGCGGGTATGACCGGCGAGGGCAGTACCTGGATGGTTACGCTGTTTGGAGATATTCAAGGGTTTTGGTACAATTTTGTTTTTGTTCTGTTGATTTTGGTGTTCACCTACTTCTACACCGCTATTCAAATCAACACCACCCAAATTTCAGACGATCTGATGCGCAACGGGGGCTTCGTTCCTGGGGTAAAGCCCGGAGGAGACACGGCTAAGTTCATTGATGATGTACTTGCTAAGATTACTCTGCCTGGTGCTCTTCTGCTCTCTGCAATTGCAATTTTGCCCGCTATTCTAATGAATTTCGGAGTAAGCATGACCTGGGCTCAGTTTTATGGCGGAACCTCTTTGTTGATTATTGTAGGCGTGGTCTTGGACACGCTCATGCAGGTCGAAAGTTATTTGTTGAACCGCCACTACGATGGCTTGATGGATGGAGGCCGCATTCGCGGTCGAAACGCCGAATCTCTGTAGTCGATGTCAAAGCAGGATGCAATTACTCAAGACGGTACGATCACCGAGAACCTATCCAACGCGATGTTTCGCGTGGAGCTGGAGAATGGTCACGTCGTGACGGCGCACATCTCAGGAAAAATGCGGATGCACTACATCAAGCTTTTGCCAGGAGATCGCGTGAAGCTAGAGTTGTCTCCTTATGATTTGTCTAAGGCAAGAATTGTTTACCGTTACTAAATCAATGATTTAATCGCAACCGATGAAAGTTAGAGTTTCCCTTAAAAAGCGCAGTGTGGACTGCAAAATTGTTCGCCGTAAAGGCCGCTTGTACATCATTAACAAGAAAAATCCGAAGCTTAAGCAGCGTCAGGGTTAATCCAATATAAAAGAAGAATGGCACGTATTGCAGGTATTGACCTCCCCAAAAACAAGCGCGGTGAAATTGGCTTGACCTATATCTACGGAATCGGTCGGTCGAAGGCTAAGATGATTTTGACCCAGATTGGCGTTGATGTGAACATCAAGGTTCAGGATTGGAACGACGAACAGCTTCAGCTCATCCGCGATTTCATCACGGGAAGCATGAAGGTCGAAGGCGAGCTTCGCTCTGAGGTATCGATGAGCATCAAGCGACTAATGGATATTGGCTGCCAGCGAGGCATTCGCCACCGTTTGGGTCTTCCCTTGCGCGGTCAGCGCACCAAGAATAACAGCCGTACTCGCAAGGGTAAGCGCAAGACTGTTGCAAACAAGAAGAAAGTAACTAAATAAGAACTGAGCATTAGAAGCGATGGCAAAACAGAATTCTAAATCGACGAAAACCACTAAAAAGCGTAAGGTTATCGTAGAGTCGACGGGCGAAGCCCACATCAGCACTACGTTCAATAACATCATCATTGCGCTGACTAACACGCAGGGACAGGTAATTTCTTGGTCTTCTGCGGGTAAGATGGGCTTTCGTGGTTCCAAAAAGAACACTCCCTATGCAGCTCAAGTAGCTGCGGAACAGGCTGCAGGAGTGGCCATGGAGGCTGGCCTTCGCAAGGTCAAGGTTTATGTTAAGGGTCCTGGTAATGGTCGTGAGAGCGCCATCCGAAGCCTGTCCAATACGGGCATCGAGGTTACTGAGATCATTGACATCACGCCAACCCCGCACAATGGTTGCCGTCCGCCCAAGCGCCGCCGAGTATAATAAATAGTAAATAGAAGAACAGTTAGATATGGCACGTTACCGAGGTCCACTTACAAAAATCGCCCGTCGTTTTGGCGAACCCATCTTTGGTCCAGACCGAGCTTTGGATAAGCGCAACTACCCCCCGGGGCAGCACGGCTTCCAGCGCAAGCGCGGCAAGAAAAGCGAATATTCTGTGCAGCTTGCTGAGAAGCAGAAGGCAAAATACACCTACGGAATTCTGGAGCGCCAGTTCCGCATCATGTTTGACCACGCTTCCCGCTCCAAGGGAATCACGGGTGAGGTATTGCTCCAGCTTTGCGAGCGTCGCCTTGACAACGTCGTGTACCGCCTAGGTATTGCCCCAACTCGTCGTGCGGCGCGCCAGCTTGTGACGCATTGCCACATTACGGTGAACGGTGAAGTTTTGAACATTCCTTCGTACTCGGTTACGCTTAACGACGTCATCGCAGTGCGCGAGCGTTCTAAGTCGCTTGAAGTGGTTGCGAACAGTCTTGGCAGCAACCGTGCGGACCAATACCCATGGGTACAATGGAATTCCGCGATAATGAGCGGAAAAATGATCAATGTCCCAACGCGTGATATGATTCCTGAGAACATCAAGGAACAATTAATTGTAGAACTCTACTCGAAATAAGCTATGCCAATTCTCACCTTTCAAAAGCCTGATAAAGTCCACGTCATCTCGACGTCAGAAAATCTTGGACAGTTTGAGTTCCGTCCACTTGAGCCCGGTTTCGGTCTTACGGTGGGGAACGCCATGCGCCGTGTACTCCTGAATTCTCTGGAAGGTTTTGCCTTTACCAGCGTTCGCATCACCGGAGTGGAGCATGAATTCTCAACCATTAAGGGTGTTGTTGAAGACGTTACCGAAATGATTTTGAACCTTAAGCAGGTCCGCTTCAAGCGCCAAATTGAGGGCATGGAGGGAGAGACTGTTAAGGTTGTTATTTCGGGTAAGGACGCCTTCAAAGCAGGGGACTTATCTGCCTTTTTGACGAACTTCCAGATTCTGAATCCCGACTTGGTGATTTGCAATATGGATGCGTCCATTAAGCTTGAAATGGAGTTCACCATAGAGAAGGGCCGCGGATACGTTCCGGCTGAGGAGAACAAGAAGCTGGAGGCCAACCTAGGTACCATCTTCATGGACTCGATTTACACTCCAATGAAGAATGTGAGTTTTGAGGTAGAGAACTTTCGCGTAGAGCAGAAGACCGACTTCGAAAAACTGATCCTCAACATTGAAACCGACGGTTCCATCACGCCAGTGGACGCTTTGACGGAGTCTGCGCACATCCTTATTCAGCACTTTCTGCTGTTCACTGACGAGCGTATGCTTGCCGAGACAGAGGTAGCCGTAGAGGTTGAGGCATACGACGACGAGGTTCTTGAAATGCGCAAGCTTTTGCTTCGTCCTTTGACGGAACTGGAGTTGAGCGTGCGCGCACTGAACTGCCTGAAGGCTGCTGAGGTGGAGCTGGTTTCGGATCTAGTCTCCTACACCAAGCAGGATTTGATGAAGTTCCGCAATTTTGGCAAGAAGTCGTTAACCGAGCTCGAGGAGCTGGTTGCGCGTCTGGGCCTAACTTTTGGAATGGACATGATCAAGTACAAACTCGATAAAGAATAAGACATGCGTCACGGTAAGAAATTCAATCACTTAGGCCGCACGGCGTCGCACCGAAAGGCGATGCTTAGCAACATGGCGGCATCGTTGATTCAGCATAAGCGGATTAACACAACCCTCGCCAAGGCGAAGGAACTAAAGAAGTATGTGGAGCCTTTGGTGACCCGTTCTAAGTCAGACAGCACGCACAACCGTCGTATGGTGTTCTCCTACCTGCAAAGCAAGGAAGCCGTTACGGAGCTGTTTCGCGAGGTGTCGGTTAAGGTCGGTGATCGCCCCGGGGGCTACACGCGCATTATCAAGACAGGCCACCGCCTGGGTGATAATGCCGAGATGGCCATGATCGAGTTGGTTGATTTCAATGAGATTTACAGCAACGCCAAGAAGGAAGTTAAGAAGTCAACCCGTCGTGGACGCAGCAAGGCTGCTGACGCGGAGGTAGTTGCGGCGCCCGTCGCTGTTGCTGCTGTTGCGGAGGTGGCTCCAGAAGCTCCAGAGGCACCGGAAGCGACCGAGGCACCAGAGGCTTCAGCAGCTCCCGAAGCGGATGAAAACAACGAGGAGAAGGAAGCGGAATAAGCCGTGAGTTCTCGTAATTTGCAAAGGATAAGGGTCGCCTCTTATCCTTTTTTTGTGTCCAATACTTAACGCTTGATAATGAGTTCAAAAGCCTTTGTTTTACTTGCAGACGGTACCTTTTTTGAGGGCCTGTCGGTAGGGGTTGACGGTACTTCGGTAGGCGAAATTTGCTTTAACACGGGCATGACGGGTTATCAAGAAATTTTTACCGACCCCAGCTATAAGGGCCAGGTGATGGTAATGGCATCGGCGCATATTGGCAATTATGGGGTAGAGTCCGAAGAAAACGAGTCTGCCGAGGTACAGATTGCCGGCCTGGTCTGCCGAAATTTCAGTGAATTGGCGTCTAGGGTCCGAGGCAATAGCCGGAGCCTCAAGAACTTTATGAAGGGTTCGGTAGTCATTGCCAACGTGGATACGCGGGCATTGGTGCAGCACATACGCGATTTTGGCGCGCAAAATGCGGTGCTTACCACCGAACTTACCCTTGAAGAAGCGCAAATGCGTTTAAAGGCTGCGCCCGATATGGAGGGTCTTGAACTCTGCTCGACGGTGAGCACCAAGGAGCCTTACACCGTTGGCAAGGCTGATGCGCCCTTTAAGGTTGCGACCCTTGACCTTGGAATTAAGCGAAGCATACTTCGCAATTTGCTGCGCGTAGGCTGCCGGGTTACGGTCTACCCCTACAATACTCCTTTTGCGGTGCTTTCGGCCGACGAGCCAGACGGCTACTTTCTCTCGAATGGCCCGGGTGATCCGGCCGCTAGTCCTGGGGTAATTGATACGGTGCGCGAAATTCTCGCCTCGGGTAAGCCAACTTTTGGCATTTGCCTGGGCCACCAAATGATAGCACTTGCCTCGGGACTGAGCACCTACAAGATGCACAACGGCCATCGTGGAATCAACCATCCGGTCAAGAACCTTAAAACAGACAAGGGGGAGATTACCTCACAAAACCACGGCTTTGCCGTCTCGATTGAGGATGTAGCAAAAGACCCAAGAGTCGAGCTTACCCACGTGCATTTGAATGACGGTACGGTTGCTGGAATTCGGCGCATGGACCTGCCTGCTTTTAGCGTGCAGTACCATCCTGAGGCCTCTCCGGGTCCGCACGATGCCCACTACCTTTTTGATGAATTTGTTGCCTTGATGGGCCAATCAATACCCGCTTAAGTCATGCCTAAAATTACCTCTGTTCACGCACGCCAAATTCTTGATTCACGCGGAAACCCTACGGTCGAAGCCGATGTGGTTACCGACAGCGGACATTTTGGTCGCGCGGCAGTGCCCTCTGGGGCCTCAACGGGAGCCCACGAAGCCGTAGAGCTCAGGGATGGCGATGCCAAAACCTACCTGGGTCGGGGCGTGCTCCATGCGGTAAAGAACGTCAATACGGAGTTAGCCAAGGCGGTTCTAGGGATGGATTGCAGCAACCAGTCTGCCATTGATCAGGCTCTTCGCGATGCGGACGGTACGCCCAACAAGGCGCGCCTGGGAGCAAACGCCATTTTAGCCGTTTCGATGGCTGCGGCTCGTGCTGCTGCACAATCCCAAAACCTCCCCCTGTTCCAGTACCTGGGGGGGATGGGCGCTAAGACGCTACCGGTTCCGATGATGAACATCCTAAATGGCGGGGCGCATGCTGATAATGCCATTGATTTTCAAGAATTTATGGTTATGCCGGTCGGGGCCACAAGCTTTAGCCAGGCGCTACAGATGGGTACCGAGGTCTTTCACCACCTCAAGGCGGTGCTGAAATCCAAGGGATACAGCACCAACGTGGGAGACGAGGGCGGATTTGCACCCAACATTCGATCGAACGAAGAGGCCATTGAGACGGTGCTCGAGGCAGTTCAAAAGGCTGGATTCAAGACCGGTGTTGATTTGTTTATTGCCATGGACGCGGCGATGACGGAGCTCTACGACGAAAAGACGGGACTGTATTCATTCAAGAAATCCGGTGGTGCAACCATGACTACCGACGAGGTCGTAGCGTACTGGACCAAGTGGGTTGACCAGTACCCCATTCTGTCTATTGAAGACGGATTGGCAGAAGACGATTGGGCGGGTTGGGTTAGCCTGAATTCCGCCATAGGAGGAAGGGTGCAGATTGTCGGCGACGACCTCTTTGTAACGAATGTCGACCGCGTCAGCAAGGGAATAGAGCTGAAGGCAGCGAATTCCGTACTGGTGAAGGTGAACCAGATTGGCACCCTGACCGAGACCATCGAAACCGTTCGCAAGGCTCAGGCTAATGGCATGACCTGCGTCATGTCGCATCGGTCGGGCGAAACCGAGGATTCAACCATTGCAGACCTGGCAGTGGCCTTGAGCACCGGGCAAATCAAGACCGGTTCGGCCTCGAGGTCAGACCGTATGGCAAAATATAATCAACTCCTTCGCATTGAAGAAATGCTCGGCGCCGAGGCGATTTACCCTGGCAAGAATTTTAAATAGGCTATGAAAGAAATCATCTACACCAACGATCGGATTAAAGACCGTTTCGCATCCAAGATTGGCCCTGCGCAGGCGGAGGTAAAGGCTTTTGTCGCGGAGCACGGCGATAAATCACTGGGTGAAATCACGGTGGCTCAAGTTTACCAGGGCATGCGTGGCATGACTGCGCTGATCTGCGAGACGTCGAAGCTGGATCCCAATGAGGGCATTCGCTTTAGGGGCTACAGCATTCCAGAGCTCCAAAAGCTTTTGCCAAAGTACCCAGGCGGCAACGAGCCCTTGCCTGAGGCACTGTTTCATTTGATTCTAATGAATGAAATGCCCAACGACGACGACGTGCGCAGGCTGAGCAACAGCTGGGCTCGTCGCGCCATTGTTCCGCTCCACGTATTCAAGGCCATTGATGCATTGCCCATGCGGGCGCATCCCATGACCCAGTTTGTGGTCGGTATTATGGCATTGCGCACCGAGACAGAGTTCGGCAAGGCCTACGCTCGCGGAATCAACAAGTCGGAGTACTGGGAATACACCTATGAGGACGCCATGAACTTGCTCGCGCGCTTGCCCCGTGTGGCCGCCTACATTTACCGTCGCGCCTACAAGAATGGTGACCACATCGAGCCGGATCCGAAGCTTGATTGGGCTGGCAACTTTGCGCACATGCTGGGTTACGACAGTGAGGAGTTTCGCGAATTGATGCGCCTCTACCTGACGATTCACTCCGACCACGAAGGCGGCAACGTATCGGCGCACGCCGTGCACTTGGTTGGCTCCGCCTTGAGCGATGCCTACCAAAGTTTTGCGGCGGGAATGAACGGCCTAGCCGGCCCGCTTCACGGCTTAGCCAACCAAGAGGTAATTAAATGGACCTTTGAAATGCTCGAACAATTGGGCACCCAAGAGCCTAGCAAAGAGCAAGTCATTCAGTATACCCTCGACACCCTTGCGGCAGGTCAGGTAATTCCTGGATTTGGTCACGCCGTACTGCGCAAGACTGACCCGCGCTATATGGCCCAGCGCGAGTTTGCCCTAAAGCACATGCCCGAGGATCCCTTGTTCAAGGTTATTTCTACGATTTTTGAAGTGGTTCCTCCCACCTTGGAGGCCACCGGCAAAGTCAAGAATCCCTACCCCAACGTGGATGCTCACAGCGGGCAACTGCTCATGCACTATGGAATGGTGGAGTACGACTTCTACACGGTACTCTTTGGAGTTTCGCGTGCACTGGGAGTACTTGCTAACTTGATCTGGGATCGCGCCCTGGCTATGCCCATTGAGCGCCCCGGTTCTTCGACTACGGAACTGCTTAAGCAGAAGTTCAAAGCGTAGTGCTTTTGCCTATCTTTGCAAACCTTTTTGGTACGCATTGCGATAGGACGCCATTGGGGATTTAAAATCTAACGTCTCTGTGCGCTGTGCTGCAGTCCTATCCAAGCGCCAGATACAAGATAGTTTGTTATGCCAAGAGCGCGTATACCCCAAGTGGATGGGCAAGTCCAAGATCCAGCCCCGGCTAAAGCCAAGGCTGCACCAAAAACAAAAACGGCAAAAGTAGAAGCTCCCCAAGCCGAGGAGGTTGTACTAGAGACTGTGGCACTAGAAGCCACAGAAGCAGAGGCCTCCGCGCCTGAGGTTGAAGCCGCTGCGGTAGAGGCTGTAGAAGCGGCGACTGCCGAATCCGCTGAGCCAGAAACGGCAGAAGACTTTGCCGACGAAGACGAACTCGAGCTTCTGCTCAACGCCGAAGAAGAGGAAGAAGTAATTTTTGATTGGGATGCCTACGAAGCCGGCTACGGATCGCGCAGCGAGGAGCACAAAGCAATCGAGAAGCTGTATGAGGCTACGTTAGTTACCTCCGTTGAGCACCAAGTGGTGAACGGCGTGGTGGTACAAATCACCGACCGCGACGTAATCATTGATATTTCTTCAAAGTCTGAAGGAGTGGTTTCGATGAACGAGTTCCGCTACAACCCTGACCTAAAGGTTGGAGATTTGGTAGAGGTTCTAGTCGACAAGCAAGAAGACAAGCTCGGCCAGCTCGTGCTGTCGCACCGCAAGGCCCGCAGCATTAAGGCTTGGGACCGTGTCAACGAGGCGTTTGAAAGCGAAGAAATCGTTCAGGGTTACGTCAAGGCACGTACCAAGGGCGGCATGATTGTGGACGTATTTGGACTGGAGGCCTTCTTGCCTGGGTCGCAAATCGACGTCAAGCCCATTCGCGATTACGACGTCTACGTCGACAAGACCATGGAATTCAAGATTGTTAAAATCAACCACGAGTTCAAGAATGTTGTTGTTTCTCACAAGGCCCTTATTGAGGCCGACCTCGAGGAGCAAAAGCGCAAAATTGTTGGCCTGCTCGAGAAGGGTCAAGTCCTTGAAGGGGTGGTCAAGAACATCACTAGCTACGGAGTCTTTGTTGATCTTGGCGGCGTAGACGGACTCGTTCACATCACCGACCTCTCTTGGAGCCGCATTAACCACCCGTCTGAGGTGGTCGAGCTCGATCAAAAGATGAACGTGGTTATTTTGGACTTTGATGAGGCCAAGACCCGCATTCAGCTCGGACTTAAGCAGCTTTCAGCCCATCCTTGGGATGCCTTGGACGCTAGCATTCAAGCCGGCGACACCATCAAAGGAAAGGTTGTGGTCCTTGCGGACTACGGCGCATTCATCGAGATTGCTCCCGGTGTTGAAGGACTAGTCCACGTTTCGGAGATGAGTTGGGGTTCGCACCTGCGCTCGGCTCAGGACTTCTTTAAGGTAGGCGAGGTCGTAGAGGCCTCGGTTCTGTCGGTGGATCGCGCAGAGCGCAAGATGTCGCTTGGCATCAAGCAACTCACGCCAGACCCATGGTCTAGCATTACGTCGAAGTACCCCATCGGTCATGTACACACCGGCGAGGTGCGCAACTTTACCAACTTCGGGGTGTTTGTAGAGCTCGAGGAGGGCATCGACGGCCTTATTCACATCAGCGACCTGTCTTGGTTGAAGAAGGTGAAGCACCCCAGTGAGTTCACTGCAGTGGGCGCTAAGCTTGAAGTTAAGGTTATGGACATTGACGTAGAAAACCGTCGCTTGAGCTTAGGCCACAAGCAGGTTAGCGACAATCCATGGGATAGCCTTGAGGACGTTTACTCAGTAGGTAGCATCCACACCGGAAGCGTCAAATCTGCGGCCGACAAGGGCTTCAATATTTGGTTTGCAAACGCCGAGTTGGAGGCTTACTGCCCCCCACGCCACTCCGTGAAGCTTGATAATTCGAGCATTGCCGAAGGCGAGGAACTGGAGTTCAGCGTAATTGAGTTTAACCGTGATTCTCGTCGAATCCTAGTTTCGCATACCCAGGCTGTCAAAGGCGGTATGATCGAAGACGATTCGGATGCCCCTAAAGGCAAGAAGGGCGGCAAAGGCGGAGCCGGTTCTGGTTCAGCATCAGGGTCTAAGACTACGGTGCAGTCCATCAACGCTCAGGTTGAAAAGTCTACCCTTGGTGACTTCGACAGCCTTGCTCGTCTTAAGGAAGAAATGGAAGGCAAGGAGTAATCCCCAACCTTTATTGTATTGGAAAGGCCGCCCATAAAGGGCGGCCTTTTTGTTTCTTTGCATTATTATGACCATCGGAGAATTTGCTCATTGGCTTGAGTTGCGCGCGCCCTTGAGGCTTCAGGAGTCCTACGACAACAGCGGGCTGCTTGTAGGTCGTCGGGACAGGCCGATTACGGGAGTACTCTGCTGCCTTGACGCCGACGAGGCCGTGGTCCAAGAAGCGGTTTCGCGCGGATGCAACCTGGTTCTAAGCCACCATCCGGTTATTTTTAAGGGTCTAAAGCAAATTACCGGCGCTACGTCCGTCGAGCGTACCGTGGAACTCGCCATCAGCAGCGGAGTGGCTTTGTATGCCGGCCATACCAATTGGGATAGCATTCAAGGCGGTGTTAGTTTTTCGCTGGCTAAACGATTGGGAATCCGCGATGCCACCATCATGATGCCCCGTTCTGGGGAATTGCTCAGTTGGGTAGTCTACGTGCCCTCTAGCCATGCGGAAGCAGTGGAGCAGGCGGCTTATAGCGCCGGAGCAGGTCGTTCTGGGGCCTACGACCAATGCCATTTTGCTTCGCCGGGCACCGGTACCTTCAGGCCCCTGCAGGGATCCAATCCCTATGTGGGAGAACCGGGGGTACAGACGCGCAGTGCGGAGCTTCGCCTTGAATTCTTGGTTCCCAAAGCAGCCAAGGAGGCCGTGCAAAAAGCGGTTTTACAGGTTCATCCCTACGAAGTCGTCGCCCATTCTTGGATCGCGCTCGAGAACCAATGGGACGGGGCGGGCTATGGAGCAGTGGGAAATCTGCCAAAACCCATGAAATTGCAGGATTTTTTGCAGGTTTGCGCCCAAAATTTAGGCTCGGACTGCATACGGTACAGCCGGTCCGATTCCTCGCGAATGCTGTCTCGGGTTGCCGTTTGTGGGGGGTCTGGTGTTGACTTTATTAGTGCTGCAGCGGCTTCTGGGGCAGACGCCTACGTGACGGGCGACGCGAAGTACCATGCCTTTCAAGACATGCCCAAGGACCTTGTACTCATCGATGTAGGACATGGTGAGAGCGAACGTCCATTTATCGACGATTGGGCCGAGGCGATTCGGCTAGAATTTACTACTTTTGCAGTCCATATTTCGACAACGGAGAACCATCCCGTTAGTACCTACAAACGCCATGGCTAAAAAGTCAACTACTGCCCCTTCTGCTACAACCTCGGTCGAGGACAAACTACGCGCGCTCTACAGCCTGCAAATTGTGGACCGTCGGATTGACGACATCCGAAGCCTTAGGGGTGAATTACCTCTTGAAGTAGAAGACATGGAAGACGAGATTGCAGGACTGCAAATTCGCCTTTCTAAGGTCGAAGAAGACATCAATCAAGCCAAGACCGAGACCAAGGGCCACAAGTTGATGATTAAGAACTGCCAAGACAAAATCGCCAAGTACGAAGAGCAGCAGAAGAATGTGCGCAACAACCGCGAGTTTGATGCGATCGCCAAAGAAATTGAGTACCAAGCCCTTGAGATTCAATTGGCCGAGAAGCACATTCGCGAGTTTGAGGCTTCGCTGGAGAGCAAGGGTATTGCCCTGGAGTCGGTTCAGTTGAAGTTGGCCGAGCGCCAGAGCCACCTTGATTTTAAGAAGGCCGAGCTCGACACCATTATTGCAGAAACCAAGCGCGAAGAAGAATTGCTGCTCTCTAAGAGCGTTAGCCTTTCTGAGGTGATTGGCGACGACCGCTTGCTCGGTGCATACCAGCGAATTCGCGCCAAGGTGCGCAACGGTTTGGCCGTAGTAAGCATTGAGCGCGGAGCCTCAGCCGGTTCATTCTTTACCATTCCGCCGCAGCGCCAAATGGAGATTGCCCAGCGCAAGAAAATTACCATTGACGAGCATTCAGGGCGGATCTTGGTGGACCCCATTCTTGCACAAGAAGAGGAGCACAAAATGGCTGTAGAGCTGGCCGCTATTCTGGGCTAGAAATCCATTAGAACTATTGAGTCCCACCGCGAGAGCGGTGGGATTTTTGTTGGCACCCATTCCTCGGATGCCCCTGCGCTGATTTTTAAGCGAGGGCTTTGCGCACCACAAAGAGGGGTTCTCCCTGCGGAAGGCGATAACGCTGGTATTCTTCGGCCTCTAGTCGGTCTGCGAGGTCTACGCGCTCCACCTCGAAGCCAGCGCTTTTAAGTCGGTCGGCATAGTCTTCGCCGTACATGCGCACGTGGTCGTACTGACCAAATCGGCGTTCTCGTTCGCGCGGATCAGTCAGCGTCGGATCTTCGTCGGTGAAGGGACGCCCCGGGATCCAGGGTATTTGAAAGATGCCCCATCCGCCCGGCTTCATGACGCGGTAGAGCTCGCGCAGGCATTGAGCGTCGTCAGAAACGTGCTCGAGCACATGGTTGCAAAAGACTACGTCAAAGCGGTCGTTTTCAAGAGGAATAGCATGCAGGTCAAAATGCAGGTCGGCCAGGGGTGATTCGATGTCTCCCGACAGCACCTGAAGGTGGCTAAGGGCCTTAAAGCGAGCGTGAAAGCACTGTTCGGGCGCTATGTGCAGCAATTCGGCCGGACGGCTAAAGAAGTCCGTGAAACGCTGCAGGTAGAGCCAAAGAAGACGGTGGCGCTCGAGGCTGTGGGTTCCGGGAGCAAGAACCTCGGGCCGAATGGCTCCGCCATAGCCGTAGGGAAGAAACCGGCGGTAGGATTTGCCGTCAATAGGGTCGGTGTACTTAGTACCCCCATAGAGTAGGGGAGCCAGCCACCGGAGCGGCGCACTCAGCCTGATCAGCCAGGGTCGAGGAATCCAACGAAGGGCCCAGCGTATCATTCGAAGATTGGGTCGTTATTGGCAATTCCCAGTGCCTTGTAGATGGGGTCAAAGCTTGACAGTACCACGGGGCGACCCTCTACCAGGGCTACGTTGTGCTCGAAGTGTGCAGAGGGCTTGCCGTCGGAGGTGATAATACTCCAGCCGTCTTTGAGCTGCCGCACTCGGTGGGTTCCCATGTTAATCATGGGTTCGATGGCAAGAACCATCCCGTCCTGCAGGGTTTTGCCGCTGCCGGCCTTGCCGTAGTTGGGAACCTGAGGGTCTTCGTGGAGTTTGCGGCCCAGCCCGTGGCCCACCAGTTCGCGGACCACGCCGTAGCCCTGGCCTTCACAGAATTTTTGAATAGCATGGCCAATGTCGCCCACATGATTGCCGCGGCGCATGGCGTCGATCCCGACATAGAGGGAGGCCTTGGTGGCCTCGAGGAGTTTTTTGATTTCTGGCGCCACCTCGCCCACTTCAAACGTGAAGGCATGGTCGCCGTAGAAGTCGTTCATCAGCACGCCGCAGTCGACCGAAATGATGTCGCCCTCTTGAAGCGGGTTGCTGTTGGGAATCCCGTGGACCACCTGCTCGTTGCGCGACATGCACAGGGTATTGGGGAATCCGTACATACCCAGAAAACCAGGAATTCCGCCATGGTCCCGAATGAACTGCTCGGCGAGCTGGTCCAGGCGGAGCGAGGTTACGCCCGGCTTAATTTCGAGGCTGAGCATGCCCAGGGTGCGCGACACGAGCTGTGCGGACTCGCGAATCAGGGCAATTTCGTCGGCGGACTTTAGAATAATCATCGGCGAAGCAAGGATTGACCGGTCATGGCGCTCGGTGCGGGGATACCCATCCAATCCAAAATAGTGGGAGCTACATCGCCGAGAACTCCCTGGGCTAAAGTCAAACCTTGGATGGCGGAGTCATTGCTGACTAAAAAGAAGGGTACCGGCTGCGTGGTGTGGGCGGTATGGGGGCTGCCGTCGGGGTTGCGCATGCAGTCTGCATTGCCATGGTCCGCCAAAATAAAGAAGCTATAGCCCGACTCAAGGCCGACCTCCACCAGGCTTTGGGTGCATTGGTCCACGGTTTCGCAGGCCTTCATTGCGGCTTCGAGGATTCCCGTGTGGCCAACCATGTCGGGGTTGGCAAAATTGAGGCAGATAAAGTCGGCTTCGCCCTTAATTAGGGCCGGAATCAGGGCATCCCTGAGCTCGAAGGCACTCATTTCAGGCTGAAGGTCATAGGTGGCCACCTTGGGCGACGCCCGCAGCAGCCGCTGCTCGCCTTCGAAGGGTTCTTCGCGTCCGCCCGAGAAGAAGAAGGTTACGTGGGGGTATTTCTCGGTTTCGGCAATGCGAATTTGCTTCTTGCCCGCCTTAGACAGGACCTCTCCGAGGGTATCGATGAGGTTGTCTTTGTCAAAGAGCACATCAATTCCTTGATAGCTCGATCGGTAGCGCGTCATCGTCACAAAGCGAAGGTTTGCGACGGGATTCATTCCCTCGGACTCCAGTCCGCCCTGGTGAAGGGCCTCGGTCAGTTCACGGCCGCGGTCGGTGCGGTAGTTAAAAAAGAGGACGGTATCTCCGGGGCGAATCAGGCCTTCGGCATCCAAGACATGCGGCGGGAGAAATTCGTCGGTGGTTCCCTGGGCATAGGACGCCGTGAGGGCATCGCGCCCGGTTCCGGACCAGGGAAGGCCCGCACCTTGAGTTAGCGCGTCGTAGGCGATCTTGACGCGGTCGTAGCGCTTGTCCCGGTCCATGGCAAAGTAGCGTCCGCAAAGGCTTGCCAGCCGGCCAGTGGTTTGCGCCATGTAGGATTCCAGTTCGCCCACAAAGCCGGCTCCGCTCTGCGGGTCGGTGTCGCGACCGTCGGTGAAGGCGTGCACAAAGACCTCGCTAGCCTTGGCCTCATGAAGGGTATGCAGAATGCCCTTAAGATGGTTAATGTGGCTGTGGACCCCACCGTCGCTAAGGAGTCCGAGAAGGTGAATGCGCCCGCCCGCAGCGCCGATCTGGGCGAGCTCAGAAACGACCGGATTCTTGGCGAAGGTCCCGTTTTCAAAGGCCAAGTCGATGCGCACCAAGTCTTGGTAGACAATGCGGCCGGCGCCAAGGTTCATGTGGCCGACCTCGGAGTTGCCCATCTGCCCCTCGGGCAATCCTACGGCGCGACCGCTGGCCTCGAGCTGGGTTTTGGGATGGCTGCCTGTGAGGCTATCGTAAAATGGAGTAGCGCCAAGGTCGATTGCCGACACCGAGGGGTCTGAAGCGATGCCCCAACCGTCTAAAATGATTAATACTGCTTTGCGCACGCTGCAAAGGTAGGGATTTCTAGAATCGAAGCGGGCCCGGAGGGCACTCCACCGCAGCTTGGCCGGGGCTAAAAATTCGCGCGGAATGGGGTCCGCAGAGTTGATGCTCGATGCCGTTGGAGGTCAACCAGCTGCCTTCGCGAAGGCCAACCACGGGCTGGGAGTGGAAGGCGTGGAATTCGGCAATGCGCTGCTCCCGCGTTTCGCCCATATGGCTGCCTCCCGGCTGGGGGTCGAGGTAGTGCGGATTCAAATTAAAGGGAAGCCAGGCCATTGCCTGGAGGGTCGGTACCTCCACAATGGGCATGTCGTTGGTCGTCCCAATGCTGGGCCCGGCGATGTTGATTCCCGCGCTGCTGCCCATGTAGGGAGTTCCGTTGCGGACGCTTTCATCGAGCAGGGGCTCAAGACCGGTCTCGCGCAAGGACTTTCGCAGTACAAAAGTGTTCCCGCCGCCTACAAACCATCCTTCGGCCTGACGGGCTGCCTCGGCTGGGGAAGCAAACTCCTGTACTCCGCGCAGTTCAATACCCGCTGCGGCCATTACTGACTTTGGAATTTGGGTATAGGCATCCCAGCTTTTGCCCATGGGTCGGGCATAGGGAACAAATACTACCAGTCGCCCGCTAAAATGCTCAATCCACTCCGCGCTGAGGTAGCTCAGGTAGGGGCTGCCATGCACCGTAGAGGTCGAGGCGAGCAGCAGGTTCATGGCGCCTTCTGGCTCTTTTTGGAGGGTTTTTTGCCACGTGCGTTGGCGTCTTGAGCGGGGTCGGCAAAACGACCATAAAAAAGCTGGTTGATGCCTTCTCGCTGCTCGGTCCAAACAGCGTGAACTTCGCCATTGCGGGTCGTGATACCCGAGTAGTCGCCAAAGAACTTCTTTGGGGTGGGAGTGAAGGCCGTGCTCAGTGCAGTGGCTTGCCAGGTGGCTCCTGCATCGTCGGAGCGGTGAACCCATGCCTGCGTCGCAAGGCTGTCGGTCTGGCCGTAGGCGAGCACGTGCAGGGCTCCGCTGGATGCATCGAGGGCAAACCATGGCATAAAGTGGTGGCGAATGCTGTCGGGTACGGGCAAGCGGCTGGGGGTAGACCAGTTTTCTCCGTGGTCCACCGACTTGGCGTGGGTCACCCAAGAGCGGTTTGCGTCCTGCTCCCCATAAATCAGGTGCCAGTCTCCGTTGGGAGCAAAAAACGACATAGGCATTCCGTTGGCGCGTCCCAAGGCAGGAATCTCTTGGGACCAACCGCCGATCTGGCGGGCAATAGGGCGGTCAGCTGGCATCCAATTCAATGCACCGTCGTCGTCGGACCGGTTCATCCAAATGGTGTCGTTGTACGCCCAGACCACCGCTACCCCTCCGAGTGGGTCAGTCACGGGTATCGCTCCTTCGGGCGTTAGGTCGTCGTCAATGCAGTTGCCCTCTTTGTGAGACACCGTAAGGGCAGGGGACCAGGTTTCGCCCCGGTCGTAGGACTGGCTGAAGCGGATTCGCGAGCGAAATTCCGGTTCCGTGCGGCCGTATTGGTCGAATTCAGTCCAAGAAACGTGTAGAATTCCGTTGCCTGGGTCGATGGCAATTCCTTCTTTGTCCTGGTCTTTGGGCGGATTATGCCCAATTCCCGCTCCGTCTGACCAGGTTTTGCCCTCGTTGTCGCTCCATTGGATTACGATGCGGTCGAGCCATGATTCCCCTGCTCGGCCCTGTCCGCTCGGGTCCGCAAGGTGAAGATAATAGAGTCTGCCTTGGTGGTCATGGGCCAGAATGGGGTCACCATAAACCCCTAGCGACGATTGGAGTGCATAATTAAGATCCCAAGCATCGGGCGCTCCGTTGCGCTTATTGCGGTGCAGTTGGTTGAGTACATTGCCAAGGTAGACCGAGCTTCCTAGGGGATCCACCGCCACCGATGGTTCGCAGGCCCAATTTTCGCGTCCTGAGGCCTCGGTAATTTTTGTTACTTGCCATTGCGCTTGGCCCATGGCCGAAGTTGCCGCAATCAATGCCGCTGCGGCGAAGGTCAATTTTGCTTCCATAACCACTTTATGCCTGGTTTAATTCCATATTGAGCAGAGCCTCCGCCCGCGATTTCGAGTACGTATTTTGCCGGACCCTCTGAAGGTAAAGGCATGTCGTTCATCGGCTGGGCGTTGGCCTGAATGCTGACAACCGCTCCGTCTGCCTTGAGGTAGATGATGTCCAGGGGTACGTAGGTATTGCGCATCCAAAAGCTCTGAGGCCGCTCCTCCGCCATGATGAACAGCATGCCAGTTCCTTCGGGAACGCTTCTTCGGTACATCATTCCCTGGGCTGTTTCTGCGGCGGTCTCGGCCAATTCCAGGCGGAACGATGCTATAGTGTCTCCATTTTGGTCCACGAAGGCCCCAACGCCCTCTTCGGTAAATTGGGGCTCCATAGATTGGGTTTCTGCAGCAGTTGGCTGCCTTGAGTCCGGTGCGCTGCGGAACCATGAACCCATAGAGGGCAGGATTAAACCAATTAATGCCAGAAGCATGAGCCCCAATCCAAGTCGCTTGAGTAGAGTTCGGTTCATGCTTAGGCCGATTTAATAGGCTTTTGAAGGCTGCGAATCCAGAGCCATAGTCCGGCAGCAACGAGCGGAATGCTAAGCCATTGCCCCATGTTCAAATCCATGCCTGTTTCAAAGTCCTTTTGGTTGGCCTTGATAAATTCGACCACGATTCGAAATCCAAAAACCAGGGCGAGGAAGGCCCCCAAAATTTGTCCCTCCCGCGCCGCAGCTCCGCGCTGAAAGAGCAGCAAGAGGAAGGCATAAATCAAGGCATAGGCTATGGCCTCATAAATTTGGCTCGGCGCTCGCGGAATTCCGTAGGCTTTGAGCACGTAGTAGCCATTCTCCTCCCTTACCAGTTGGTCTTGAGGCAGGTATAGGTGTCGGTTGTCGGCGTTTTGGCGGTTGATCAAGGGCTCAAGGTAGAGTTCCACCATGGACTGAACCCCGTCAAGGCTTGCCGTCTCGGTGGGCTTAAAGCGCATTTCGTACTCCGGCAGGCTCAGGCTGTCGGTCTCGAGCGTTTTGCCCGTGGCAATGTAGTCCACCTCAGAAACGTCGCGTGCAAAGTAGCGTTCTACGTAGTCGGTAATGTTCCGCACAAAAACGGTTTCTACGGCGGAATTTTGAGGCTGGCCGTAGATCTCGCTATTGGTGAAGTTTCCAAGTCGAATGAATGCCGCCGCCAGGGCCACGGTAATCACCACTCGGTCGAGCAACCACAGCGAACTCTTGCCAATGGGCTTCAGGTATTTATGGCGAAACCATATCAGGGCGGCAATAATTACGATGGCAGCACCGTGAGAGGCCAGACCCCCTTTCCACGGCATTAAAATTTCTATGGGGTGCTCGCGGTAGTAGCCCCAGTCGTAGAAGAACACATGACCCAATCTCGCTCCGACCACCGTGGCGAACACCATGGTTGACAAAAGGGCGTCCAAAATACTGAGGTCGATGCCCTCGTCTTTGAACACTTTTTTCATCCAGCGGAATCCCAAGAAAAATCCGAGAAAAAAGAAAAGCTGGTAGTAGCGGATGAAGAGCGGACCGAGTTCAATGCCGCGGTCGGCGACCCAAGTGATGGTGGCAAGCATGGCCTAAAGTTAGGATTTCTCGCTCAGCCTTGGTCTGGGAATTCTGACTTTTTAGGAACGGGGTCAAATCCCGAAGTCCCCCAGGGGTGGCACCGACCTAACCGTTTGATTGTCAGCCATGATCCTGAAAAAGGCCCCCATTCTTTGATGGCTTCGCCAGCATAGGTTGAGCAGCTTGGGTAGTGGCGGCAGCTCGGGGGCGTCAGCGGAGAAATGACGTATTTATACAATCCAATTAGGGCCAGCATCGGCGCGGAGGCAATCCAGAGGAACCCGCGCTTCATTCCAGGCGGTAGCTGCTCCCTTCTGGTCCATCGAGAACCACGATCCCCCCTTCGGCAAGGGTATCCCTGAGGGCATCGCTGGCTGGCCAGTTTTTGGTTTCACGCGCCTTTTGCCTCAGGTCCAGAACCACCGACATGGCGGAGTCCAGTGCTTTTTGCCATTGCTGGTTATTAGCCTGGTGCTCGGGAGCGAGGCCCAAAACCTCGTACATCCAAACCTCCATTCGGCCTAGGAGTTCTTTTGCGCCTGATACTCCGAGCACCTTAGGGTCGTTTTGGTCCGCTGCAATTGCTTTGGTCGCCTCAAAAAGCTGAGCGATTAGTATGGGACTGTTCAAATCCTGGTTCATGGCTTCGGTACAAGCAGCATCCCATTCGCCGAAGTTCCACGTTCCCTGCTCAGGCCCTTGGGCCGGTCGCTTGCGAAGAATCTGCATGGAGGCTAGCAGCCTATGGTATCCTTTTTCGGCCGCCTGCAGCGCGGAGTCACTAAAGTCTAAAACGCTCCGGTAGTGGGCCTGGTGCATGAAAAACCGCACTGCTCCAGGGCTGTATGCCTTGCTCAGATGCTCGCTCTGGCCAGTGAGCAGGTCGCGTGGGTCTAGGGTGTTGCCGGTGGACTTGGCCATTCTCTTGCCGTTGAGCGTGAGCATGTTGGCATGAAGCCAGTACCGCGCGCCTCCGTGGCCGGTGGCTCCTTTATTTTGCGCTAGTTCGCATTCGTGGTGCGGAAACTTCAAGTCCATTCCCCCACCATGGATGTCAAATTCACTGCCTAGGTATTTGGTGCTCATTGCGGAGCATTCCAAGTGCCAGCCGGGGAAGCCTTCGCTCCAGGGCGAGGGCCATCGCATAATGTGTTCGGGCATGGCCTTCTTCCAGAGGGCAAAGTCAAGGGGGTGGCGCTTGTCGGTTTGCCCTTCGAGTTCGCGGGTACCGGTTTCGAGGTCGTCAATGCTGCGGCCCGACAGTTCTCCGTAGGGATGGTTTTGGAGGTAGGTCTCAATGCTGAAGTACACGCTGCCCTTGGCTTCGTAGGCATAGCCGTCGGCAAGAAGCTTCTTGATGAGCTCCATCTGCTCCACAATATGGCCGGTTGCCGTGGGTTCAATAGAGGGAGGTAGCGCATTGTAGGCCTGCATTACGGCATGAAAGCCAAGAGTGTAGCGCTGAACGATTTCCATCGGCTCGAGCTGCTCGAGGCGAGCCTTTTTGGCGATTTTATCTTCTCCTGCGTCGGCGTCGTTCTCGAGGTGGCCGGCGTCGGTAATATTCCGCACATAGCGCACTTGATAGCCCAGATGCTTGAGGTAGCGAAAGAGCAGGTCAAAACTCAAAAAAGTCCGCGTGTTGCCCAAGTGCACGTCGCTGTAGACGGTCGGGCCGCAGACGTACATACCAACGTGCGGAGCATTCAGGGCTTCAAACCGCCGAAGGGCGCCGGTCAGGCTGTCGTACAGATGCAGGTTGCTCATGTGGTCGGGCTGTCGCCAAACGTGGTTTGCAGTTGAATGTAGGCTAAAAATTCTGTTTTCAGGGCTTCTTCGGTCAAAAATCGACCGTGGTACTCTGCCGTTATGGTGCTTGAGTGTACGTCGCGAATTCCGCGAGCATTGACGCAAAGATGCTTGGCATCAATGAGTACGGCTACATCCTGGGTGCTGAGTGCCTCGATGAGGGACTCCACAATTTGGCGGGTCAGGCGCTCTTGCACCTGAGGACGCTTGGCATAAAAATCGACGATGCGGTTCATTTTACTCAAGCCAATCACTCGGTCTTTGCCCAGGTAAGCGATGTGGGCGCGGCCCACGATGGGCATGAGGTGGTGTTCGCAGGTAGAGTAGACGACGATGTTTTTTTCTACCAGCATTTCGCCATAATGGTAGTTGTTCTCAAACGTATTCATGTCGGGCGCCCGGTCGGGGTGGAGTCCGCCAAAGGTCTCTTTAACGTACATTTTTGCCACGCGCCTCGGGGTTCCGCGCAGGCTGTCGTCCTCGAGGTTCATTCCGAGGGTTTCGAGAATTCCGCGCACATGGCCTTCAATAAGGGCGATTTTTTGGTCGTCGCTGATCAAAAATGCGTCGTCGCGAAGCGGGGTGGAAACGCTCGCACTCAAGTGATCGTGGTCGGGAGATTTCATAGGCACAAAGGTATAGGGGCATTGGGGCGAAAATGGTACTTTTGCACGCATGAATCATGCCGTTGTAATTGCTGGAACTGGATCAGTCCTCCCTGAAGAAATCATACCCAACTCCGCGTTCTTAGACCGCGAATTCATGGACGAAAATGGCCAGCCATTTCCCTACTCCAACGAGGTAGTCATTGAAAAGTTTCAGCAAATTACTGAAATCGTGGAGCGCCGTTATGCTCGTGCGGACCAGAATTCCTCAGACCTAGGTACGGAGGCCGCTCAAAAGGCGCTTCGCCAATCCGGATGGAATCCCGAGGATCTTGATATAATTATTGTAGGACAGAATTACGGAGACATCGATTTAGGCACCCGCCGCATTGATCAGTTGCCCTCTATTGCCTCGCGGATCAAGCACAACCTTGGTATAGTCAACCCCAGTACCGTTGCCTTTGATGTACTTGCGGGATGCCCAGGATGGATTCAAGGCGTGCTGGTTGCCAACGCATACTTGCAGGCAGGGATGGCCAAAAAGGCATTGGTAATCGGTACCGAAACGCTCTCTCGCATCATCGACGTGCACGATCGCGATTCCATGATTTTTGCGGACGGCGCTGGCGCCACCTGCCTGGAGGTTCGCGAGAATGCTCAGGGTGCAGGAATTCTCGGCTTCGCAAGTGCGACCCATACCAAAGACGAGGCCTACTACCTGCGATCCTCGCCTTCAGTGAATCCGCTGGGTGACCGCAACGAGCGCTTTTTGCGCATGAAGGGACGCAAAATTTATGAATTTGCCCTTCGCCACGTGCCCGATGCCATGAAGGCCGCCCTTGATAATGCTGGCGTTGACCTCAAGGACGTCAAGAAAATTTTCATGCATCAGGCCAACGCAAAACTCGATCACGGGGTGGGGGAGCGCCTCTATAAGCTCTATGGTATGGTTGCGGACCTCGACCAGGTTATGCCCATGTCTATCCAGCATATGGGCAACAGTTCGGTGGCTACCGTGCCTACTCTGCTTGACCTTGTATTGCGTGAAAAGTACCAGGGGCACGAGATCAAACCTGGCGACATCGTGCTATTTGGCAGTGTTGGCGCAGGAATGAACATCAGTGCATTCGTCTACCGCTTTTAATTGGCTCCAAAAAAAAGGCGAGACCCGAGGGTGCCGCCTTTAATTGGTTTTCTCTTAAGCCTCTACCACTTCGAACTTTGAGCGAGCAGGTTCAGAAGCTGCTTCTCAAGTTCGGTAAGTTGCTCGGCCACCACTCGGCGCTGGTCCTTCATGGACTGCGTAGGATCCGACCGCATCGAGTAGCTTCCCCATAACGCAGAGCTCAGTCGGTCGCGAAGGCCAGGCATGGTTTCAAATTCCTTGCTGGCAATTAATTCATCCCCGTCGAGTATCAAGCTCAGCGACCGCCATTCTGCGCGGACCTTGGCCACCTCGCCGAGCAGGTTTGCGGGGCTGTTCACGCCATAGTCAACCTGCTTTTCAATGCGGTCTAAGCGCGTTTCAACCTCGTCCATTTGCCGCAAAACCAAATCCATGCGCTGCTGCAAGGCATCGAGCTGGTTTTGGAGTAGAACCAAATCGGCAGACTTTTCGGCAGGAAGGCTTAGGTTGCTCAAGTGCGATACTTTAAAACCGAGGGGCTTGGTAAGGGTGTCAATCTTGGTTCCTTGAACTCCCACTAGCTGCAGGCTGTAGCTGCCCGCTGGCGCGAGGTAGGAGCCCTTGTCTGGCGAGGCAGAGCGAGCCAATTTGCCGTCCCAAGTACTGCGCTTTAGTCCATTGACGTACTTGGCCTGAAGAATCCGAACCACCTTGCCTTCGCTGGAACGAATTACCAGCGATAAATGGGGCTTGGCCTCCTCAGCCTCCGCCCGAATCGCCTCTTTGCTAGGGTAAACGGATGCGGAATTTTTCTTCTCCAGTTCCTCGCGCTGCTCCTTCAGGGTTTTGGGTGCGTTCTTAACCCAGTAGGTAAAAGTGGCTCCAACCTTGGGATTGTCGGCCATGTAGTAGCCCGCGCCCAAAAATCCGGCACCGCCGTAGCCCAGAGGAGAGGCCTCGTGGAAGAGCACGACAGGCTTGATTGGGAGTACAATGGCCTCATTCTTTTTGATGTCGTTTTTAATCTCGCGCAAGGGGCTGTAGTCGTCTAAAACATAAAAACCACGGCCAAAAGTGGCCAGCACCAGGTCGTCTTCGCGCTGCTGAATGGCGATGTCGCGCACGGCAACGGTAGGCAGTCCCTTCTTGAGTTCCGTCCAGGTGAGGCCGCCGTCGGTGCTGGTAAAAACACCAAACTCCGTTCCCACAAAGAGCAGGCTTCCGTCTTTGTGGTCCTCGGCAATTACGTAGGTTGAGCCTCGCTGCGGTAGTCCCGCACTCAGTGCTTCCCATGTTTTGCCTCGGTTTTTGCTGACCATTAGGTAGGGCTTAAAGTCTCCGTTTTTGTGGTTGTTGAACACCGCATAAAGCACGTCGGCAGAATGCTGCGACCACTTGACATCATTGACAAAGGTCAAATCCGGAATCCCCGGAAGCTTGTCGAGCTTGATCCAATTTGCGCCGGCGTCGCTCGAAACATGAATTAAGCCGTCGTCGGTTCCCACCGCGAGCAAGCCCTTGACCTTGGGCGACTCGTGCAGTGCGGTAATGGTGCCGTACATGGAGGTACTCTGTTTGTAGGCAATGGCATCGAGTCCTTGAATTTTGCCCATGACCGGGAGCAGGTGCCGGTCCAGTTGCCGCGACAAATCTCCCGAAATAGGCGTCCAGCTGTTGCCGCGATTCACGCTCTTAAACACCACGTTGGCCGCAAAATAGAGGGTTTTTGAATCGTGCGGACTAATTAAAAGGGGAGCATCCCAGTTCCACCGCCAGGCCTTGCCGCCCAATGGTTCTATCGGTTTGATGGGCACGCCCTCGCCGGACTTTTTGTCGAAGCGCTGAAGTCCGCCATACTGCGCTTGGGCGTAGACGATGTTGGGGTCGCTGGGATCAATTTGCGATTCAAAGCCGTCTCCGGTTTGGGTCACGTACCAGTCGCTGTTCACAATTCCTCGGTCGTTGATGGTGCGGCTCGGACCTCCCAGCGAGAAGTTATCCTGAGTTCCGCCATAAATTCCATAAAATGGCTCGGCATTGTCCACCGAAACCCGGTAAAACTGCGTAATCGGCAGGTTCTCCTTGTAGTGCCAGGCTTGGCCGTGGTCCCAGGTCTCATAAATACCCCCGTCGCAGCCCAGTATCAAGTGCTTGGGATTCGAAGGGTTTTGCCAAAAGGCATGGTTGTCGACGTGCTTGTTCTTTTCGCCAAGGCTCTTGAACGTAGCTCCGCCGTCTTCGGACCATTGCACGTAGGTGTCCATACTGTACAGAGTGTTGGCATCGCTTCGCGACGCGATTAGCTCCACGTAGTAGTTGCCTGAGGTAGCGTGGTCGCTGCGCTTGCTGTAGGATGCGCCGCGGTTCGTGCTTCGGTAGGTTCCATGGCCCTCGACCATCAGGTAGTGCAGGTCAGGGTTCACCGGCGAAATAGCCAAGCTCAGCCGCCCCTTGTCGCCATTGGGAATGCCATTCTTGACCTCTGACCAGGTTTCGCCGCCGTCTTCAGACTTCCATAGGCCGGATTCGGGTCCGCCTGAAACGTAGGTATGAACGTGCCTGCGGCGCTGGTGGGCCGTAGCAAACAAAATATTCGGGTTGCGCGGATCCAAGTGCACTTCGTTGAATCCCGTGTGCTCCGACACGTTCAGCACCCTCCTCCAGGTCGTTCCCCCATCGGTGGTTTTGTAGATTCCGCGCTCGCCGCCGCTGCTCCAAAGGGGGCCGTAGGCCGCGACCCAAACGATGTTGGAGTTTTTGGGATGCACGGCAATCATTCCGATGTGCTCTGAGGCCTTAAGCCCGACGTTGGTCCAGCTCGAGCCGCCGTCGGTCGATTTGTAGACCCCGTCTCCGTAGGCTACCGAACGCTGGTTGTTGTTCTCGCCCGTGCCAACCCATACCGTGTGGGAGTTGCTCGGGTCCAAGGTGATGCATCCGATCGAGTAGGAGCCTTGGTCGTCAAAAAGGGGTTCAAAAGTCAGTCCGTGGTTGGCAGTCTTCCAAACACCACCTGAGGCAGCAGCGACGTACCATTCGTCGGGGTTAAGGGGGTTGATTGCGAGGTCTGCTACACGGCCGCTTGTGAGGGCGGGTCCGACGGCACGAAAGGCCAGAGCGTCAAGTTTTTGGGCTTCAAGCGATGCGGGAAGGGCAAGCAGAGCTGCCATCCAAATAAGGTGTTTCATAGCCCTAAAATACATCAGGTTGCAGCCCCTGGCTGCACCGACCTAGAATCGAGCCCGGTAGGTGCCCGTAATTCGCTGGTGCAGCGTGGGCAGAATCCAATCCCCTACGCAGCCGGCCGGGTTGATGCTTCCACTGCTTTGAACCAGGTTGTAGGCCAGGTCTAGCGCGTAATCAAGCTCTTGGTATCCGATTCCCAACCCAAGCATGCGTTGCGCGCTGTGGTCTGAGAAGATCGTGGCCGATCCCGACCACTGAAATCCGGACCGAGCCGTCCATTCTTCGGTCAGGCGGTACTCGCCACCGAGTCTAAACTGATGGTGGGTTCGAAGTTCATCGGCCATAGACCGGCCAATGTCGTAGTAGGAGAGGGGGCTGCTGATCAGTGCATTCACGGCACCATGGTAAATCCAAACCCCGGTCAGCGCAGCCTTGGTTCCAAAGGTTCTAGCAACGCCGAGTTGCATTTGAACGGGCAGTTGGTATCTGAATTTTTGCTTGTCGAAGAGCTCAAACGACGTCAGAGTAACCGCGGGATCGTTGGCTTCTGGGCTTACTCGGTTCCGGTAATCCCAGTCCACTTCGGTGGTGGTCGCGGGCTGCAGAGCTGCGCTTATTCGCAAATTCTTAGTGGCTTGAAAGGCAATTCCAAGCTTCAAGGACCACAGGCTCCAGTTGCTGCTGTCAACCACGGTTTTTTCGTAGGCCTTGGTCAAGCCAATGGGGCTGAATCCCGATTCGGTCAAAATAAGCCGTTCCTGCGCGCGCCCGGTGCGGCTCTCTATCCTAAGGCCTACCGAAATCTTTGACGTTTTGATTGCAATCGGAACCGACCACGACGAACTTGAATACTCACGCACAAAGCGCTGCTGGCGGTAGGTGGGCAGGCCCTCTGCGTCGGCGCTGTACTGATTGCCTGCTCCTACGTTGGTTAGGTAGCCCATGTAGGCTGCATAGGCGTCGTAGAGTCCGCTGCTTAGAAGTTGGTCTGGGCTGAGTCCATTGGACTCTGTTATCCAGGCAGAAACAGCGGACTCCTGTGGGTTCGTTTCGGACTGAATCCAGTAGTTGGGGAACCAACCTTGCTGCTGGTGAGCTAGACCTAGTGAAAATCGAGCTTTGCTGTTGTGACGCCATGAACCTACGATGTAGGCTTGGCCAATTCCCGCTCCTTGGCTATTCAAGTCCGCTCGGTCCGACCGAAAGTAGCCGCTCAATTCCATTCCGCCAAAGCTGCTCGAATTCATCAGGGCCGGATTTTCAAGACTCGACGTGCCGTCGCCCCCTAAGGCCGCGAGTGCACCGGCAGAACCGTTGTATCGGGCGGTGCCAAAGAGCTGGTTGCGTTGCATCCACACGGCGCTCATGGTGCTTTGAGCATGGGCGGATGCAAGTCCGATGCTTAAAGCAATCAGAACTAAATACGGGTTGCGGTTCATGGCTACAGGGGTCGTCGAGTGCTTGGGCTGCTCCGCTGTGGGCTGCTGCTCGGTTGACGCTGCGGCTGCTGCACAGAGGGTGCAGAGCCTCCGGACCGGCTAGGGCTCGTCGTATTGGTTGCTGGCCTTCGCTCCGGGGCAGAGGCCGGCCGAACTTCTCGCTGCGGAACCGGCTG
The DNA here is from genome assembly GCA_002292855.1 of Flavobacteriales bacterium UBA972. Taxonomy (GTDB): domain Bacteria; phylum Bacteroidota; class Bacteroidia; order Flavobacteriales; family Schleiferiaceae; genus TMED14. The sequence continues at coordinate 47,004 of DBBY01000042.1, read as the reverse complement.
GGTTGTGCTTTGTGGAGCGCTCGTTGCTGGCCGAGTTTGCGCGCCGCTCCGGCTCTGCTGGGGTTCTGCAATGCTTCCCGGGCGTTGAATTGGTCGTTCGACGATTGAGGATCCTTCACGAGTCTCCCGAACTTCAAGTGTTGGGGTGGTTTCAAGACGCCCGCCTCCAGGGTTATTTACTACAACCGGACGTCGGTAGGGCACTGCTCCCGATTGAATTTGCTGGCGCCGTATTCCGTCGTCGGGGGTAGGTTCGGCAGTACCTCCACCCGAGCCACCGCCGCCAGGCTGGGTTCCGCCCCAGCCTTGATTGTTCCATCGGTTGTAGTCGCCGAAGCAGCCAAAACAGCCGTAGCCACCATAGCCCCCGTAACCATAGTAGTATCCGCCGTTGCCCCAAGGACTGTTCCAGCCCCATGGATCGTTCCAGTAGTTGCCACCGCCAAAGGCCCAGGGATCGTTCCAGTAGGTTCCTCCTCCGTAGCCCCAGGGGTAGTTCCAGTGGTCATTCCAGCGGTTTCTGCGGTTCCATGGGTTGCCTTGGTTCCATCCACCCCCATAGCCATAGGGATGCATCCAGGGTTGGCTCCAGTTTTGGTAGTAGGTGGGGTAGTAAACATATCGGACTATGGTCCGTGTACGCCCGGCTCGATTTCTGGATTCGGCGCCGCGGTCGTCTAGGTCTTGGTCCTCGATTCCTTCTTGGTAGCCTCGGTCAAATCCAGACTGATAGCCTTCGCGGTATGCCTGGGTGTTGGTCCAGGAGTAGCTTCCGTCAAAATCGCGGTAGGTGCCTTGGCTGCCGCAGGCAGTCAGCAGGGCAGCAAGAGGAAGGAGGATTAGGTAGGAGCGCATTGGACGTACTTTTGAGGTTCAGTAAGTCAAAGAACCAATTTTTATACCAAATAATGGCGAAGAATCTCACGCCTCGCGAAGTCGACTACAGCAAATGGTACAACGAGCTCATTATTCAGGCGGATCTCGCCGAGAATTCTGGCGTGCGCGGCTGCATGGTCATCAAGCCCCACGGCTACGCCATTTGGGAGGGCATGCAGGCGGAACTCGACCGACGGTTCAAGGAGACGGGCCACGAAAATGCCTACTTCCCGCTTTTTATTCCCAAAAGCTACTTCAGCAAAGAGGCAGCGCACGTAGACGGTTTTGCTAAGGAATGCGCCGTCGTAACCCACTACCGGCTCAAAAACTCACCCGACGGCAAGGGAATCATTGTGGACGAAGACGCCAAGCTCGAGGAAGAGCTCATCGTGCGCCCCACCTCGGAGACCATTATTTGGGACACCTACCGCGGCTGGGTCAAGAGCTACCGCGACCTGCCGATTTTAGTGAACCAATGGGCGAACGTAGTCCGCTGGGAATTGCGTACTCGGCTCTTTTTGCGGACTACCGAATTTCTTTGGCAAGAAGGGCACACGGCCCACGCCACCCGAGAGGAGGCTATCGCAGAGGCAGAACAAATGCTTGAAGTGTATGCGGAGTTTGCCGAGACCGTTCTGGCGATTCCTGTGGTAAAAGGCACCAAAACGGCCAACGAGCGATTTGCCGGAGCCCTGGAGACCTACTGCATTGAGGCTTTAATGCAAGACGGCAAGGCCCTTCAGGCCGGAACCAGTCATTTTTTGGGCCAGAATTTTGCGAAGGCTTTTGACGTCAAGTTTCAGGACCGCGACGGCCAGGTGAAGCACGTTTGGGCCACGTCTTGGGGCGTTTCTACGCGTTTGATGGGCGCCTTGGTCATGACGCATTCCGACGACAGCGGACTCGTCTTGCCCCCCAAGCTGGCACCCATTCAGGTGGTGATTGTTCCGATTTACCGCGGCGAAGACGAATTGCAGGCCATTTCATTGGTTGCAAAGAAGTTGGTTGCGGACTTGCGCGCCAAAGGAGTCCGCGTGAAGTACGACGACCGAGACAGCTACAAGCCCGGTTGGAAGTTTAACGAGTACGAGCTAAAGGGGGTCCCCTTGCGCATGGGTATTGGTCCGCGCGACCTGGAGAACGGGGTGGTGGAGCTGGCCCGAAGAGACACCTTGACTAAGGAATCCGTTGCTATTGAAGGACTTGCGGATTCTATTCCCGCGCGCCTCGAAGAAATTCAGCAGGCTCTTTTGGACCGCGCCTCGGCCCGCTTGGCGGCGAGCATGCATCGAGTGGATACCTGGGCTGAGTTTGAGGCGGCCATCGAAGCGGGTGGCTTTGTGATGGCCCATTGGGACGGTACTCCAGAGACCGAAGAGCGCATTAAAGAACGTACTAAGGCGACCATACGCTGTATTCCCATTGATAATCCGCTCGAAGACGGCGCCTGCGTCCTTACGGGAGCGCCATCGATCCAGCGGGTACTTTTTGCACGAGCCTACTAACTATGAATACCGAATCCAATCCGGAGCAAATCCTCCAAACGCTGGCTACGAAGTCCAGCAACAAACAGCTGGTACACCGTCGCGTTTTGTTGGCTTTTGCCCAATTGCGGACTGTCGTTCAGTCGGTCGCCCTTGATTTAAACAGCAAGATGGTTGGTATTGACCGTTCTGTGGTGGTGGAGTTTGTGGACCGCGGCGAGTTTGAATTTGAAATTCGCTTCTCGGGAGACTCTTTGGTGTTTCAGGTGCATACTAATGCGTTTTTGCTGCCTGAGGGCCACAGTGTCATGGAGACGGCCTACGTCAAAACGAATCCCAAACGGGCCTATTTTGGCCTCATTCATGTCTATAACTTTTTGTCGGACTCCTTTAGAATGCGCCGGCTAAACGACTTGGGAACGCTGATGAGTCGTTTTTTTGTGAACGGAGAGGGGCACCATTTTGCCGAGGGTTTGGGCCCTTTGAACCTGCCGCTGGCGGAGTCTGAATTGAGCCCAGAGGTGCTAAAAATTTGGCTTTATCGCCTGATGGTCACGGCAATGGACTTTGATTTGCAGGCCGCTCCGTTCAAGGACGTTCAGGAAGTTTCTGTTCTGGCTTTAGAGGGTATTCGCGAGGAACTTCGGCAGCGAACTGGCAAAAGACTGGGATTTCGTCCCTCGGGGTCGTAAGTTTCTCAATCCTTTGTTGTTGGTTGTGGGGGAATTCTATATCTTTGCGCACCCAAAACGATGGGCCCGTTCGTCTAGCGGTTCAGGACATCTCCCTTTCACGGAGAAGATCACGGGTTCAAATCCCGTACGGGTCACTTAATTAACTAATAGCTCCTATGGCTAATCATAAATCTGCGTTGAAGCGCATTCGCCAAATCCAGGCCAAGCGCGTTCACAACAAGTTCTTCCACAAGACCACCCGTAATGCGGTGCGTGCACTGCGTTCTTTGACTGACGCGGCTGCTGCTGCAGTTCAGTTGCCGATTGTGAGCTCAATGCTCGACAAGCTGGCCAAGCGCAACATTATTCACAAGAACAAGGCTTCAAATTTGAAGTCGAGCTTGTCAAAGCACGTCAATCATATGGCCTAAGGCCTTGTGCTTTTAATGGTTTACTTCAACCGCCTCGAGAGAGGCGGTTTTTTTGTTTGGGCTCGTTTTTGGTAAATGCTTGTATGCGTTTAACCGACGACTAGGTCCTCAAAGCAGTATGAGTTTTGGGGCATGAATCAGGAATACAATGCTCGTTCCATTCGCTCATGGAGCGAAGAGGAGCGCCCCCGAGAGCGGGCTATGGCTCAAGGCATTCGAGGCATGACGTCAGCGGAGTGCCTCGCGCTCATTTTAAGGTCGGGAACCCGAGAGAACTCCGCGGTTGATCTGGCTCGAGCCCTGCTCGAGGAGTACGGGGGGCAACTTCAGCGTCTCGCCTCGGCCGACGTGCTCGCTCTTCAGGGCATGGGTGGGGTGGGTTTGGCCAAGGCTGCGGCGGTTGCGGCGGCCTTTGAGCTCGGGCGGCGCGCTGCCGGCAACGAGTCGGTCGGGCGCGATCGGTTTATTCGGGGTTCCGACGACGTCTTTCAGCTCTTGAATCCAAGCATGTCCGCACTAGACCACGAGCAATTTTGGGTTGTTTACCTGAATCGTGCCAACAAGATTATTCACTACGAATGCGTTGGTCGCGGAGGGTGGACGGCAACGGCTGCCGACGTTAGGGTGGTGTACCAGCGGGCCTTGGCACTGCGCAGTCCCGCTTTGGTCGTGGCTCATAACCACCCGAGCGGGCGGCTAGAGCCGTCGGAGGAAGATCGTCGGCTAACCCAAAGACTCGTTGAAGGTGCGAAGATTCTGGAGCTAACCTGTTTGGATCATTTGATTATTGGGCAGAACCAATACGTTAGTTTTGCCGACAGAGGATGGATGCCTGGACCTTAGCCCCCCGCAAGATTGCCCACGTTGTGGGTGCACGGCCCCAATTTATCAAGTTGAAGCCCTTGGTTGCGGCTGTCGCTGAGGCTGGAGGCCAAAACTGGATTGCGCACACGGGCCAGCATTTTGACTCGAGCATGAACGATTCATTTTGGCAAGAACTGGGACTTAGGCCCGACTACTCGGGGGTTTGGAGCGACCGAATCGCAGACTTGCACCATTTAGTCGCTGCATTACAAGAAGCGCAGGTTGATGCAGTAGTGGTCTACGGCGACACGGATTCTACCCTATTGGGGGCTAAGGCAGCCTTGGAGCTCGGCCTTCCTCTTGCTCATGCTGAGGCAGGTTTGAGAAGCTTCAACGACGCCATGCCCGAGGAATACAACCGAGTTTGGGTGGACCAGCGGGCGAACTGGCTCTGGGCACCCACGGAGGGGGCCTTAAGGCAGCTTCGCAAGGAGGGGCTGGACACTGGCCGCCCATGGGTAGATAGGCCCGGAGATTTGATGCTGGATGCATTCCCGAGGCGCCCCTACCGTCCTGGAGAAGGAAGGAAAGTCCTCGTCACCCTTCACCGCAACACCAATATTGATAATCCGAGGCGATTGCAGGCGCTCGAAGAGGCCTTGGATGGTTTGGCCCGTGATTATGAGGTTGTTTGGCCTCGGCACCCCCGCCATAGGGCCATTGGCCTTAGCAGTACGAATGTTCCCGATTGCCAGCCTATGACGAGGTCCGCGCTTTTGGAGGCACTCCACGATGCCGCCTGGGTAATCACTGACTCGGGCGGACTCCAGAAGGAGGCCTTTTTTGCGGGCCGGCGCGGTATTGTTTTGCGAAGCGAAACGGAATGGACCGAGCTCGTGGAGTCAGGCTGGACGGCACTGATCAATCCAGACCTACCCGACCTTGAGTCGCTAATTAGGGCTCAGTTTGCCGCCTGGAACGAGTTGGGCAGCCCGGCGGTTCCGGAGCTCTACGGCGACGGGCGGTCCGCAGTGCGCATGGCGGAGTCCTTGGCGGCGGGATTGCATATTTTAAATCAATGACCACGGTTCTCAAGCACAGCAACCCGGGGCTCGCCCACCGCGACACGGCAAGGCTGCTGGGGCAGGCCTGGGGCCGTAGTGTCTCGTTTGGTCAGAGTGAGGATGCCCTTGACTGGGGGGATTCGGGGTGGCTTGATTCCCCGAGTGCAGTAGAGCCCCAAGCCGATGATCACGCGGCCTGGATCCTGTGGCGAACCTATTTCTGGGAGCAGACTTTGCCCAAGGACGAGCACCTTCGCCCGATGGGTCGCAGCGCCAAGCGAAGCCTGGCCCTTCCGGAGGCGGAGCTTCGAGCCAGGGAGTTGGGGCGAATGCTCGGCATAGCAATGCCTGAATTGCTTCGCCCTGACCCAATTGTGGTGGTGGATATTGATCATCTTTTTGCCTACCGTGGTCGCGGTTGGATTTCATTCCTGGGTGGATTGCTTCGCGATCTGTTTATGGGTGCTTGGTACGCCGTTAGGGAGCGCCTGCAGGGCCCGGATCCCTTTTATAGCATGACCTACTGGGTGGGCTTGCAGAAGAGGCATCCTAACCTGGGTCTTCAGTTTTTTGCCCTACTTTCGAGTCGTAGGGGGCCCTACGATCGGGGCGTAGAGGCCAAGCATGAGGCAGTTCATGAAGCCCTTCGGCAGCTGCAAATGAGGTTTGAGGTCGCGAGCCACCTATCTTACGGCAGCCACGATCGCCCGGGCGGCTATCGCGAGGAGCTTGCGACCCTCGAGCATATTCTAAATCGCCCCGTGCTTCGCCAGCGGTTTCACTTTCTGCGCAATGCAGGCCAAAGCGAAGCTGCAAACGCGCTTTCTGATCTCGGTCTGACCGAAGATTGGTCCTTAGAATTCGCCGACGCCCCGGGGTTTCGAGCGGGATGGGCCAGCGCCGTTCCCCATGACGAGGGCTTTAGTTTAGTGCCCGTGTCGGCAATGGACCAGAACTTTATCGGGAGGAGTCCGCGCGAAATAGCCGATGCCTTGCATGAACTGCAGGCGGCAGCGTGGTCGGTAGGCGCCCCGCTTCGGGTGGGAACGCACTGGCGAATTTTTGGTCCACGACCCGAGGCAGAGCGAAATGCAAATAATTTTGAGAATTGGCGCTTGGGCCTCGAACTTTGGTTGGCAGAATTCGCCACACAATGCGCTACCCAGCGCGCGCCCCAATGAGCCCATTTAAAACCACCGACAACCCCAACGAAGAAGAGTGGGAACTGGCCCACGCGCTTCGCAGCGACGGCTTCCCCTACGACCGCATGGGCTATTTGGATTGTTTGGGTATTAACTGGATGGCGCTGCAGTCCGAAGACCTCATTCTTCCTTTTGCCCTCGGGCGGAGTAAATGGGGTTTTAAGCAGGCATTTTGCCCGTTTGGAGCCCAGCGGCTCGGACCATTGGGCAGGGCAGCAGACGATCCTGAGCGGCTTAGGGAGGCCTTGGACGCGCTGCCGAGGCTGCTCCGACTGCGCCTGAGCATGAGCAGGCCGACTGGATGGTATGCAGACCGTGGTTGGCATTGGCGCAAGGCAGGTTGGGAGCGATGGTACTCAGCACCTAACTACGAGCTTCGGCTGGACGGGAGCTACGAGGCACTGCACCAGGCTTATTCAAGCCAGACCCGCCGAAATCTCGCGAAGGCCGGGGTCAACCAGCTCTGGGAGTACAGCAATCCCGAGGAATTATGGAATTATTTCGCCCAAAATCAAGGGGAGAAGTATGCGATTCCCAAGGGCTACGATCAGGCCATGAAGACGGCCATGTACCACCTGCTGCACCAAGGCAGGGGAGCGGTTTGGGCTGCGCTGGGCGAAGGCAACCAATGGCTTGCTGGCATTTTTGTGGCTTTTTCTGGGGATCGTGCTCTGCTGCTTTTTAGCGCCACCACCCCCGAGGGACGCGAGAGCAACTCCATGACTTGGCTCATCAATGAGTTCATCACGATGGCCGTTGGACGCTGGAAGATTCTCGACTTCGAGGGAACCTCGGCAGAGGGTTTAGCCCGCTTTTACCAAGGTTTTGGGGCGGTTAATGTGCCCTATCTTCGGTGGGAACGATGGAACGCTCCGTGGCAATTACCCTAATTCAGCTGCAGTACTTTGAGGCCCTAGCGGAGCACTGCCATTTTGGTAGGGCTGCCAAGGCCTGTGGTGTTTCGCAGCCAACATTGTCGGCCCAAATTCAAAAATTAGAAGAGCTCGTTCAAGGAAGTTTGGTGGACCGCCGGAGCCAACCCATTCAACTCACCCCACTGGGAGTTCAGGTATTGGCTCATGCCCAACGGACGATGCACTCGGCTCATAACCTCCTTGAGGCTAGCCGGCACTTTCACATGCACCTGGAGGGTAGGCTCCGCTTGGGTATAATTTCTACCATTGCACCCTACCTGATTCCGCGTTTTGCCCCTGAACTGCTGCGTCGGTTTGCCAACCTAAAACTGGAGATCGAGGAGGCCATGACGGACCAGCTCCTCGAGAAGCTGGACTCGGGCTTGCTGGATGCGGCCATACTGGCGGTTCCGATCTCACCCAGTCACTTTGTGCAGGAGGCCCTCTACCGCGAACCACTTTTTGCTTACTTGCCCGAGGGTCACCCCAAGTCTCGGGATTTATTCTTGACCTCCTCGGAGCTCAAGATGGAGCAAATCCTGCTGCTTCCAGAGGGTCATTGCTTTAGGGACCAGGTTCTTAAGCTTTGCGGAGTGGAGCGGCCCAACGAACGCATAACGGTCAAGGTTGGGCAGTTTGAAACCCTAGTGCGCCTTGCCGACGAGGGCCTTGGAATGACGCTTTTGCCCCAGTTGGCCATTGACGAACTCTCAGCGGTCCGCCAAAAACGGGTCAAGCCTATTGCGGAACCCCGCCCCGTTAGGCAAGTCGCCCTATTGACCATGCCGGGCAACCCCAAAAAAGGAATGGTGGAGGCCCTTGCCCAGATTGTGCGCGCTTCGGTTCCTGAAGGCCTTCGCGCCATTGCGGACCAGGATCACGTTTTAGACCGTACCCAGTGAAATTGGTGCTTGCAAGCCAGAATCCGCACAAGATTCGCGAACTAAGGGCTGTGCTTCCTGAACATTGGGAGTTGCTGACCCCCTCGGATTTAGGTATTGCAGGAGAGCTCCCTGAAGACGGGACGACCCTTCAAGAGAATGCCCAGCAAAAGTCCGAGTTTCTTTGGCGTGCCTGCGGTCTACCCAGCCTTGCGGACGATAGCGGACTTGAAGTGGATTATTTAGATGGTCTTCCAGGGGTTCACAGCGCCTACTATGCGGGTCCTCAAAAATCAGATTCCGACAACCGAGCCAAGCTTCTTGTGCACATGCAAGGTGCGGCAGAGCGCAAAGCTCGATTCAAGACCGTTTTGGCCTGGACTACCCAAGAGGGTACCTCCCTTTATTTGGGCCAGGTTGAAGGAGAAATCACCCAAGCAGAGCGCGGCAGTCAGGGATTTGGCTACGATTCACTTTTTGTTCCGTCTGAGGGCGACGGCAGAACCTTTGCCGAGATGCAGGAAGGCGAAAAAAGCCTCATCAGCCACCGAAGTCGGGCGGTAGCGGCTTGGCTTAAGGCGCTGCAAAAAAGCTAAAGTGTACGCTGCCGTAGCGGCGCACCTCCGTGAAGTTCGGATGCTCCTTAAAATCGGTGGCGGCACTGTGCTCGATTACGAGCAGTCCGTCTTCGGTAAGGCGTGCAAGGGCCAGGTCGGCCAACGCAGGGTAGTGGGCAAAGTCGTAGGGCGGGTCTGCCAAAATGACGTTCCAGCGGCTGGGATTGCGCTGCACAAAGCGCATGGCGTCTTCGCCCACCGTGCGAATGGGAAGCTGAAGCTGTTCTGCGGTTTTTTGAATGAAGCGGACGCAGTCTCGGTAGCTGTCCACCGCGGTAACGTCAGGGCATCCGCGGCTGGCCATTTCGTAGCTGAGGTTCCCGGTGCCGGCAAAGAGGTCGAGAGCCCGCACTTCGCTCCAGGTTAGGTGGTTCTCAAGGATGTTGAAAAGGCCTTCTTTGGCCATGTCGGTAGTAGGCCTCACGGGCAGGCTTGACGGAGCTCGAAGGATTTTGGCGCGGTGGGAACCTCGGATTATTCTCACGATGCGAGTCCCAAAACGCCCTCAAGGGAACGGCTGTGCCAGTGCGCAATAAAATGCTTCGTCCACTTCTGGACGTCTTCGCTTCCTTCCCCTTCCCAAAACAACGGTACCGTGCTGCCTGCCCAGTCAAGCTGGTCAAACAGGAGCAAGGCAAAGTACGCGGCATCCTCGGCACTTGGGGCCCGATGCACCGCATGGGCTTTAATTAGGGTTCCGTCTAAGGCGGCGAGCTCTAAACGGTCGTTCCACCACTGGGCCCGAACTGCCCGGCCGGTAGGTCGGCTGCTGAGCCACCTGCGAAGGTTAAAAAGACTTAGGGGTTGCGCTCCCTCTGGGCTTTCAGAAAAGCGGTAGACTAAGTGGTAGCGCTCATCCAAAGGACTGCGAAACCAGGAGCTTCCTTGAGGGTCGACGATTCGCCAGTCGGAGTCCGCACTATTTTTGGGCACCAGCATGCAGAATGATTCATCATGCCATTGGAGTCCGCTAGAGGGTTCAACCCAAACTGATGGAGTCAAAGCGATTAGTTCCAGTTGCCGCTAAGGGTTGGCTCGGTGAGCGAACCGACGATTAAATCGCTGTTTTTTAAGCGCTTAATGTAGTTTTCGTACTTGCCGTAGAATTCGCTGAATATGGCAGCATTGCTCGCCTTGATTTCAAACACGGGCACTTTAATTCCATTTTTCTCAATCACCGCAGTACCCATTTTAAAGGTAGAATCTTGGCTGTATTTAATGGTGAGCAAGTCGTCTAGGTTGAGGTCTTCGGGGAACAAATCTTCTCTTTGGCTGCGGAGTTTCGTCAGTGCGGGGGCGCTGCCGATCACGCGGTAGATGATGGTGTCTTTGTTCATGTCAATTTGGTAGACCTTGTTGTACTGCATGAACGAGGAATCCTTGCGCTCTACAATCGTCACTTCTGCGTTTTTGATGAAGTCTACCAGGGTAGAAACTTCGGAGGCATACATGCCGTATTCATTTTTGAAGGCGAGCTGCGCTTCGCGGAGCTGCTCGAGCTGCATGATTACCGCCTCGTAGCGGCGATCCTTAATTTTCTGGAACTCAATGGGCTCCATGATGATTCGGTAAATGCGAAAGGCAAATAAAACTGCGATGACCCCTAAGGCGATGCGCAGATAAAGAATGGTACGAGGCGTCATACGTTTTAATTAAGCACCAAAAATAGAGCAAACAAGTGCCACGCCCGTGTGGTTAAGGTTAACTTTTTTGACATTCCTCGAGCCCCCGCATCGACCTTTGCACCATGGCCCATCTTTTTTTTGATCTTGATCGCACTCTTTGGCACCATGAGGGCAACCACAGGATCTTTTTTGAAGAACTCCACGCGGACTTGGGATGGGATTCATACGGGACCTCTGCGCAATTTGCAGCGTGCTATTTGGCCATCAACGACCGCCTTTGGGACCACATTCAAGACCATAACCTCGGAGTAGAATACGTCAGGGCGCGTCGGTTTGCGCTCCTGTTTCGCGAAATGGGACTGGTTCAGGGTTCGCCCAAAGGCCTTAAAGAACTTGCCAAAGACTGCGAATCCCGACTCAAGAAGCGATTGCCTGACCTCGGTCAGGGTTACGACGGTGCCGCAGAGGCTCTAGAGGAGCTTCGCCAAGTCGGACACCAGCTGCATCTCATCACCAATGGGGTGTCGGAACCCCAAGAGCGCAAGGTGGCTGCCTTGGGATTGAGCCAGTTCTTCACAGTAAGCATGACTTCGGACCGTGCGGGCTCCTACAAGCCCAGTCCAGGGATTTTCACGGCAGCACTTCACGCAGCGGGGGCCAGTCCTCAGGAGTCGTGGATGGTCGGAGATTCCTTGCTCCGGGATGTACTTGGTGGGCAGGGAGTTGGTATGCGCACGGCCTGGTTTCACGCCGCGGATGCCATTGCGCCTGACGCTCAGGCAATTCCTGACTTTGAGTTTCGTCACTGGCGGACCTTTGCGGATCTGCTCGACCGAGCGATCGGGCAGTAGGGGTCTCGGTCTGCGCGGTATCTTTGCTTTTATGGTGGAATCCCAACCCTACAAGCCCCAGCATCCGATTCGAATTGTTACGGCGGCCTCGCTTTTTGACGGGCACGACGCGAGCATTAACATAATGCGACGCATCTTGCAGTCGTCAGGGGCCGAAGTTATTCATTTGGGCCACGACCGCAGCGCCCAAGAGGTGGTGGAGACCGCCATTCAAGAAGACGCCAACGCCATTGCCATGACCTCCTACCAGGGCGGGCATTTGGAGTACTTCAAGTTCATGCATGACTTGCTGGAGGAACGCGGAGCGGGGCACATTAAAATCTTTGGCGGCGGCGGTGGAACTATTTTGCCCAGTGAAATTCAAGAACTTCAGGCCTACGGAATTACTCGGATCTACCACCCCGACGACGGAAGGACTATGGGCCTTCAGGGCATGATTAACGACCTTCTGGAGCGCTGTGATTTTGCCATCGGAAGTCAGGTTGAAGATGCCCTCGAAGGAGTTAAAATTCAAAGGCCTCGTTCGGTGGCCCGCATGATTTCTGCCGCAGAAAATGCTCCTGCTGTCTACGAAACCCTAAGGGCTGAGGTCGAGGCTTTAGCAGCCCTGAATCAGGCTCCGGTTTTGGGCATCACCGGCACCGGAGGTTCCGGCAAAAGCTCCATGGTCGATGAGCTCGTACGCCGCGTGCTTCGCCATTTTCCGGGCCTTAAAATTGGTTTGGTGAGTGTGGATCCGTCCAAGCGCAAGACCGGAGGGGCCCTGCTCGGCGACCGGATTAGGATGAATGCCATCAACCACGACAACGTCTACATGCGTTCTCTTGCTACGCGCCAGAGCAACCTTGCCCTGAGCAAGCACGTCAGCGACGCCCTAACTGTGCTCAAGGCGGCCAAGTACGACCTGATTGTACTAGAAACCAGTGGAATTGGCCAATCAGATACGGAAATCCTTGACCACAGCGACGTCTCGCTTTATGTGATGACCCCAGAATACGGCGCAGCCACGCAGCTCGAGAAAATTGACATGCTCGATTTTGCCGACTTGATTGCCCTCAACAAATTTGATAAGCGCGGAGCCCTCGACGCGCTCCGCGACGTTAAAAAACAGTACCAACGTAACCACCTACGCTGGGATGACCCCTTGGACGACATGCCCGTTTTTGGCACCATGGCCAGCCAGTTCAACGATCCCGGTACCAACCGTCTGTTTGCGGCCATCGTCGATGCGCTCAGGACAAAAACTGCAAACGACCAGTGGCAATTGGCCCCAGAAGTGGTCAAGGAGCCGGGCGAGAAGCTCTTTGTGATTCCGCCCCACCGAACCCGCTACCTGAGCGAGATATCAGAGGGAATCCGCAGCTACAACGCATGGGCGGACCACCAAGCCGACGTGGCGGATGCACTTTATAGCCTGCACAAGGCTGAAGGCGAGATGCGTGCGTCAAAGCTGGACGACCGCGACCGATTGGCCAAAGGCATTCAAGAGGCCTACGAGCTGCGCAAGCGGGATTTGGATCCGCACAACTGGGCCCTAATCGAAGGTTGGAATGCCCTGCGGCAGCGCTACAAAAACCCCGAGTACGTCTACCAGGTTCGGGGCAAGGACATTAAGCTGCCCACCCACACGAAGTCCCTTTCGAATTCAGATATTCCCAAGGTTGTGACTCCATCCTACCGCAGCTGGGGTGATATTCTTCGCTGGCAGCTTCAGGAGAATGTTCCGGGCATGTTCCCCTACACGGCAGGACTGTACCCCTTCAAGCGCCAGGGCGAGGATCCGACGCGCATGTTTGCCGGCGAGGGCGGTCCAGAGCGGACCAATAAGCGCTTTCACTATGTGTCGTTGGGTACGCCCGCCAAACGGCTTTCGACTGCTTTTGATTCGGTAACACTTTATGGACGCGACCCGGGTCGACGCCCCGATATTTATGGAAAGCTCGGCAACGCCGGGGTTTCGGTCTGCTGCCTCGACGACGCAAAGCGTTTGTACAGCGGCTTTGATCTTTGCGACCCCGCCACCTCGGTGTCCATGACCATTAACGGGCCCGCCCCGATGGTGCTCGCGTTCTTTTTGAATGCCGCGATCGACCAGCAGTGCGAGAAGTACATTAAGCTCAATGGCCTAGAGTCTGAGGTAGAGAAGGTTCTGCAGGCCAAGTACGAAGCCAAGGGTCAGGTTCGTCCGCGCTACCACGGCACCTTGCCCGAGGGCAACGACGGTTTGGGCCTCATGCTCCTCGGCATTTCGGGCGACGAAGTGCTGCCGGCAAAGGTCTATGCGGCCATCAAGGATGATGCGCTGAATCAGGTGCGGGGAACGGTTCAGGCCGACATTCTCAAGGAGGATCAAGCGCAAAACACCTGCATTTTCAGCACCGAATTTGCGCTTCGCCTGATGGGTGACGTGCAGGCCTACTTCATTGACCGCAGGGTGCGGAATTTCTACTCGGTGTCGATCAGCGGCTACCACATTGCCGAAGCGGGCGCCAACCCGATTTCTCAACTTGCATTCACCCTGGCCAACGGATTCACCTACGTAGAGTACTACCTCAGCCGAGGCATGGACATCAACGCATTTGGTCCGAACCTGAGCTTTTTCTTTAGCAACGGAATCGACCCGGAGTATGCCGTAATCGGACGCGTGGCACGCCGGATTTGGGCTAAAGCCATGAAAAATAAGTACGGAGCGGACCCCAGGGCGCAAATGCTGAAGTACCATATTCAGACCTCGGGCAGGTCCTTGCACGCTCAGGAGATTGATTTTAACGACATTCGAACCACGCTGCAGGCCCTGTATGCCATCTACGACAACTGCAACTCGCTGCATACCAATGCCTACGACGAGGCAATCACGACTCCGACCGAAGAAAGTGTGCGCCGTGCGATGGCCATTCAGTTGATTATCAACAAGGAACTGGGCTTGGCCAAAAACGAGAACCCGATTCAGGGTTCCTTTATCATCGAAGAGCTGACCGACTTGGTCGAAGACGCTGTTCTTCTGGAATTTGACCGCATTAACGAGCGCGGTGGCGTGCTCGGAGCGATGGAGACCATGTACCAGCGAGGCAAGATTCAGGAGGAGTCGATGCACTACGAGATGCTCAAGCACACCGGCGAGTTCCCCATTATTGGCGTGAATACCTTCTTGAGCAGCAAAGGTTCCCCAACCCTTATTCCGGGCGAGGTAATCCGCGCTGAGGTCGACGAGAAGGAACGGCAGATTGCCCGGGTAGAGCAGATTCAGGCAGTCCGTAAGGACGAGTCTGCCCAGGCATTGGACCGTATTAGTCGTGCGGCATTGACCAACGAGCCCATGTTTGATGCCATCATGGAAGCTGCTAAAGTGTGCTCTTTAGGTGCCATTACCGAGGCCATGTTTGAAGTGGGCGGTCAGTACCGCCGCAACATGTAAGAGGCTTAGCGGCGCGGAATCCTATTCCATCGCTGCACGTATTCACGCTCGCGGTATTCGGCCGACTGCAGGGCCCATCGGCCCCGCTGCTTGGTGTACCTAAGGTCTGCCGTAGTGACTTCATAGCGGGCTAGGTAGCGCCGTTCACTGTTGCTTCGTGCGGTGCAGGTCCATTCTATGACTACAAGGTCACCCGAGGGTGCCGTACTCGCGCTAACCTGCGCCGACGAACCCAGGGAGAGGCTTTGAATTTTGGGCAGGAGCAGGGGTAGGGCAGTAAGTGCGCTCAGGTGGTAGAGGCTGTCTGGGCTCGGGACGCGGCCGGCAGGCAGAATTAGTTCAGAACCTTCCCTCCTTGAGCTTAGCACCTGGCTTCCGGCGGTCAGTTCGTGGCCCAGGAGGTTGCCTCTTCGGTCCATTTCGACGCGGTTAACCAATCCCGGGTAGCTTTGCACGAAGCTCCAGGTGCTGCGGCTTCGATACAGTTCCATAGTCATGATCTGACTGGGATTTTGCTCGAGCGCAAACCGCCCTATTGGGGGAGCGCTGCAGCCCGAAGCGAGCACGGCAGCCAAAAGCAGGATGGACCCTCGGAGCATAGCGGTAAGGTAATGTACCTTCGGCCAATGAACATTATTTCTTGGAACGTAAACGGCCTTCGGGCAGTTGCTGGCAAAGGATTGCACGAGATTGTGCGCGGACTCAACCCCGACGTAATGGGTTTTCAGGAGATTAAGTGCACGGTGGATCAGGCCAAAGAGGTCTTGGACGGACTCGGCTACCACGTCGTCGCGCACGAGGCCGACAAAAAGGGCTATTCGGGTACGGCCATAATTAGTAAAATCAAGCCGATCAGCGTCTCCTACGGCATGGGAGTGGAGGAGCACGAAGGCGAGGGCAGGGTCATCACGGCAGAGTTTCAGGACCTCTACGTGGTGACGACCTATGTGCCCAATTCCAAGGGCGACCTGTCGCGAATTCCGCAGCGGGCTCGTTGGGACCGCGACCTGACTGCATACCTCAAGGGGCTTGATGCCAAAAAGCCGGTGGTGCTCTGTGGCGATTTAAACGTGGCACACCAACCCATTGATCTGAGCCATCCGCAGCCCAACTACAACCGAACGCCGGGTTATACCCAAAGCGAAATAGACGGACTTCAGTTTTTGCTGGACGCAGGCTTTGTCGATTCCTGGCGCGAGCAAAACCCAGGAGTGGTCAAGTATTCCTGGTGGAGCATGCGAAGCGGAGGCCGCGCCAAAAACATCGGCTGGCGCCTGGACTACCATTTGGTTTCGCGCCGGCTCATGGACCGGGTTGCATCGACCGAAATACACAATGAGGTCTACGGCAGCGACCATTGCCCGGTCAGCCTTCGGTTGGCCTAGCGCAAGAACTTCCTTTTCTCGGCCAAAAACGCTTCAAAGAGCGCCTGGTCGTCGAGGCCTGCGCGCAGCCTAAGTACCTGGTTCACGTCGCGGTGCTTTACGGCGTCGGGGCAGAGCCTAAGGGCTTGAATGGCGGCATTTCGGTAGTCCGCTTGCTGGTAGTAGGCTTCGCTGCCAAAGGCAGAAAACAGCACGGAGGCTGCTTCTTCGGCTCGGTTTTGTGCCAGCAGCGCATGAGCCAAGTGCATTTGGCCTCCGGGATGCCGTGGCGATCGCTGGAGCAATTTGCGGTAGGTTGATTCCGCTTCAAGGGCATTGCCCTGGTATCGGTAGAGGTTGCCCAATTGGTACCAGGTAACCACGTGGTTAGGATGCAGCTCCAACGATTGCTCAAAGTAGGACCGGGCCTGGGCAAAACTGGTTGTGGTAATCGGTCCCCGTTGGGCCTCGAGAGCCATCGAAGACATGCCTGCAAAGTAGGGCGATGGGTTGCCAAAGCGGTCGAGTTCAGTCCAAGCGTCGAGGCTTTGAACGGCTGCAGGCAGCAAGCGCAGTGCGTCCTGACGCTCGTTTAAGGCAAGTAATTCTTGCTGGTCCTGTTCTGACGACAAACCTTCTCTCGAGGCGTTAAGGTAGGCGAGGGCCAGTGCGGCAATGGCGATGCTCCCGATCCATAGGTTTGGACTCTTGGCCTCGCTCGAGCGGCTTGGTGTGAGCATACCGAGGGCAAGCATAAACGGAATCCAAACGGCAGCCCGCTCTAGGGGGAACTCAAACATGCTGTAGGTCAATACGATAATCCCAAGACCGGCCACCAGGTCGGCGCCGTCTTCTCGGCGGTTTTTAAACCAAGAAACAAGGAGTCCGCCCCAAAGCAGCAGCCACGATGCCAGGCCCGGCAGGCCCTGCTCGGAGGCAATCCAAAGAGCGTCGTTGTGGGGACGAACTTCGGCGGTAATCCCCTCTGCCACCGAAGGATTCATGCCCTGAAGGCCATAGCCCGGGAAGTGGATTCGCCATTGTCCGGCGCCCACACCCGTCCAGGGCGCTGCCTTAATCATTGCTAGGGAATGGTCCCAGAATACTTTGCGAATGCGAAGGTTGGTGGGGTCCATCAAGGCCTCGCGGATTTTTGGGCGGGAGACCACCGCCGCAATAAGTACAAGTCCAAGAAGCGAAGCCCCCAAAAGAGGCTTCCAGGAGCGGATGTTTCGAGCCAAGCTAAAAAGGAGCCACAGGGCCGCACCAATCCAGATGCTCCGGGTGCGCAGCAGAACGATGGCGAGCAGGGCCAGAATTCCGACGGCTAAGGCCGCATTCTTCGCGCTGCTCTGGCTTCGTCCCCAGAGGTACCAGGCGGCCGGAATGGCTAGGGCTATGGCCGAAGACGTGAAGTTTTTGTGCCCCAAAATTCCGGGTGCCAGGTAGGGGTCGGCCATGGCCTTGGTGGATTGCCCAAAGTCCGCGAGCACCGAAAATCCTTCAACCATGGCAGCGCCTAAAATGCCCCATGCTAGGGTAGGGAGCGCACGGAGTCCATACCGCCAACCGATTAAGGCGGCGGCGGCGTAGCCTGCGTACCGGCCCACGGCCAATTTTGCCTCACTGGCTGCAAAGAGGGGTACGGTCCAAAATCCGCTCACGGCGATGGCAAGCAGCAAGAGCGCACTCCAAGTGCTCAAATTGGGCAGGGACGACTGCGACGTGCCACCTCGATGCGCCACTGCGAGCAGTCCGATTATGAGGAAGCCGGCGGCCAGGTGCATGGGCCAATGCGAGCTGTCTCCTAATTTTTGTGCCACCGGCAGCATAGGAACAGCGGCAAAAAGGGCCCCTGCAACGAAGGCGATCCAGGATGGTCGTGCGGCGTTCATAGGGTGTAAAAATAAAGCACCCCGCTCATGGCGGGGTGCTTTCAACAAATTGTTTCGAGGCTTATGCTTCGGTGGACGGAATCACTTCGAAGTGAAAGTCAATCACTACATCGCGGTGAAGGCGAACCTTTGCGCTGTTCTTGCCAGAGACCTTGATGGATCCGCCGGCAATTTGAATGAACTTCTTATCGATTTGGTGACCGAGCTTACTGAGGTGATCTGCCACGTCTTGGTTGGTGATGGCTCCAAAGAGCTTACCGCCGAGTCCAGCCTTGGCTTCGATCTTCAGTTCCACATTGCGCAGGGCTTCTGAGGTCTTTGTGGCGGCATCCACCATTTTAGCTTCCTTGTGGGCGCGCTGGCGAAGGTCTTCGGCCAAATCTTTTTTGGCTGAACCGGTCGCAAGAATTGCGAAGCCTTGTGGAATCAAGTAGTTGCGGCCGAAACCGTTCTTTACTGATACAACGTCGTCCTTGAAACCAAGGTTTTCAACGTCTTGCTTTAAAATAACATCCATGACGTCCGTTTATTTAAGGTTGTCTGCTACGTACGGCATCAGAGAAAGATGGCGCGCGCGCTTGATGGCCTGGGCCAATTTGCGCTGGTACTTTAACGATGTTCCAGTAAGACGACGCGGAAGAATCTTTCCCTGCTCGTTTACAAAACGCAATAGGTAGTCGGGGTCTTTGTGGTCAATATGCTTAATGCCGTATTTCTTGAATCGGCAATACTTCTTCGTCACCGACGAATCAATAGCAATAGGCTGCAGGTAGCGAATTTCGCTGGTGCCTGTGGGCTCTAGTGGTGTAGTCGTACTCATGGCTTAGGCGTTTTTAACCTTTTCGCGACGTTTTGCGGCATAAGCTACACCGTGCTGGTCGAGGGCTATTGTTAAGAACCGCAGAACGGGTTCGTCACGCTTCATATCTACCTCAAGGGTAGCTATCAGGGTAGAAGGTGCCGTGAACTCTACAAGGTTGTAGAATCCGGTCATCTTCTTGTTGATTGGGTAGGCAAGCTTGCGCAGCCCCCAACGTTCTACATTGATGATGGAGCCACCAGCAGCTTTAATGCTGTTGGTGTATTTATCCACCGTTTCCCTTATCTGATCATCAGACAAGACGGGATTTAGGATGAAAACGGTTTCGTATTGTTTCATTGGAAAGTTTCCTTTAAAGGGGCGCGAAGATAAGAAATAATACTCAATAATTCTGAACTTTAGGCAGCCGGTCTATTAGTTCAAAGTAATCCCGCAGCGCATAATGCGGATTGGGTGACTCGGCGAGCTCCTTCAGAGCACTGTTCCAATACCTATTCTGTGCGATGCTGTCGCCCAAAACTCCTTCGCAAAAAGTCAAATTGGCGGCCGGGTTCTTGGCTGAATCCTCGCTCGACGCCCAAAGAATATGGGCTTGGTCCGCGCGCCAGTGCACGATTATTTGGTACCAGCCCGAGTCGCTGCGGTCTTTTGGTGCAAATACCTGAATGCCATCGCCCTCGATGAGGTCGTAGCCTGAGCTGCGGATGTTTTTGAAGAAGAGCAAGCGGTTGGACTGAATTTGCGTGGTGTAGGAAGTTTCAGGCTCGGCGGGCTCAAAGAACAGCATCGACAGGATTAGGCCTGCGGCTACTGCCCCAATTCCTAGCCATAGTAAACGTTGTTCTGGTTTCATTTAATCACGAACGCTTAGGGCATCCAAAGTGTTCAACCCTACCTTTGACTATGTCTTACCGAGTTGCGCTTCTCATCGTAGTAGTAACCCATTTAGTGGGTGCTGTAGGCCTTCGAACGGATTTTGCCGACTGGATGGTTTTGCTCACGCCCGTGCATTTATTGGTCAGTTTTGGCCTTCTCTTCTCGTTTAGCAGCAAATCGGAATTTCTAAAGGGGGCACTTTTGGCGGTATTTGCCCTGGGCTTGCTCGTCGAAGTAATTGGAGTCAATACGGGGTACCCCTTCGGCAACTACGTCTACCTCGAAGGCCTAGGACCTAAGGTGCTCCAAACGCCATGGTTAATCGGAGTAAATTGGGTAATGCTGACGCTGGCGTCGGGGTCTTTTGTAGCTCAATTTTTAGACAACGGCAGCAGGCTTCAGCGAGCCTTACTCGCCTCGGCCCTGATGCTTGCACTGGACGTTCTCATTGAGCCGGTTGCCCACGCGCACCGCCTTTGGATTTTTGCCGGCGGAATCGCCCCCTGGCAGAACTACCTCTCATGGTTTGTGGTGGCCTTAATCGCCCAGTGGATCGTGGGTAAGGGCCTTGGATCAAACCGCTTGGCAGGTCCAATTTTACTCGCTCAAGCAGCGTTTTTTGCCCTTTCTTGGCTGTGGCCAATCGCATTCTAATCCGTAGGTTTGCAGTCCGCTCCAATGGAAAATAACTACCTGGTATCCGCCCGCAAATACCGCCCTGCCGCCTTTGAGTCGGTGGTGGGCCAGGCGCACGTTACCGAAACCCTGGAGCATGAGGTTCTGACCGGGCGACTCGCTCAGGCTCTGCTTTTTACGGGTCCGAGAGGGGTAGGTAAGACGACCTGCGCGCGGATTTTAGCCCGCCGAATTAACGAAGTCCACACCGGCGAAGGCCTAGACTACAGCCTCAATATTTTTGAGCTCGATGGAGCGTCCAACAATACCGTCGATGACATTAGGCAACTAATCGATCAAGTGCGTTTTGCTCCGCAAATGGGCAAGTACAAGGTCTACATCATCGACGAGGTGCACATGCTCTCTCAGGCCGCGTTCAACGCATTCCTTAAAACCTTGGAGGAGCCGCCCGCGCATGCCATTTTTATTTTGGCGACCACCGAAAAGCACAAGGTGCTGCCGACCATCCTCTCACGATGCCAAATTTTCGATTTTAAGCGAATCGGAATTAGCGACATCGCCGACCACCTGCAGTGGGTTGCGGGCAAAGAAGGCCTGGTCGCCGAGCAAGAGGCCCTTCACGCCATTGCCGAGAAGGCAGACGGTTCCCTGCGCGACTCCCTCTCGATTTTTGACCGCATCGCTGCCTTTGCTCAGGGCGGACCATTGACCTATGACCTGGTGCGCCGCAATTTGCAGCTTGTCGACCGTGGTTTGTACGTGGGGCTTTGGAACCAGATTATGGCTGCGGACCGGGCTTCGGTTTTGACCGTAATTCAAGATGTTTTGGACGAGGGTTTTGATCTTCAGCGCTTTTTAATGGGATTTGCGGGCTACGTCCGCGAACTTTTGCTGGCCCAGCACCCGGCTACGGTGGCCCTTTTGGATTTGCCGGATTCCGCAAAGAATGCTCTTCTCGACGCTTCGCACGAAGTATCTGCTGCCCGCGCGGCCTCTGCCCTCAAGCGTCTTGTGGCGGCCGATGCCAGCTACCGCAGCGCGAGCAATGCCCGCTGGCATGTAGAGGTTGCCCTGCTCGATTTGATTCTCGACGAACCGGCGGACGAAAAAAAAAAGCCCAGTAGTTCAGTAGCCCAATCGGCATCGGCCAAAGAACTGGAGTCCAAGCTTGCATCCATTTCAGAACAGGATGCTTCGCGGTCAAGCATAGAGCAAGAAGCATCGCCCGCAGCGGTGATTGAGGTAGCGGTCGAGCCCGAGCCAATGACTGAATCAGAGCCAGAGTCTGCGCTCGAGCCAATGACTGAGTCCGAGCCAGAGTCCGCGCAAAAGTCGGAGCCCGAGCCCGTGCCAGAGTCCGATTTACTGCCTTTTGCCGTCGAATCTGCGGCTCTGTCAAGCCTGCAAGAGCCGATTCCGTCTTCCCTACCTGCGGCCGCAGTGGCCCCAGTTGCAGTGGCGAATACTCCCAACGCTAGAGTTCATCGCACGGCTTTTTCGCTCAAGGGCCTCGGTGGAACGGACTATTTGGTTGCCGATTCGACGGAGCCTGCAGCAACGCCAGAGCAGGCTGGTGACCCTACTGAGGCAAGCATTCCGGCTGCGGTCGTGGAGCGCCAGCTCAGGCCCTTTAGCCAGTCAGCCCTAGAGACTGCATGGTTGGAGTCGGCTGGTGCCCTGGACGACCTGCCGGTGGTAAAGGCCATTATACAGCAGGTGCAGCCGGTTTTAGAAGACGAATCGGTTGTGCGGGTAAGCCTTGAGAACGAGCTTCAGGAGGACTACCTCAACTCCGTGAGAGATCGAATTCTGCCCTTTTTGCGTCAGGCCCTCAACAACGATTCCATAACCGTCCGCACCCAGGTGGAGGCGGGTTCCGTCAATGCACGCCTGGTCTACACCCCCGACGAGCGCTTCGCATTTTTACTTGAAAAAAATCCGTACTTAGACGATTTTCGCGAGCAATTTCAACTAGATATCGAGTAATTCTCCCTATTTAAGGGGTATTTTAGCCAGCACTATGCAAAAAATTAAAGTTGTTAATCCGGTCGTCGAGCTTGACGGCGACGAGATGACCCGAATCATTTGGGCCACCATTAAAAACAAGCTGATTCTTCCCTACCTCGACCTGGATTTAAAGTACTACGATCTTGGAATGGAGCACCGCGATGCCACCAACGATCAAGTGACTGTGGATGCGGCGGAGGCCATTAAAAAGTACCACGTAGGCATCAAGTGCGCGACCATTACGCCCGATGAGTCTAGAGTCAAGGAGTTCGGCCTCAAGCAAATGTGGCGGTCGCCCAACGGCACCATCCGCAATATTCTCGACGGCACGGTGTTTCGGGAGCCGATTGTCATTAAAAACATACCTAGACTGGTAACGACCTGGAACAAGCCCATTGTTATTGGTCGCCACGCTTTTGGCGATCAGTACCGTGCTACCGACACTACCATTAAGGGCAAGGGCAAGCTGACCATGACCTTCACGCCCGACGACGGCGCCGCCGCCCAAACTTGGGAGGTGTACCAGTTTCAAGGCGATGGGGTCGCTATGAGCATGTTCAACACCGACGAGTCCATTACGGGTTTTGCGCGGAGTTGCTTTAACATGGCACTCGACAAAAAGTGGCCGCTTTATTTGAGTACCAAAAACACCATCCTCAAGAAGTACGACGGGCGGTTCAAGGATATTTTTCAAGAAATATACCTTGCGGAGTTCAAGGACCGGTACGAGGCCGCAGGCATAACCTACGAGCACCGGCTGATTGACGACATGGTGGCTTCGGCCCTCAAGTGGGAGGGTTCCTTTGTGTGGGCCTGCAAGAACTACGACGGTGACGTGCAGTCTGACACCGTGGCTCAGGGTTTTGGTTCGCTCGGACTCATGACCTCGGTGCTCATAACCCCCGACGGCAAGACCATGGAAGCCGAGGCGGCGCACGGCACGGTCACGCGCCACTACCGCCAGCACCAGCAAGGCAAACCGACCAGTACCAACCCCATTGCCTCCATTTTTGCTTGGACGCGCGGCCTCGCCCACCGAGGCAAGCTCGACGGCAATGCCGAGTTGATTCAGTTCTGCGAAACCCTCGAGCAGGTATGCGTAGAAGTCGTAGAAAGCGGCCGCATGACTAAGGATTTAGCGGTCTGCATCCACGGCAACAGCGTGCAGCACGGGGAGCACTACCTCTACACCGAGGAATTCCTGGACGCCATTGATCAGGCCCTGCGCGATAGGATTTAAATTCGGATCTTCAGGGTAGCCAAGGCCGCGAGAATCCCATTTTTGAAGGTAAATCCCGCAGCCCAATAGGCCTTTTGGGCCTCAGCAAATCGCCCGGCCTTGTGGTGGCTTCGGGCCTTTTGGCGCATTAGTTCCCCCTCGGCATGCTTTAAAACGGCCTCAGGTATCCAGCCTTGCTGCACAAACTGCGCCCATCGAAGCCGAATTTTGATGCTGTGCGACTCGAGCTCTGCAGACATTCCATGGTTTATTCGGTACCGGGTGAAGGGTTCGTCGGTCCAGCGTATCGGGCGAAGTCCCTGAGCCCAAAGTCGCATCCAAAGCTCTAAGTCCTCGGTTCCTTGCAGCCTTTGGTTGGTGTCAAAAGGATGCTCCCGAGCAATATCAGCGCGAAGCAGGCATGCGCTCGGGGCGATGGCAGGCCGTTTAAGCACCAGGTCGCTGATTTGCCGGGGTTGGTCTCCGAATCGAATGGCTCCCAAATGCTGCCCGTCCCATTCGCGCACCGGGTGGTAGGCCCAGGTTGCCTCGGGCGCTTGAACTAAAAAAGTAGTCAGACGCTCGTGCCACTGCGGCTCAAAAGCGTCGTCGGCATCGAGGTAGGCAATCCAGTCGCCCGAGGCTGCGCGGGACCCGGTGTTGCGGGCGGCACCCAAACCCAGGTTTTTGGGATGCACCAAAACCCGAACGTTGGGCCAGTTCCAGCCGCGAACCAAATCGGCGCAACCGCCCGGCGAGGCATCATCGACGACCAGCACCTCATAGGCCTTGGCCGCGCTGTCGACCGCTTCGCGCAGGGTTTCTTCGCTAAGGTAGCAGGGTATGACGACTGAAATGTTCACGTCGCGCGGGGCATAAAGTGGTTCGGAAAAAACTGGTGAAGGACGCGCCGAAGGGGTTCCTTGAGGCCTAGCGCGGCAAGCGTTGATACGGCCACCCGCACAAGGCCCTCGTAGGGAATGTGGAGCAGTACCAGCGGGTGCAGGCGCACAAATCGCGCAAAAAGTACACGGTTGACGCGCAGGTTTGCACTTCGCCGGGCGGAGCTCCAATCTTGTCGGTACAGCGAATGGGTCCACCAGGCCGCGACATTTCGGTAGGCGCGCCGAAGCCGAGCTTGGTCGGGTTGGTGGTTCGCGGCAATGTAGTCGACCAGTGCGAGCAGCTCGAGGTAGACGTCGCCCCCTTCGTTGGCCTTCTGGCGCGCTGTTTCGGAATGCACCCGAAAGTAGTTGAGCACCTCAGGAACAAAGGCGATTCCGCCCTGCTCGAGAAGTTTGATGTAGGTCATCCAGTCCCCATTGAGGCGCCAATTGGGGTCGGCTCCGCCCACAGCGCGAAACGGTTCGAGGCGAATGAGCGCCCCCGAGGCATTGGGAACTACGTTGTGCAGCAGCATAAAATGCCGAATCTCATGAAGGCCGTCGTTTCGGTAACCCTCAACCCAGCGCTGGGCCTCGGTTCCGTAGACGTAGCGGTAGTGCACGTCAAAACTGTGCATCGCTTGGTCCTCGGAATCGACCAGCATGGACTGGCCGTAGGCGATTACGAGGTTGGGATCGGACTCCATCACAGCAACCAGGCGCTCGAGCAGGAGGGGGTCCGCGTAGTCGTCGCTCTCGGCAATCCACAGGTAGCGTCCGTGGGCGAGCGAGGCGGCCTTGTTCCACTGCGCAAAGGGGCTGCCGGAATTTTCTGCATTGGGGTGAACCGACCATCCGGGCCGTCCTGTTGCAAATTCCTTAAGCAGGGCCAAGGACCCGTCGGTCGAAGCGTCGTCGAGCAAGAGTACCTCCACGTCTTGAAAGGTTTGGTCCGCAATGCTCGTCAGGCGCTGCCTTAAATAGCGCTCGTGCTGGTAGTTGGGCACCACCACAGAAACTAAAGGAACTCGCTCGCGCATCCCCCAAACTTAATGTACCTTGACCCCCCATGCGCACTGTTTTGTTTGGAATGCCTCGGAGCGGGACCACTTATGGCTTTTCGCTGCTTTCAGAGGCACTTAAGGCCAGGGGCGAGGTTCAAGAAGTATTTGAGCCCAACAGCCTGACTCAAGGCACCTTTCGCCGAATGGACGGCCTGGTTTGGCCCGATTCTGAGTCAACTTTGGTAAAAATTCTCTACAGCAGCCCCGAGATGCACGGATGGTCGGGTCATGACGCTGCCGATGCCTTTGCGCACTACGACAAAAAGATTTTTTTGGTTCGCGATCCCCGCGACCGATGGATTTCGGGCTTTTTCTACCGTTGGTTTTATGTGCACGACCCCGATCCCGATGAATTTGCCGTGGCTCATAAAAAGGTCCGCGCCAAAGAAGGCAAGCCCGATTCGCTGCCCTTTTACCGCCTTCATTCTGACGATCCCCGGGAATTGGCTGAGCATGCAGCGCAGCAAAAAGCCAAGCTCGACGAACTCTCGGCATTGCTGGACCGGCTTCGCCAGGAGGGATGGTTTATTTGGCACTACGAGGACCTCGTCGACCGACGCTGGTCCGCCGTGGAGGACTATCTGGGAATTCCGCTTTTGGGCGAATCAGACTTGCGCAAAAACTTTAGGCATGTAGCTCGCAGTCAGGTTCATAGCGATTGGAGGCGATGGTTCAACGACGCCGACGTGGAATTTTATCGCCCGGTTTTTCAGGACTACCTGGCCGCCCAAGGCTACGATCCCAAGGACTGGAAGCTTGAGTACCCGAGCGCCTTGCCCGCTTCGCAGGGATCCGACTACATGCTGGGCTTGTTTCGCCATCCCAATGGTCCGCATGCCGTAACGGTGCCGGTAATTCAAAAACTTATTGCCCAAGTGAGAACAAACGTAAGCCTCTTCCTAAAGGATCTTGGTCTAAAAAAACGCTAGTTCCAGTCCTGGCTCTGCAGGGCCATCGGCCTCGGGGTGGGGTATTCCAGTCCCTTCCAAAGGCCATGACCCACCGTCAATGTGCTCGCCCCCAGGACTTCATCCTGCAGCAGGCCGTCGGCAAAGAGGCGCAGGTGCAGCAGGTAGTCGCCCGAGCTCAGTCCCAATTCGCTGAGGGTCAAATGAGCCTCCAACTGACTCGATGCTATGCTTTTACCCGACTGCAGGCTGCTCCAAAGGCTAATTGCCGAACCGTCCGCAGACTCTACACTTATTCTCAGGTCAAGATTCTCTGACGGCGCGTACTCCTTCCAATGCAGCTGAAGCTTGGCAGTTCCGCCAGTAACCCATTGTTCTTGAATGCTTAAGGCAGTGGCGCGGACTTTCCCCTGGCCTCTTCGGCGTTCGGGTTCCGCCCATTCTGGGGTGGTGGATTTTTGGCTTGCCGCATAGGCATCGCAGACCGCATCGGCAGGACCTTCCATGCGAATCAGTCCTTGGTCCAGCCAAAGGACCCGGTCGCAGAGGCGCCGTACCTGCGGCAGCTGATGGGCCACATAGACTACGCTTCGCGCGGATTGCCTCCATGTGGATTCCAGAAAAGCGAGGCTTTTTGCCTGAAAGGCGGCGTCACCCACAGCTAAAACCTCGTCCACCACGAGCACATCAGCCGGTAGGTGGGCGGCCAGTGCAAATCCGAGGCGAACCTGCATTCCGCTGGAATAGTACTTCACGGGTTCGTCAATGCGGTCAGAAACGCCGGCAAATTCCGTCACAACGGGCAGAAGTTCGCGCACCTCGGCCCGCGAAAGACCGAGCAAGGCTCCGCGCAGAAAGGCGTTCTCGCGCCCGCTTAGGTCGGGGTGGAATCCCGTGCCCACCTCGAGCAGGCTGGCCATACTTCCCTTGATTCGGTAGCTGCCTTCGTCGGGGTGCAATAGTCCGCTCAAAGTTTTGAGCAGGGTAGATTTACCTGCGCCGTTGGCCCCAATAATACCCAGGATTTCACCCTCTTCGAGGCGGAGGTCAATGCGGCGAAGTACCCAGCGATTCCCCAGGTTCTTGCCCAAATTGCTCGTTTCAATGCGCAGACTGTTCATAAAAACTCACTGAGTCGGCGCGACCTCCATCGGAGGGCAAGGAGTCCGAATACAAAGCCAAGGATGCCCGAAGCCGCCGAGATAGCGTGTGCGGGCTGCCAAACGTCCCAGCCCAGCCAGGCCCATCGAAAGCCGTCGGCCATTGCTACCGCCGGGTTAAGCCAGTAGAAAATTCCCCAGCCTACGGGGGCAAAGTTGGCGCTGGGCAGGGCAATGGGGCTTATGAAAAACAAGGCTTGCAGCAGCACGGGCAGGACCGCCAAAAAGTCCCTCCGCCGCACGCTTACCGAGGCCAGGGCATAGGCCCAACCCAGGGAGGCAAGCGCAGTGTAGGCTATGACCAAAGGCAGGCGCAGCAGGGCAAGGGCCTGGGCCTCCTGTATGAGTAAAAGTCCGAGTGCAACCACGGCCGAGCCGACCAAAAAATCGGCAAAGCCGACGATTGCCTTAGAATTCGGCAGGGCAGAGCGATTAAAGGCGGCCTTGCTGACCAGGGCCTGGTTGGCCACCAGGCTCATGGCGCCCTGACTCACCGTGAACTGAAACCAAATCCAGCCCGGGAGGGCCACCGCCAGATTCAGTCCGAACTGCCTCAAACCTTCTGCGGGCAGGGCAAAAACGCGTCCCAATACTAGGGTTAGGGTGGTAATCAGAATCAAGGGTTGGGCAACCGCCCAAAGCCAACCGAGCTGAGTCTGCACGTACCGGAGTCTTAGGTCGCGTCGGGCAAAGGCCAAGGCCATCCTCCGCGCATTCTTGGCGCTGTCGGGTTGGGGCTTCCACCAGGGGTCTTGAGCCGTTACTTCGCGGACGCTACTCATACCTCAGGGCTTCGATAGGATCCAAGGCTGCCGCTTTTTTGGCAGGGTACCAGCCCGAAACCACTCCGACGACAATCGAGACCACAAGGGCCAAAAGCATCCACTTTAGGGGGAATACCGCTTGGGCGTCCAAGGCATAGGCCAGACCGTTTCCTACCGCAAGGCCCAAAATGATGCCGGCGATTCCGCCCATGACGCTAACTACAATGGCTTCGGCAAGAAACTGCACCACGATGACCTGCGAACTGGCGCCAAGGGCCTTGCGCGTACCGATTTCGCGCGTGCGTTCGGTTACACTGACCAGCATGATGTTCATTAGGGCGATGGATGCGCCCAAAAGCGTGATCAGCGCAATCAGGGCTGCGCCTGCATTGACCGAGCTCAAGGATTCCAGGAGCAAAGCCGATATGCTGTCGCTTCGGCGAATGTTAAAATTGTCTTCGGCTCCGGGCTTGAGGCGCCGTACCGAACGCATTACCGAGGTGGCGCTGGCAATGCTTGCTTCGAGCTCTTGCGGACTCGGGGCCATCACGCTGATTACGTAGCTCGACGAGGGGTCCGCAAATTCCAAGTGTGCAGTGCGCAGGGGGAGGTAGACCACTTGATCGCTCGACATGAATGAGCTGCTGCCCTTGGGTTCGGTAACTCCAACAACGGTGTAGGGCTTGGATCCCACCCGAATGATTCGTCCCAAGGCGCCGCCCTCGGGAAAAAGTTTGCCTGCCACGTCAGACCCTAAAACGGCCACCGATCGGGCTTCGTTTTGGTCCGCGGCAGAAAAAAACCGGCCCTCGGCTATAGTCAGCCCCTGGGTTACCGGATAATTGGCGTCAGAGGCGGTCACATTGACGTTGGGATTCGTTTTAAGTCCTTCGTACTGGACCTCCATGGCTCCGGCCACATTGTCGCCAATGCTAGCGACATAGCCCATTTTGGTCATTCGGTCGCGCAGTTGCAGTGCCTGCAAAAGCGGAATGCTCGGCTGCGGCTTTTCTTTGATTCCGCGCCGCCCAATTTGAATTTCCATTCCCCCTTGCTGTATGGTGAATGTTGTTGCGCCCATGCTCGAGAACTGCTGAGTAATCGAGCCCTCCATGACGCTGGTTGCCGTGAGCATGCCCACCAGGGCCGTGATGCCAATGGCAATAATCAGGGCAGTCAGCACCGCCCGAAGCATTTGCGACCGGAGCGACTGAAAAGCGATTCGAACGGCTTCCCTTAAAACGGGGGTGGATAAACGGGCCATAATTCCCCAAAGGTAATGGTGCTTGCGTGGACTACATTTTGCACCTTTGCAGCCGAAATGACTAAGATTAATGCCCTCCTTCTGCTTCTTGTTTTGGGAGCCCACTCTGCCAGGGCGCAGTATGTGTATTATGATTTTGCCGATACCACCGTTTCGACCAACCTGGGGTTTGCGGACGTAGACTTCAACAACGACAGCATTACCGACCTGCGCTTCACCCTGCTGCGCGATACGGGTTCGACAGCTTCGATTTCGGTGGTTTATCTTGCTCCGCTAGATAGTGCCAAGATTCAGGTTGCGGGCCAAAAGCGCGGCCCCTACTACTACCCAGACCGCCTTGCTGTTGGGGATTCAATATCGCGCTCCTCGTCTCTTTGGCAGGGCTTTGCAGCGCCGACTTTTCTGGGCTACCTGGACTACCGTTTTGGCGGCCAGCACGACCCCTTTGTGCAGTGGCAGAGCCCCTACAACGATGGTTTTATTGGGGTGCGCCGAAACGTAAACGATACCGTAGTCAACGGATGGGTCCGCCTGGCCATTGCGGCCGACGGCAAGTCCTTCACGCTCAAAGATGCTGGATTTCAAGCCGCAGACGACAGTTTAATGTTTGCTGGCCACCTTTGGATTGGCGCTGGGGAGCCTGAGGCTCCGCAAGGCTATACTTGGCGTCAGAGTGCTGAGGCCCTGGTCGTACTGCGCCCCCAAGGCCAAGAACCCCGACCCTTTGCCCTTATCGACGCCTACGGTCGCATAATCTACCGCGGAATCTGGCGCGACGCCGAGGTTTCTCTGCCCTTGTTGGGCCTCCCGACTGCGACTTATTGGTTTGTGAGCGAGGCACCTGGGGGTTCATGGCATTTTGCCTTTAGGACAGGGATTCAGTAATTGGGTCCAGCCGCCTCACGGGGGGGCTACTTTAAATAGTAGGCCTTGCTGACATACCCTCTATTCTCAGTAATTTTGCTTAGATTTTTGCGATTATGGTATTTGACTTAGACATGGTAACGGAGTTTTACTCCAAGTACGCCACCAAGGTGGCATCAGCGAGGGAATTTTTAGGGCGACCCCTGACTCTTAGCGAGAAAATTTTGTATTCCCATCTCTGGGAGGAGCTCCCGAACAAAGCCTTTGAGCGAGGCAATTCCTACGTTGATTTTGCGCCCGATCGCGTTGCTATGCAGGATGCTACGGCCCAAATGGCCCTGCTGCAGTTCATGTCGGCCGGCCGCAAAAAAGTAGCGGTGCCCTCTACGGTGCACTGCGACCACCTCATTCAGGCCCGCGTAGGCGCAACTACCGATCTTCAGGAGTCCATTAATAAATCCAACGAGGTCTTCAATTTTCTCGCTTCGGTGTCCAACAAGTACGGAATCGGATTTTGGAAGCCGGGTGCCGGCATCATACACCAAGTGGTGCTTGAGAATTATGCCTTCCCGGGCGGACTCATGATTGGTACGGATTCCCATACCGTGAACGCAGGCGGACTCGGCATGGTAGCCATCGGAGTGGGCGGTGCCGACGCGGTAGACGTCATGGCCGGAATGCCATGGGAGCTTAAGTTCCCCAAACTCATCGGCGTCAAGCTCACCGGCCAAATGAACGGTTGGACCTCGGCCAAGGACGTAATCCTAAAGGTTGCTGGAATCCTGACCGTAAAGGGCGGAACCGGAGCCATTATTGAGTACTTCGGCGAGGGTGCCAAAACCATTAGCTGCACCGGTAAGGGTACCATTTGCAACATGGGCGCCGAGGTGGGCGCAACCACTTCGACCTTTGGATACGACGACAGCATGGAGCGCTACCTGCGCGCCACGGGCCGTGCAGCGGTTGCCGACCTGGCCAACGGCCTTCGCGCGGAATTGACCGGCGACGACGAGGTCTACGCCAACCCCGAGCAGTACTTTGACCAGGTTATTGAACTTGACCTGAGCACCTTAGAGCCGCACCTGAACGGACCCTTTACGCCCGATTTAGCCACCCCCATTTCGCAGGTGCGTGCCCTCGCAGAAAAAAACGGTTGGCCCATGAACATCGAGGTAGGCCTCATAGGGTCCTGCACGAATTCTTCGTACGAAGACATGACCCGAGCGGCGTCCATCGCCCGGCAAGCCCAGGCAAAGAACCTCAAAGTATCTTCAGAGTTCACCATAACTCCAGGCTCGGAGCAGGTGCGTTTCACGGCCGAACGAGACGGATTGCTCGAGGTCTTTGAAGAGATTGGTGGCAAGGTCTTTGCCAACGCATGCGGGCCCTGCATTGGCCAGTGGGCCCGTGAAGGCGCCGACAAGCAAGAGAAAAACACCATCGTGCATTCCTTCAATCGGAACTTTAGCAAGCGCGCCGACGGCAACCCCAATACCCATGCCTTTGTGGGTTCGCCTGAGTTGGTTACGGCCCTTGCAATTGCTGGGAACCTCGGGTTTAATCCGCTCAAGGACCACTTGACCAATACCCTAGGCGAGCAGGTTATGCTCGACGCTCCCTACGGCGAAGAGCTCCCTGCAAGGGGTTATGCCGTAGAAGATGCAGGCTACCAAGCACCCGCCGAAGACGGCAGCTCGGTATCGGTAAAGGTCAGCCCCCAAAGCCAGCGCCTCCAGCTTCTCGAGCCCTTCCCGGCCTGGACTGGCTCCAACATTTTAGGGGCCAAAGTGCTCATTAAGGCTCAGGGCAAGTGCACCACCGACCATATTTCAATGGCCGGACCATGGCTTCGCTACCGCGGGCACCTGGACAATATTGCCAACAATACCCTCATCGGCGCACAAAATGCCTTTAATGGCGAAACCAATAAGGTGTTGAACCAGCTCACGGGCGAGTACGGCGAGGTACCGGCGGTGCAGCGTGCCTATAAGTCTGCAGGCGTTCCTACCCTGGTAGTCGGCGACCACAACTACGGAGAAGGTTCTTCTCGCGAGCATGCGGCCATGCAGCCAAGGCACCTTGGCGTGTGCGCGGTACTGGTCAAGAGCTTTGCGCGCATTCACGAAACCAACCTCAAAAAGCAGGGTATGCTCGCTCTGACCTTCGCCAAGGACTCGGACTATGACGCCATCGGAGAGCGAGACAGCGTTGACTTTGTTGATTTGATCGACTTTGCTCCGGGCAAGCCACTGACCCTGGTTTTTAGGCACCAAGACGGCAGCAAAACCACCGTTTTGGCCAACCACAGCTACAACGCCCCCCAGATTCTATGGTTCAAGGCGGGCTCTGCCTTGAACATGCTCGAGAAGTAGTCCTCAACTGGTTTTGATCCAACTCCGGCTGTCCAAGCGGTCGGAGTTTTTTCATATTTACCCGCTCGGTCTGCGCCAAAAAGGCCTAAATTCGACGAAGCATGCAAAAAGACTCCGCTACCCGAAGAGTGCACCACGGCTGGGCGATGTACGACTGGGCCAATTCAAGCTATTCCTTGGTCATCGGAACGGCAATTTTCCCAATCTACTACGCTGCAGTTATGGAGGCCTCGGGGCGCAGCAGCTACCAGCTCTTAGGATTGGAATTCAGCACTACCGCTGCCTACACCTTTGTCATGGCCGCGGCCTACCTCGTGGTCAGCCTAGTGACGCCCTACCTCAGCGCCGTTGCAGAGGTTTCAGGAAGCAAAAAATCATTCATGCGGCGCTTCATCTACGCCGGTGCAGCAACCTGCTTCGCTATGTACTTTTTCACGGCGGACTCTCCGGTTCTCGGGCTCTTAACCCCCTTTGTCGCCTCCATTTCTTTTGCTGGGAGCCTGGTCTTCTACAACAGCTACTTGCCCGAGATTGCCCGCCCCGAGGAGCAGGATGCCCTTAGCGCCCGCGGCTTTGCCTTGGGCTACTTTGGCTCGGCGCTCATGCTTATTGTGGCCTTAGTGTTTATTCAAAATCCGTCTTGGTTTGGTTTAGAGGGTCCAGGACTAATCACTCGCTTGACCTTTGTGGCCGTCGGAATCTGGTGGCTGGGCTGGGGGGAGTACAGTCTTGCGCGCTTGCCCGAAGGAAGGGCCGTGGGCGACCGCCAAAAAGGATGGATTAAGGCGGCCTACCTGCAGCTTTTTGCGGTAGCTAAGACCTTTAGGCAGACCGCCGGTTTGGAGCGCTTTGTGCTCGGCTTCTTTTTTGCGTCCGCCGGGGTGCAAACCGTTATTCTCATCGCCACGCTCTTTGGCAGCCAAGCCCTTAAGCTCGAAACCTCGGCGCTGATTACCACCATTTTGCTCATTCAGTTCGTCGGTATTTTGGGCTCCTGGCTCTTTGCCAAGCTCGGGGGGCTGCTCGGCAACATACGGGCGCTGCTGGTCTCGGGACTGCTTTGGATGCTCATCACCTTTATGGCCTATTTCATCGCCAACGAGCTGCAATTTTACCTTTTAGGCGCCGGCGTGGGCCTGGTTTTGGGCGGAATTCAATCGTTGGCGCGATCGACCTACAG
Source organism: Flavobacteriales bacterium UBA972 (assembly GCA_002292855.1). Classification (GTDB taxonomy): domain Bacteria; phylum Bacteroidota; class Bacteroidia; order Flavobacteriales; family Schleiferiaceae; genus TMED14. Next base: position 12,889 of record DBBY01000042.1, on the reverse strand, counting down.
CCAATTGCTTCCGCCTGCTTCTGAGCACGTAGTCTACTTTAGTTTTTATGACCTGGCTGAGAAGCTTGCCACGGTACTTGGCATGGTTGCCGTCGGATGGCTTGAAACCCTAACCGGTAGTTTGCGGCTATCGGCCGTCATGCTGTCGGTCTTTTTTGCCCTCGCCGTCGTTCTTTGGGCTCGAGTTCCTTGGAAAGGCATCAGATAAATAGTACCTTTGAGGTCAGTGAAAGTGCATGTTTTTTTGTTGGTTCTGGCGGCAATGCTGTCAACCTCGAGTTGCTACTACGACAATGCCGAGCAGTTGTATGGTTCAGGGGCAGCCTGCGATTCGGTTGCGACATGGAGCATTGATATTCAGCCGCTTATACAGTCCCAATGCCTTGGCTGCCATCAGGGTGCCGGTGCGAGCGGAGGACTTGATTTAAGTGCCCATACAGGTGTACAAAATTCCGTTTTAAATGGAAGTATGCTCGATCGCATTAACCGCAGTGCGGGCGATCCCTTAGCCATGCCCCCAGGTGGGCCAATTTCTGAATGCAGCAAAGCCAAAGTTCGCGTCTGGAAGCGTGCTGGAGCATTGCCCAACTAATCCAAATCAAATATTATGAAGCATCTCTTAACTGCCGCAACCATTGCCATGTCTCTTGTGGCGTCCGGCCAAAAACTGGTTAGCAAAGACACCTTTGTACGAATTAATGCTTCAACTCCTGTCGAAGACGTTGATGCGGTTTTAAATAATGGTGTTGGCATACTAAACACAGAGACCAATGAGGCTGTTTGGCAGCTTCAGATGCAGTCGTTCACGTTTAAGCGGGCTTTGATGCAAGAGCACTTCAACGAAAACTACATGGAGTCCGCGCTTTATCCTAAAGCGACCCTTAAGGCAAAGATTGAAGGAGTAGATTGGAAGAAGCCCGCATCCTTTAAAGGCGGAATCAAGGGTCAAATGACCATACACGGTGTAACTAAAGACGTGACCATTCCCGCGGCCATAACGGTTCATGCCGACGGGTCAGTAACTGTAGAGAGTGAGTTCAAAGTCCGCACTACCGACTACGACATTAAAGTCCCAACCTTAGTCGTTTCTAAGGTTGCAGAGGTTGTTACGGTGACGGTAAAATCAACACTGAAGGGTGCGTAAGAACTTATTTTTAGTCGCACTGCTGCCCTTTGCCGCTCTTTGGGCTCAAGACGATTTATTGGCGGAATTAGACGCCATGGCCCCTCCGGCAGTAAGGCAGTATGCCTTTGCAACCTTTAAGGGAACCAAGGTTGTAAATGGGGCTACAGTCGAGATGCCTGGTGCAGGAGTCGGCCAGTTTATCATCGGTCACCGTTTTGGGGCAATCAATAACCGGCCTTTGTATAATCTTTTCGGACTTGACGTTGCACAAATTCGCTTCGAGTACTCCTATAATCCCGTATCGTGGCTCAATGCCGGCTTTGGCCGTTCCTCGGGAAGCAAGACCTATGATGCATTTACTAAAGTTAGGTTGCTGCGTCAATCCAAGGGAGGCAATGGTTTTGATAGTCCAATTTCTGCTGTTTGGTACTCGTCGATGACCTTGACCACGGTGGCCTTCAGCGATGGATTTGATCATTACTTTACGGATCGCCTGGCCTACACGCATCAATTATTGGTGGCGCGCAAGGTCAATGAGAAGATCTCCCTTCAGGTTGCTCCAACCTTGGTGCATTTTAATTTGGTTCCACTTGAAGCGGACCGAAACGACCAGCTAGGTTTGGGGCTGAGCGGCCGATATAAACTTACCCAGCGCATGGCACTCACGGCAGAGGCTATGCTGCGCCAGACTCCCCTTGCAGGCACCCATGTGCCTCTGAGTATTGGGCTTGATCTCGAGACAGGAGGGCACGTATTTCAGTTCCATGTTACTAATGCCCAATCAATGGCTGATCCGCAATGGATGATGCAAACTCCGGGCTCGTGGGCCAAGGGTGATTTATACCTCGGATTCAATATCTCTCGAGTATTTACTCATGCAACACCCAAAACACTAAAGTGAAATACTTAGTCATCCTAAGTGCCATAGTATTGGCCTCCTGCACGCATATCCCCCCAGTGCCCCCGGTGCCTGATCCTCCGTGCGACCCTGGTATTGTGGATTTTACTAACGAAATTTTGCCTATGATTCAATCGAATTGTGCAATGAGCGGTTGCCATTCGAGTACTAACCCGGTAGATGATATTGATTTGTCTACTTATGCGGGAATTAGGTCAGAGGTTCGTGCGGGTGATCCAAACGACAGCGAACTGTATACCGTACTGTTTGAGTCGGGTGACGATTTAATGCCGCCGCCTCCAATGGCTCCATTGACGGATGCTCAAAAGGAGCGGATTCGTCTGTGGATTCTGCAAGGAGCCAAAGAAACAAACTGCATTGGCGATTGCGATACGGCAGCGGTTACTACGTATTCAGGTTCCATCGCGGCCTTAATTCAAACGCAATGCATTGGCTGCCACCAGGGGCCAACTCCATCAGGAGGGGTTCAGCTCACCAACTACAGTGAGGTGTCAGGTGCGGTCACCTATCGCGGTCTTTTGGACGCCATAAACGCTACCAGCGGCCCCAACGCAATGCCCCCATCAGGACCAATGACTGCCTGCAATATTGCTCTTATTGAACGCTGGGTGCAGGGCGGGATGCCGCAGTAAATTGTAGATCACCTTCGTACACCTCGCTCGATCGGGTACGAATGGGCGGTGTATTTTTACCAGTCAATGGAACATTTTGATTTTGTACTTATCGGAGGCGGCATAGTCGGTTCCTCGCTCTACTATAAGCTTGCTATGGCCCATCCCGAGGCCAAGATCGTGCTCCTCGAGAAGGAGTCCGCCCTAGCTACGCACCAAACCGGGCGCAACAGCGGGGTAATACACTCTGGACTCTACTACAAACCCGGTTCGCTCAAGGCGCGCACCTGCATCGACGGCTACGCTCAAATGCTTGACTTTGCCCAGGAGCATGGGGTTAAGCACGAGGTCTGTGGCAAGGTGGTCGCTGCTCTGGGCGGCATAGAGGAGGCGCAGCTAGAAACCCTTCGGCTGCGGGGTGCAGAGAATGGGCTATCGGGCATTCGCTACCTCAGCCAAGAAGAGCTTCAGGAGCGAGAGCCCTATTTGCGGGCGACCAAGGCCCTGATGGTTCCTCAAACGGGAATCATCAATTATGCGGACGCCGCAGAGGCCATGCTTCGCGTCGGTAGGGGCGCAGTCCGCCTCAAGACGGAGGTTACTGGGTTTACCCAAGAAGGCGTCAAAACGACCCAGGGCGAAGTGAGGGGCAAGCACATTATTGCCTGCGCGGGCCTGCAAAGCGACCGTATTGCTCAGCTTGACGGCGTGGACGCTGGGCTTCGCATCGTGCCCTTTCGCGGAGATTACTATGAACTGAGCTCCCGCGCGCAGGCCAAAGTGCGGCACTTAATCTACCCGGTTCCCGACCCAAATTTCCCTTTTTTGGGAGTGCATTTCACCCGCATGGTCCATGGCGGCGTAGAGTGCGGACCCAACGCAGTCTTCAGTTTTGCTCGAGAGGGCTACTCCAAAACCGCATTTAACGCTTCGGACGCCTTTGCCGCCCTGGGCTACACCGGAACCTGGAGGCTCTTTGCCAAGCATTGGCGCTACGGACTCGGCGAGTACCAGCGCGCCTTCAGCAAGGCAAAGTTCTTAGAGGCTCTTCAGCGCCTGATTCCGAGTTTGGAATCCAGCGACCTTCTGCCCGGTAGGGCGGGCATTCGCGCCCAGGCCCTTCGGCCCGACGGAAGCCTTGAGGACGATTTTGTGCTGCACCAGGGCAACCGAGCCTTTCATGTGCTGAATGCTCCGTCGCCCGCGGCCACGGCTTCATTGGCCATTGCCGACGAAATCGTCAGGCAGGCCCTGGCCTAAACCTTAGCTTGAGGAACCGACGCCCGAAGGCCAATCGCTTTCGTGCCCGAGGTGGAACAGAGCATCGCCACGGTGCACCAGAGGCATGTTGTTGTGCCCCACGATAAAGCCGTCGAAGGGCGCAAGCACCTTGACCGAGTAGGAGTCGTAGGGGTTTCGGATGCGGCCAATTAGTTCTCCTTCGGCAATTGCCTGCCCGCTCTCGCGTTCAAAAGAAAAAAGTCCGCTTGCCTCCGCGCGCAGCCAGGTGGTCTGGTTGAGGTGCCTTGGGGCGCTGTGCCTTCCGCGGCGGTCTTTGAGGCCCCTCACTTTGGGTGGTTCTTGGCTGAGCATGCCCAGGGTAGAGAGTAAACGTTTGGTACCTCGAATGGCTTCCTTGACCGAGTGCTCTTCGAGCCGCATGCTCTCGCCCCCTTCGTACACCACGATGGGGATTCCCATGCTGCTTGCTTGGGCTCTCAAGGACCCCGGTATGAGTGATGAGGCTAAGGACATCGGGGCTCCGAAGGCCTTTGCGCAGGCTACCGCCTCAGAATCTTCGGGATCGTAGCGGATTTGCGGGTAGTTGGTACGGCTTGCACCGCCGGTATGAAAGTCCACGCCCAGATCCACGTGCGGAAGAACTTTATCGCTCAGGGTGTGAGCGACCAAGCTAGCAAGGGAACCCTGGGGCGAGCCCGGAAAACTTCGGTTGACGTCTTTTCCGTCGGGAACATCTCGGCTAAAAAAGAGGAATCCGTAGACATTAATAATGGGAAGGGCTATTACGGAGCCGCATTCGAGGTTGTCAAAGAGGCCCAGAGACATCATGCGACGCACTGCTTCGATGCCGTTGACCTCGTCGCCGTGAAGACCGCCGCTGAGCAGCAGCGTTGGGCCCGGGCGGTCGCTGCGAAATACATGCACCGGCATGTGTATCAAGGTGCCAGACAAAAGCCGGGCAATTTGAAGGTCTACGGTTTTGGTCGACCCCGAGGGAATGACGGTTTCTCCCAAAACCATCGGTGCAACCTCTGGGTACTTCATTGCCCGGTGTAGTTCGAGGGAGTCAGAGAGCGAAGCTCTGCCTTGACTTCTTCGCTAACCGCCAATCCTTCAATGAAGGCTGCAATGACGTCGGAGGTAACCCTTCCTGAAGTGCGGGTAAGCGCTTTAAGCGCTTCATAGGGTTTGGGGTAGCCCTCGCGGCGCAGGATCGTTTGAAGACCTTCTGCGACCACTTCCCAGTGGTTCTCGAGGTCGGCCGCTATAGCGGCCTCGTGGACTACCAACTTACCGAGTCCGCGCTGAAGGCTGAAGTAGGCGAGCAGCATGTGGCCAAGGGGCATGCCCACGTTGCGCAAGACCGTAGAATCGGTGAGGTCGCGCTGCAGCCGGCTGATGGGCAGTTTGGCCGCCAGATGCTCAAGCCAGGCGTTGGCAATGCCAAAGTTGCCCTCGGCATTCTCAAAGTCTATGGGGTTAACCTTGTGCGGCATCGCAGAGGATCCCACTTCGTTGGGATTAATGCGCTGCTTGAAGTAGTCCATTGAAATGTACTGCCAGGCGTCGCGCGCCAGGTCAATCATGATGGTGTTCAGGCGCTTGAGTGCGTCGCAGTAGGCGGCTAAATAGTCGTAGTGCTCGATTTGCGTCGTGGGATGGCTGCGCTGCAAGCCCAGTTCATCGCGCAAAAAACCCGAAGCAAAGAGGTGCCAATCTACCCCGGGGTAGGCCACGCTGTGGGCGTTAAAGTTGCCGGTGGCTCCGCCAAACTTGCCTGCGAAGGGAAGGCCGTCAAGAAGCTGAAGCTGCTGGCTGAGGCGTTCGCGAAACACCCGCCATTCCTTGCCCAGTCGGGTAGGGGAGGCAGCCTGGCCATGGGTGCGGGCAAGCATGGGCAGACGGTCCCACTCGGCGGCCTGAGACTCCAAGCGGTCAATTAATTCGATTAAGGCCGGCCGAATCACGTCCCGATGGGCCTCGAGCAGGGAGAGCGGAATCGCGGTGTTGTTGACGTCTTGGGAGGTGAGTCCGAAATGAATAAATTCGACCCGGTCGCCCAGACCCAGCGCTTCAAAGCGTTCTTTGAGAAAGTACTCGACCGCCTTGACGTCGTGGTTAATGGTCGCCTCAATTTCTTTGATTCGAAGGGCGTCGGACTCGCTAAAGTCGGAGTAAATGCGGTGAAGCTCGGCGGTTTGCGCCGTGTTGAGAGAGGGCAATCCCTTAAGATTCAGTGCCGAGAGGGCAATAAAGTAGCGGACTTCAACCAAAACACGGTAGCGAATAAGGCCAAATTCCGAGAAGTAGGGGCGCAGCGGGGCAGCATGCTTTTGGTAGCGGCCGTCTAGGGGCGAGAGCGCGTGCAGGGCTTGGTTCATGGTGCTTTTCCTAAAGTGCAAAGGTACCGAATGCAGGCAGGATGGCCGGTCTTTCTTGGCCGTCTGAAGAAAAAAATCGATCATTCTGCCCGTTAGTCAACCAACCCCAGGGTGCTTCGAGCGGCAGGTTGTAGCGCATCCATTGCTGGCACACCGCGTCGTTCAAGGGCTGGCTTGCTGCCTTGCATTCGACGAGCAACCAGGGTTTCCCTTGGCAAAAAACTACGGCATCAAAACGCTTGCGCTGCCCGTGCACAAGGAGTCCGCGCTCCACCGCAATAGACTCCGGGGGGTAATGGCCTTCTAAAATCAGGCGCTGCAAGAAATGCTGGCGCACGAATTCCTCGGGAGTTCCGGCCACCCATTTGCGGCGCAGGGCATCCCAAAGCCTCCCCTGAGGGTCGGGTTGCAGGTTGGTATTTGGCCATTTATCGAGCTCCACTTGGCAAAGGTGATGTAGATTTGCCCAATTGATGAAGAAGATTCGCCGACTTCCCTACCGCGATCCTTTTGGCAATCCATTGTGGGCCAAGCGCATGGTAATTTTTTGCTTCGGCACGGTTACCTGGTATCGCTTGAACCACATTCACCGCACCAAGGTAGAGGGCATGGAGCACCTCAAAAACCTGCCCAACCAAAACGTGCTTTTTGTGAGCAACCACCAAACGTACTTTATGGACGTGGCTTCGATGTTCTTGGTTTTTATGCACCTTCGAAACGGAATGCCTAACCGCGTAAACCGCTGGTGGCCCGTATTGAATCCGCGTATGAACCTGTTTTTTATTGCGGCCAAAGAAACGATGAAGTCGGGCCCCCTGCCTCGTTTGCTCGCCTTAGCAGGCTCGGTGAGCATCAAGCGGACCTGGCGCGAGGCCGGCCAAGAAATTAATCGAGGGGTGGACCCTAAGGACCTCGAGGGAATTCGCAAGGCCATTCAGGCCGGATGGGTAATCACCTTCCCCCAGGGTACCACCAAACCCTATGCCCCAGGTCGGCGCGGCACGGCCCATCTTATCAAGGATCTGAATCCCATAGTGGTTCCTGTGGTGGTAGACGGCTTTCGTCGAGGGTTTGACAAGAAGGGTCTAAGGGTCAAAAAGCGACGCACGGAGCTTACCATTCGCTTCAAGGAGCCCTTGCAGTTTGCCGAGGATGCTACTCCCCAGCAGATTTTAGATCAGGTGATGGCTGCTATTGAGCAGGTTCCGCCCCCAGAGTCCCCAGTAAATGCGTAATTTTATCTTATGAAGAATGTTTGGTTTGCCGCGCTTGCGGCCCTGGTATTGGTTGGTTGCGAGGCTACGTTTGTCGATCCACCGGCCCCGATGGAGGAGCGCAACATAGTGCTTCGCCACTTCTTCTACTTCAAAAACAACTTGATTGATACCAATCAAGTGTTTGCCTTAGACCTGAGCGGAACCCAAATCCGCTTTAAAAACGTAGAAATCGGAATGGGATTCTACCATTTTGAGAACCACCTAGGCGACACCGTATTCCCGGTCAAGGGCGACAGTTCGGACTTTGTTTTGACCTCGACTTCTTCTCTTTTTGGCGGATATACCCCGATTTACAAAATCCCAACAGGCACCTACTCCGGCCGGCACTTTTGGCGCATCGGCCTCGACAGTACCCAAAACGCGATTCCTACGAATTCCTGGTCTCCAGAGAGCGCCATGAACCGACTTGCGCGGCCCAACGGTGGATACAATGCCGTGGTTATCGAGGGCTGGTGGAAGCTGCCTTCAGACACCACCAGCGATAAGCCCTACAAACCCTTTAAATACACCATCAGTTCTGAGGCGCTCAATGAGCTTCTCGATTACCAAAGTCAGTTCACCGTGCGCAAAGGGCGCGACGTAAACATCAATGTGCTGGTTAAGGTAAACCTGCTTTTGGAAGGTGCTGACCCAGCCGTGGTGGATGTGGTAGACATCGACCCGAGCAATCCGCTCTTCTTCCCCTTGCTGCCCTCGTTTCGCCTCAATTTACTGAAGGCCTATCAGATACAGCTCTAAGGGCGCATGAATCTACATTTTATTGCTATAGGCGGAAGCGCGATGCACAGCCTCGCGCTGGCCCTCTCAACCCGCGAGGGAACCCGGATCACGGGCAGCGACGACGCCATTTTTGAACCCAGCCGCAGTCGTCTTGCGGCAGCCGGCCTTTTGCCCGAGGCAGAAGGGTGGTACCCAGACCGCATCCATACTGGGCTCGACGCCGTGGTCCTGGGAATGCACGCTCGAAAGGACAATCCTGAGCTCCTTCGCGCCCAGGAACTGGGCATACCGGTGTATTCGTATCCGGAATTCGTTCAAAAGGCCTGCGAGGCCCAGACCCGGGTGGTCGTGGGCGGATCCCACGGCAAGACTACCACAACCTCCATGCTGCTGCACGTACTGCAGTACTGGGATCGCCTCCCAGACTACCTTGTCGGGGCGCAGGTTCCGGGTCTGGAAGCTTCTGTTCGCCTTCAGGGCCAGGGCGATTGGGCCGTTTTTGAGGGCGACGAGTACCTTGCATCGCCCTTGGATCCGCGGCCAAAGTTTCACCTGTACAAGGCTCATATTGGCTTGATTACGGGAATGGCTTGGGACCATGTCAATGTTTTTGAAAGCCAGGAGTCCTATTCTGACGCGTTTCGCGGATTTTTAGCTTCTATGGAGCCGGGCGGAACCCTTTTGTATTTTGAAGAAGACGAGGATTTGGCTGCACTTGTGCTTGCGGACCCTTCGCCCTTGCGCAAGATTCCCTACCGGGTACCGCAGCACCGCCACGACGGAACCCAATGGTACTGGATTACCTCTATGGGAGAGGTGCCCATGAGTGTAATGGGCAGGCACAACCTCGCCAACGCCGAAGGGGCTCGATGGCTCGCGCAAGAGATGGGAGTTCAGGAGGCGGACTTTTATGAGGCCATTGCCTCGTTTCAGGGTGCCCAGCGCCGGCTCGAGCGCCTCGCCCAGTCACAGCGAAGGGACGTTTATTTGGACTTTGCCCACGCTCCGTCTAAGGTTGCGGCCACGACGGCCGCTTTTTCGGAGAGTTTTGGCAGCCGCCCCGTGTGGGGATTGCTCGAGCTGCACACCTTTAGCAGCCTGAATCCCGCTTTTTTGCCGGGCTACGCAGGCTCACTTCAAGGATTAGATCGTGCTTTAGTGCTTTTTGATCCGGATGCCGTGGCGCACAAGAACCTTCCGCCGCTTGCCCCAGAGGCAGTTTTAGCGGCTTTTGGTCCCGGGGTTGAGGTATTTACCGATGCCAATGCTTTAAGGGAGTTGATCGAGCGCGAATCGCCCGACGAGCTCAACCTCCTCATCATGTCTTCGGGTAACCTTGGCGGATGGGATGTGCGCACCTGGGCTCCAGACTTTGTGTAGTGCTGGGCTGCTGCCTGCCAACTAGGCATTGGACTTTAGGTTAGGGGAGGCCGAGGCCTTAATTAGGCGTCTCCGTCGAGCAGCTGCCGTTCCATGTCTTCCATGCCAAAGTAGTCTTCGGCTTCGGGGTAGGTAGGGACTATGGCGAGGTCTTCGTCAAAGAGCTGCATCAGGGCTTGACGCACTACGAAAATGCAGGAGAACGTTTGGTCCATGCGCGCGGCTTGAAGGTCTTGAAGGTCCTGGATTCCAATAAATTCCTCTACCGAGAGGAAGTTTATAATCATGTGGTCCTCGGGGTACTTGGCAATAAGCCGCGCTAATTCTTGAACCCCGTCTGCGCCAAAGGAATCGAGTCCCCAGCGGAGGCTGAGGAAGTCGGGCTTGACTTCGATCTTAAACGACATTTTGCGGTGCGGATTGCGAGGCTAAAAGGTAGAGCACGGCCATGCGCACGGCAACTCCGTTTTCCACTTGGTTCAGGATGGCTGCATAGGGCGAGTCCGCAACTTCTGAGGTCAATTCCACCCCGCGGTTGATTGGGCCGGGGTGAAGAATAAGGGGAACATGCTTTAAACGATTCAAACGCTCCATGGTAATGCCGTAGCGTTTGTGGTATTCGCGAATCGACGGGAAGAAGGCGCGGTCCATCCGCTCGTGCTGCACCCGAAGCACGTTGGCAACGTCGGCCCACTCGAGCGCGTCGTCGACGCTATCAATCACTTCGACTCCTAGCTCGCTAATGGCTCTTGGAATGAGCGTGGAAGGTCCAGACACGGCAACATGAACTCCGAGTTTCTGAAGTCCAAAAATATTGCTTAGGGCTACTCGGGAGTGCAGAATGTCTCCGACAATTACGACTTTTTTGCCCTCGAGGCTGCCAATGCGCTCCTGCATGGTGAATGCATCGAGGAGTGCTTGGGTGGGGTGCTCGTGCGTTCCGTCTCCCGCATTGACGATGTGCGCGGGCACGCGGTCCGCCAAAAAGTGGGCAACGCCGGCCTCGGAATGGCGAATCACCACGAGGTCCACCTTCATGGCCAAAATGTTGTTGACGGTGTCGTTGAGGGTTTCGCCTTTTTTGACCGACGAGGTAGAGGCAGAGAAATTAACGACGTCGGCCGAGAGGCGCTTCTCGGCTAATTCAAAACTGAGGCGAGTCCGCGTAGAATTTTCAAAAAATAGGTTGGCAACGGTTAGGTCGCGAAGCGAGGGTACCCGTTTAATCGGGCGGTTGATAACTTCTTTAAAGTGCCCTGCCCAGTGCAGAATTAACTGGATGTCTTCGGCGGGAACATGCTGAAGGCCCAATAGATGGCGCGACTGCAACTTAGCGTTCTGGGGCATATTCAGGGGATTCGAGCAAAACGGATTCAAGGGTGGAGCCGTTCCAATTCAGGCGCACTCGCTCGTGGTTGAGTGCGTCAACCCTTCGCCCTGAGTAGTCCGGCTGAATGGGGAGTTCGCGAGAGAATCGGCGGTCGATGAGCACACAAAGTTCTACGCGCTCCGGGCGACCGAAGTCTCCCAGGGCGTCGAGTGCTGCCCGCACCGACCTGCCCGTGTAGAGCACGTCGTCGATGATGATGACTCGCTTGCCTTCGATGAGCACATTCATTTCAGTAGGGCTGGCGGCAAGAGGCTCCTCTCGGCGGCGAAAGTCGTCGCGGTGAAAGGTGATGTCCAAAAGGCCGTTGGCGACCGGACCCGTAGCAAATTCCGCTTCCAGTTGGGCCACTAGGGCCTTGAGCAGCATGGCTCCGCGGGGCTGAAGGCCGACCAAAACGGTGCGGTCCCAGGGCACGTGCACCTCATTAATTTGGTGGCACAGGCGGCTGATGGTAACCGCGCAGTCGCGCTGATTCAGAAGCGTCTTTTGTGCCATTTCAAAGGCAAAATTAGGGCTTTTTTGCCTGTGGACTGCGGACGATCTTCGAAGGACCAGACTTTTCACGCATCGACGGGCGCATTGAGGTCGCCCGGTGACGGCATTGATGCAGCATTAGCTGTTCATCGAAACCAGAAACTCCTCGTTGTTGCGCGTCTTGTTGATGCGGTCTTCCATGAACTCCATAGCTTCTACCGGCGTCATGTCGGCAAGGTGGCGGCGCAGAATGTACATGCGGTTTAGTACTTCAGGTCGAAGCAGCATGTCTTCTTTGCGCGTTCCAGAAGCGATTAGGTCAATGGCCGGCCAGATTCGGCGGTTGGCTATGCGGCGATCGAGCTGCATCTCCATGTTGCCGGTTCCTTTGAATTCTTCAAAGATGACCTCGTCCATTTTAGACCCGGTATCAATAAGTGCCGTGGCTAAAATGGTCAAGGATCCGCCGTTTTCAATGTTGCGGGCCGCGCCGAAGAAGCGCTTGGGCTTGTGCAGCGCGTTGGAGTCCACTCCGCCCGAGAGCACCTTGCCCGAGGCAGGACTCACGGTGTTGTAGGCACGAGCAAGCCTTGTGATGGAGTCGAGTAAAATGACCACATCGTGGCCGCTTTCTACCAGGCGCTTGGCTTTCTCGAGCACAATGTTGGCTACGCGCACGTGGCGTTCCGCGGGCTCGTCAAAGGTTGACGCGACTACTTCTGCATTGACGCTGCGCGCCATATCGGTTACTTCTTCAGGGCGCTCGTCGATAAGCAGAATAATCATGTATACCTCGGGATGGTTCGCGGCGATGGCGTTGGCCACCTCTTTGAGCAAGGTGGTTTTACCCGTTTTGGGCTGGGCTACGATCAGGCCGCGCTGGCCTTTACCGATGGGCGAAACCAGGTCGATGATGCGGGTACTGACGGTTGCCTTGCGCCCCGTTAGGTCAAACTTCTCTTCAGGGAAGAGGGGGGTAAGGTGTTCAAAAGCGACGCGGTCACGAATGAAATCGGGGTCTTTACCGTTGATCAAATGCACTTTAGTGAGCGGAAAAAACTTTTCGCTCTCGCGCGGTGGGCGCACTTCGCCCCGCACGGTATCGCCGGTTTTGAGTCCGAAATGCTTGATTTGCTGCTGGGTTAGCAGCACGTCGTCGGGCGAGTTCAGGTAGTTGTAGTCGCTGGAACGCAGGAATCCAAAACCCTCGGGCATGATTTCAACCACACCTTCGGTCGGAATAATTCCTTCAAATTCAAATATGGGTTCCTGAATGCGCGGTGGGCGAGGTTCTCTGGGTTCCCGCGGCTCCCAGCCGTCTCTGCGGGGTCGGTCTTCACGCGGACCACGATCGTCTCTTGGGCCACGG
>DBBY01000012.1:6655-7373 GCA_002292855.1 Flavobacteriales bacterium UBA972 | reverse complement strand
AATTCCAAATGATTTTGCCTTGTGAATGGCCTGCTGAAGGGCGTCAACCCGTGAGGTTTGCCCCGTGCCAGAGGCTAAAAGCCGGCGATTTTTAACCAGAACAATTGTGTTGCTCTTGGTATTCTTGCTGATGGCTGAGGCATAAATCAGATCATGATTTTCTGCCTCCGTGGGGGCTATTTTGGTTGCGACCTTCAAATCGTCCAAGCCGTCCCTATGATGGTCGCACTCTTGAATCAGTACCCCGTTCATGGCAGAACGCAGTCGGTAGTCCGCCGATTTTTGAGGGCGGATTTTGGCCATAATCCGGTTCTTTTTGCTCTGGAGCAGAGCCAAGGCTTCGGGCGCAAAATCTGGAGCCAGAAGCACCTCAAAAAAGAGTTCGTTCATTTTCTCTGCCGTGGCCAGGTCGAGCGTTTGGTTGCAGGCAATTACCCCACCAAAGGCAGAAACGGGATCAGACGAAAGGGCTGAAGTCCAGGCTTCGCTCAAGGTTGCACGGCTGGCCATTCCACAGGCGTTGTTGTGCTTGATAATTGCAACCGTGGCGTCGGGCCCATCGAGGCAGTAGTCCATCGCGGCCTCCACGTCCAAAAGGTTGTTGTAGCTCAATTCTTTGCCGCAAAGTTGCTCAATCCGCGCATTAAGATCGCCCACAAACCAGGCTTTTTGGTGCGGATTTTCTCCGTAGCGCAAGGCCATTCGTGGACCCTGAAGG
>DBBY01000012.1:6398-6583 GCA_002292855.1 Flavobacteriales bacterium UBA972 | reverse complement strand
TGCTGGCTGGCCCTAAACGATGCGCCGGCAAAAGCCCTGCGCTGCTCCATGGTAAGGGTTCCGCCCTGAGAACGCAGCAGTTCAAGCGCCTCGCCGTATTGAGAAGTGGAACTTACCACCCAGCAGTGCTCAAAATTTTTGGCGGCAGCCCTTAGGAGCGAAATGCCGCCGATATCAATCTTTTC
>DBBY01000012.1:0-6334 GCA_002292855.1 Flavobacteriales bacterium UBA972 | reverse complement strand
GGATAGAGGTCAACGACCACCATGTCAAAGCTCGGAATCCCAAACCGCTCGACCGTGTCGCGGTCGTCTTTGCGGTTGCGGCGCCATAGAATCCCTCCAAAAACGAGCGGGTGCAGGGTTTTCACTCGACCGTCTAGAATACTTGGGAAGCCTGTAACGGTCTCCACAGAGGTCACGGGGAGGCCAAGGCCCTCGAGGAATGACTGCGTGCCGCCCGTGCTATATAGCTTAACGCCAAGCTTATGAAGTTCCCGAGCTAGGGGCTCAAGACCGTCTTTATGGTATACCGAGATAAGGGCCGACCCTATTTTTTGCAAAGCATCAATAATTAGAGAAATACTGGCTGTAAAAGTACGGAGAACATGGCATGAACTTTGACTAAATTGCGGCTGTGCGAGCCCTATTTTTTATCCTCTGGGAATCCGGTCGTTTGGCTTGGAATGCAATGACTTCCAATCTTTTGCGGACTACGCTCTCCCTACTTGGAATCGCGGTCGGAATTTTTTCTATCATTTCGGTTTATGCCGTGGTCGACAGCTTGGAGCGCAGCATTCGCCAAAGCGTTCAGGGCCTAGGCACCAACGTAGTCTACGTGCAAAAATGGCCCTGGGGCGGGGGCGGGGGCGAGTACCCTTGGTGGAAGTACTTTCAACGTCCTGACGTCAGCTACGAAGACTACCAGCGTCTCTCTGATTATGGGGTGCGTGGCTCCGACGCCATAGTGCTGACCAACGGAACCTCTGCTACCGTCACGCGGGCTAATTCGAGCGTAGAGCAGGTTGAAGTCCGAGGTATAACCTACGACTACGCCCAACTCAACAACCTCAAGTTTTCGGGCGGACGCTACTTCACCGATCGGGAACTTCGGAGCGGACTGCCCGGCTGCCTCATTGGGGCTGATATTGCCGACGGCCTTGTGCTCGGGCTTGACGCGGTAGGCAGCAGTGTTCGCATGCTGGGCAGTGACTTTCAGGTTATTGGAATTCTGGAGCGAGAGGGTAGTTCCTTAGTTGGCGGCTCCCACGACACCCGCGTGGTGGTGCCCGCACAGTGGATTGTGTCGCACATTGGCGATAATCTTGAAGGGTCCGCCATTCAGGTGCGCGCTGCCGAGGGGGTCAGCACTGATGAACTCACGGACCAACTCCGTTTTATGATGCGCAAAATTCGACGCCAGGCCCCTTCTTCCGACGATTCTTTTGCCCTGAACGAGTCTTCGACCCTGAGTTCCGGCCTCGACCAAATGTTTGGCATCATAGGCCTTGCGGGTACGGTCATTGGCGGCTTCAGCATTTTGGTAGGGGGTTTTGGCATTGCCAACATCATGTTTGTCAGCGTGCGCGAACGCACTGGGCAAATCGGGATCCAGAAGGCTTTGGGTGCAAAGCGCGGATTCATTGTAGCGCAGTTTCTGCTGGAGAGCGTGATGCTCAGTCTCGTGGGTGGGCTTATCGGACTTGCTCTTGCCGCCGCTTTAATTGCGGTTGGCGCCCAAATTTCTGATTTTGATTTGGGACTTTCGGTCCAAAACGTACTTACCGGCATCGGGCTTTCTGCCGTGATCGGTTTGGTGGCGGGCTATGCTCCCGCCGAGATGGCTGCCCGGCTCGATCCGGTCGAGGCCATACGATTCAACCAATAAATTCCGCTTCGGGCATGGCGCCAATGGCCTCAGCGATGCTGCGCAGTAGGGCGGTATCCTCGGGGCCAAAGGGATTGTGATCGTGGCTGTCAATGTCAATCTGCCCAATTAGCCGGCCTTGGGAATGTATGGGAACCACGAGTTCTGCCTTGGTTTCCATCGAGCAGGCGAGGTAGTTGTCTTGAGCCCAAACGTCGGGAACTTCAAATACTTCGCCGCTTAGCGCAACCTGACCGCAAATGCCTCGGCCGTAGGGGATTCGAGTATGGTCCGTCGCCGCTCCGGCAAAGGGCCCGAGGTGCAGAGCCTGCTCCGCCGTATTCATCCAATAAATCCCAACCCAATGGTAGTGAGGAACTTCAGCGCGAAGCAGCTCGCAAACTGCCGCAATTCCACTCCAGCCCTGAGATTGCAGCAGCGTTAGGGCAGTTTTCTGCCATTGGTTAAAATGAAGATCCGTGTTCATAGTTCCATGATTCGATCCCAGAGGGGAGGTCCGAGTAGGATCAATCCTACGATTGCGGCAAATAGTGAGGCAGCAAGTACGGCAGCGGCAGACATGTCTTTAGCGTCGCGAATCAGGGGATCAATTTCCATGGTAACCCTGTTTGACAGTCGTTCGAGCGCGGAATTCATAAGCTCGAGGCTGACTACGAGCCCGACACAAAGCATTAAGACGGCCCAACTAATTGCATCAACGCCGGCAAACCAGGCCAGCAGGGCCACGACTACAGCCGCCAAGCTGTGCAGTTTCATGTGGCGTTCTTGCATCCAGGCAATTGCAATTCCACGCAGTGCGATAGATATGGCTTTGAGCATGGAGCCAAAAATAGCACCTACCGTCGGTCATTCAGTCGAAGCCCTCGCGCAGCGATTGAAGGCTGCCTTTCTCGGGTCTGGCCAATAAATCATGCGGGTTGGCGTATTTTTGCAACCTAATCCTATGCAGACGCCTATGAATATTCGAGCCCTTGTCGGCGGTTTAATCACCACTCTGGTTCTTGGTTTTTCTGCCGAAGCCCAAACTCTTTCGCTGCTTCAGACCGCCAACCTGTCCAAGTGTACGGGCGACTCCCTGCGCTTGGAGCTCCAAATTGCAGGCAATTCGATGGGGTCGAGCAACTCCTTTAAGGTGCTTTATGCCCCTGGAACGCCAAGTGCCTTCACTCTGGCCCTCTCCGACACGGCGCAAATTGTGAAGTGGCAGTCCATTCTTCCACTCCCCGTGGGCACAGACAGTAATTCGGTAGGTACTAAGTATGCCTGGGTAATGGTTCCCGAGAGCATTACAACGAGCGGATTTTATAGTATTGTTGTGAAGAGTTCGTCGCCGTCCCTCTGGTCGGATACGATTCAACTGTTGGTCAATGTCAGCCCGACTGCTACCGTGAACTCCATTGCGGGAGGCTTCAACAACCTGCACACCAGCGTCAAGGATTGGGGATTTTGCGAGGGAGACACGGTGCGTATGACGGCCAATCCCGGTCAAAATGGCTACCAGTGGTTCAAAGACGGCGTTTTGTTGCCCGGGGCAACTTCCGTCAATCTAGACGTGTTTAATTCCGGAACTTATTCGGTGCAGACCAGCAATGGAATCTGTTCGAAGATGTCTAAGGACACGGTGGTGAACATGTTCACGCCATCCACTGCGGTAGTCCACCTTCCCGGGTCCATGACCACCATCAAGGTTTTAGATGCAGATGCTACTATTGACTCGGTGGGCTTCTGCGAAACAGAAACGATTCAGCTGCAGGGCCCAAGTACGACGGCAGCCGGCGCCTCGGTGCTCTACCAGTGGTTGCGCGATTCAACCGATGCATTCGGGCAAGCCATCACGGTTCCGGTTTTGGGCAGCACCCAACGTACTTTTTCAACCTTTACTGGCGGAGTATACTACCTGCAGACCACCTGGCTTCCCGGCGGCTGCCCCGACACGAGCGAGGCTTTTTGGCTCTTTGTAGATTCTGTGCCCGATACCGAGATTCAGGCGCTCGCTTGGCCCGGCCAGCCTCAGGCAAACCTAACCATTTGTGCCGACGACTCCACGCAGTTAGCAGCCATCGCATTTTCTAGCGATTGGACCTACCAATGGGAGGTGCGCTTCCCTGCCGGCTCGGGCAACTGGACCGCCATTCCCGGCGAGACGGGATCAAAGCTCAACGTGTCTACCGCTATTGTAGCCGACGACGCAGAGTATCGACTCATCATTGACAACGACTACTGCAGGCATACCACCAGTGAACTATTGGTTACCGTAGTGGCATTGCCTCTGGTTAATGTTGCACCAGCGGACTCTCTTGCGCTCTGTGCAGGCGACTCCGTTTTAGTCGGCGCAACCGGCAACAGCACGAGCTACCTCTGGACCTTCCCAGGTGGCAGCTTCAGCGGAGCCTCTTTCTATGCCAAAAACCCAGGAACCTACACGGTGGCTGGTACGAATTCCAACGGCTGCACGTCCTACGACACCCTAAAAATTTACTTCTTCTCGGTAAATGCCAACGCTGGTCCCGACCAGACCATTTTACCGGGTACCACAGTGCAGTTGGCGGCCTCCGGAGGTTCTGTCTACTACTGGTACGCCAGTGTGCCTTCGTACTTCAGCGACCCCTACAATCCCAATGCCCAGACGGTTCCTACCCGTGATACCACCATGTATGTGGTGGAGGTTCTCAACAGCTACGGTTGTTTTGATACCGATACCATGATGGTATACTGGTTTGATCCTGCCTCCTTGGTTCCTGACCTCTCGGGAATCATGAACGTTATAACTCCCAACGGAGACGGTTTTAACGACTTCTTTGACCTCTCTGAAGTGGTCCGTGCCGATTCCTGCGACATTATGATTTTTGATCGGTGGGGTGCAAAGGCCTTTGAGCAGAAGCGCTACATCTCGGGATGGGACGGACGTTCCAATGGAGGAGATCCGCTGCCCGACGGAACCTACTACTATATTTTAACCTGCAGCGACGTTGTTCGATTCCGTGGTGCCATTACCGTGGTACGCCTTTAACCTTTTTTAGTGAAGATTATGAATTCAAAATTGCTTTTTGTGGCCCTTGCAAGCCTCTCCTTGAGTATTCAAGCCCAGCAAATCCCGCTCTACAGCCACCTCTTTTTTGCTCCTGCTATGGTCAATCCTGCGCGCAGCGGGGCTCGAGGCTTCAGCGAGCTAGTCACCATCCACCGCCAGCAGTGGCAGGGTATGGAGGGTGCTCCAGAAACGTCTGCGCTTCTCTTTAACGGCGCCAACAACAAAGAGCGCATTGGGTATTCCGTCTATGCCTTTACTGACGCCACCGACATTGTGCGTCGTTCGGGTATTTACGGCCACTATGCCTACCATGCTCAGCTCGCCGAGAATTCGGTTTTGAGTTTCGGAATCGGAGCGGGCTATGTGAACAACACCTTTGACATGGCAAGCATTCGGGTGAAGAACGAGGGAGACCCTTTTCTTTTTCCGGCGAATACCAATGGAACGCTTGACATCAACCTCGGACTCAACTTGAAGGTAGAGAACTTCCAGCTCGGTCTCTCGGTTCCGCAGGTTCTGGCTCCTGCCATTACGTACTCCAATAACTACACTGGTCCGGTGGCTTTCAACTTGATTCGCCACTACGTGGTTCAAACCCAATACGATTTGCCGATTCAAAAGGACCGTATGACGCTTTCTCCTTTAGTGGTAGTTCGTGCGGCCAATTTTGTTACGCCACAGGTCGACGCGGGAATGATGTTTAATGTCACGGAGTACGGTTATGTTGGGGCCCTCTTCCGTTCCAATTTTGGTGCTTCAGCCCAGATTGGTGTGCACCTAACCCCTCTGCTGACCTTGGGCTACGCGCACGACTTCAGCACCAACGACTACGCCACATCATTGGGCATGTCCAATGAGTTCATCTTGACCTACCGCTTTGGCGACAACAAGAGCAACGACCGCATCGAGGCGGAGATTAAGCGCCTTAAAGACAAGCAGCGCCAAGCCGATCAAAACGGCGAGAAGCTCATCAACGATAAATTTGAAGAGTTTAAGGAAGAACTAGAAGCTTCAAACAAGAAGCAGCTAGCCGCGCAGAGTGAAGAATTGGCCAAGGCAACGGCGCTAAAGCTTCAACAAGCCGGTGTTCAGGGAGGCGGCGTGCGTGCGTCGGGTTCCAGCCAAGGTTCTACTGCTCCTTCGGCTTCAGAATCCGGTGCCGCATCCGCAGGATCTTCTGCCATCAAAGGCTACAGCAAAGAAGCCTACGCGACCAATGTAGCTCCGGGAAGTGTGGGTTACTATGTTACCGCAGGGGTTTATGGTGAGCAAGAAAACGCCGACAAGATGGTTCAGCGGCTCAAGGCCCAGGGCGTTCAGTCAAGGACCTTCCGCGATACCAAGAACAACATGGTTTATGTCTATCTGCTCAAGTTTGGCAGCTACGAAGAGGCCTCTGCCGCCCGCGAAAGCAACCTGAATGGTCAATACAGCGGCAAGCTGTGGGTAAAGGTCATTCAGTAATGCGCAAATTCTTTGCGATACTCGCGGTTGCGATTGCTTTAGCGAATCCGCTTCAAGCAGCGCACCTGGTTGGAGGCGAGATAACCTACACCTGCATTGGGTCAAACCAGTACGAGGTGCGGTTGCGCATCTATCGCGATTGCTTCTCAGGGGGCGCTGCGTTTGATAACTCCGTTAACTTCTCGGTTTTTAACCTT
>DBBY01000063.1 GCA_002292855.1 Flavobacteriales bacterium UBA972 | reverse complement strand
GCCAGCGTATAGGCCAGTTCCAGTTCGGCCGAGGCGCCGGCCTCGTGCATGTGGTATCCCGAGATCGAAATGCTGTTGAATTTCGGCATATGCTCGCTTGTGAATCCGAGGATGTCGGCAATGATGCGCAGGCTTGGTGCAGGCGGGTAGATGTAGGTATTCCGCACCATAAATTCCTTGAGAATGTCGTTTTGAATGGTGCCCTGCAGGGAATCAAGGCTATGGCCTTGCTCTTGCGCGGCAACAATGTAGAAGGCCAGAATGGGCAGCACGGCACCGTTCATGGTCATCGAAACCGACATTTTATCCAGCGGAATTCCCTCAAAGAGGCGCTTCATGTCTTCTACGCTGTCGATGGCTACGCCCGCCTTGCCAACGTCGCTCTGAACCCGCGGATGGTCGCTGTCGTAGCCGCGGTGGGTCGCCAAGTCAAAGGCTACGCTCAGCCCCTTTTGCCCGGCCGCGAGGTTGCGGCGGTAGAAGGCGTTGCTCTCTTCAGCGGTGCTGAATCCCGCGTACTGCCTTATGGTCCAGGGCCGCTCGCGGTACATGGACGCATGGGGACCGCGCAAGAAGGGAGGCTCCCCGGGAAGGGTAAATTCGTGGGCCAGGCGCTTTAGTTCCACAGGTTCTCGTTGCGGTTGAGTAGTTCCACGAGCCCGCCCCGTCGGTTCCATTGGGCGGTTTGATTGCGGGCAGCCTCGGCCAATTCGGCCGTCCATTGCTCCAAGAGGTAGGAACCCCGCAGGGGATAGTCCTGCTGCAGAAGGCCCGTTTCGTAGTAGAGCACAAGGCCCTGATGGCGTGCCCACCGGGCAGCCTGTGCGCTTTCATTGATGGGCGCAATGCATAGATCGCGGCAGCCGCCCAGTGCCAGGGCTTGCGCAGCCAGGGCGCGGTCTGCAAGGTCGGCAGCGTCGTCGCTGGGGCCTCCGACGCCTACCCGCCCGACGATCCAGAGCGGATTTTGGGTCCAAAGAAGGCGCGCGGCCTGAGCCATGGCGGCAGTTTCAAAATAATCCCCAGTGGCCTGAAGTACCAGGCCCACGGGGCGCCCGGGGGCGGGATTCATGGCCTCAAGGCTGGCCAGTCCCCAGGCAAGCTGGGCAGCGGCGCCAGGGCCGGCAAAGCAGGCATTGCTCACAATGGCCCCCATCGCGGGCGGAAGACTTGCTTCAGCACGCCGCAACCGATCGAGGTCGCTGGCCCAACTGCCGGTAAACCAATGGCCGCTGCGGGCTTTTTGCTCCAAAGGGTCCGCGTTGTAGAGCCCTTGGCTGGCGGATTCGAGCTGAGCAGCTACCGCGTCCGGGTCGAGGTCGCCTACCCAGTGCAGGGGGGCGATGCTGCTGTCGATGCCCGCAGCCAGGCTTGGTAGGTCGCTGCCTCGCTTCACCCTAAAGAGAATGCTGCTCGCTCCGTCCATCAGGGCGTTGAGGGCTGCCGCATTGGCTTTTTGCGGATCACTGCCGTCAATTTCGACCGTTAAATGCCGGTCTATGGGTACCGCGTGTCCAAAATCCGGCAAATGCTCGGTTGCTGAGGTCGGAACCCCTAATTCCGGCAGATTAGGCGTCATAAGGTGTCCGAATCGTCTGGATCCTGGGGTTCCACCAGCAGCACCTCTTCGCCGGGCCGGTGCATCCAGTAGGTTTCGCGGGCAAATTTCTCGAGTTGCTTGGGGTCAGACTCGAGCTCGTTGAGGCGCTTTTGGGTTTTTTCGAGTTCCGTGCGGTAGTAGCGCAGGCCGTCTTCTAGTGCGCGGACTTCTTGGCGGAGTTCGTACTGAATAAACAGGTTGTTGGAGTCCAAAAAAAGCATCCAAACCGAGAAAAGCAATCCGGCTAGAACATACTTATTGCGAATTAGGGCAAACAAACGGCTCATTCTTGCGAAGTTAGGTTGCCATTCCACTGCTTGGTGACGTAGGCGCGGTAGCGTCCCTTGCTTCGTGCCATGAGTTCTTCGTGGCTTCCAACCTCAGCAATTTGGCCTTCGTGCAAAAAGGCGATGAGGTCTGCGTGGCGCACGGTACTCAGGCGGTGGGCGATGACCAGCGAAGTGCGTCCCCGCATGAGTTTTTCAAGGGCTCCCTGCACCAGGCCCTCGCTCTCGGGGTCCAGCGACGAGGTGGCCTCGTCGAGCACGAGCAGCTTGGGATCGCGGAGCATGGCCCTGGCGATGGCAATTCGTTGGCGCTGCCCGCCGCTTAGCTGCACGCCGCGCTCGCCCACTTGGGTATTCCAGCCGTCGGGGAACCGCTCGATGAATTCCCAGGCATTGGCGTCTTCTGCGGAGCGTCGAACCTCTTCGTCGCTTGCCTCGGGCCGACCGTAGCGAATGTTGTCTAGGATGCTCCGGCCAAACAAGGCCACATCCTGCGGAACCCAGGCCATGCGGCCCCTAAGTTCCTCGAGCGACCAGTCTCGTGCATCTTGGCCGCGTATCAAGAGCTGGCCTTGCTGCGGATCGTGAAAGCGGTACAGCAGCTGAACCACCGTAGACTTACCTGCACCGCTGGCACCCACTAAAGCACACTGCTGGCCTTCTTGAACCTCCAAGTTCAGTCCACGGAGTACCGGTACGTCGGGCCGCGTGGGGTAGGCGAAGTGAAGGTCGCGAAAGGCCACTGCTGGCTGCTGGCTGCTCGTTGCGGGCTGCTCGTCGAGCATGGCCATGATGGCTTCGGTGGCCCCCATGGCCCGCTGGAGCCGGCTGTACACGTCGGCGAGTCCGCCCACGGAACCTCCAATAAAGCCCGAGTAGATGACAAAACTAAAGAGCTGGCCCGAGGCCATTTCTCCCGTTGCGATGAGGCTTGCACCCTTCCAAACCACGGCTACGAGCGAACCAAAAAGTCCTAAAATAATGAAGCTACTGAATCCGCCGCGAAGGATTCCGCCGCGAATCCCCAATTCGGCAACCCGATCGAGTGCAGCGCGGTAGCGGGTTTTTTCAAAGCGCTCTTGGGTGTAGGCCTTGACCGTTGCGGCTGCGCTAAGGGTTTCGTCGACAATGGTATTGGACTCCGCCGAGGCTGTTTGCACCTCTTTGGCGTACTTGCGAATCCGCCCGCCAAAAAACACAGCCAAAAGCACTACCAAAGGGAGAACCATGAGCATAAATCCCGTGAGCGACGGCGACTGGTAGACCAGCAAGGCGATTCCGCCCACGATAATTACAATTTGCCGAATGAACTCTGCCAGGGTGCTGGTGAAGGTCTCTTGGAGCACGCCGATGTCGCTCTGAAGGCGGTTGGTGAGTTCGCCGATGCGCTTCTCGTGAAAGAAGGGCAGGGGCAAACTGATCAGGTGGCTGTACATGGCCGACCGAAGCGAGGCTAGTGACCGCTGCGCCACGCGTTCAAAGAAGAAGATGCGCCCGAAGCTAAAGATGCTTTGGGCCAGCAAGATGCCTCCTAAGGTCAATGCGATGCCGTCAATGTCCGAAGGTTTGGTCTGCGCCGCATCCACGAGCTCTCCAAGGTACTTGGGGAAGGCGAGGTTGCTGCCCGAAGACAGCAGGAGCATGAGGAGTCCGATTAAAAATTCCGTTCGGTAGGGTTTGACGTGCACGTACATGCGCGACATCTGCTTGAGCGCAGCCCAGCTTATGGGTTTTTTGGGCGTTTTATTGCCGAATTGGGCTTTTGCCATTCCGCCGTATTAGCGGTTTTTGTCTTGAAAGTCGAGGCTGGTAACCCCCAAGGCGTTCAGTACGCGTTTCGCGCGGATTTTTA
This sequence comes from Flavobacteriales bacterium UBA972, assembly GCA_002292855.1. GTDB lineage: Bacteria > Bacteroidota > Bacteroidia > Flavobacteriales > Schleiferiaceae > TMED14. The sequence goes on along the minus strand of DBBY01000063.1, from coordinate 163 downwards.
CCCACTCTTTAATGGCCGTTGCGCTGCGCCGGCCCAGGCCGTCGTCGGGTCGGGCAATAAATCGGGAGTCGCTGTACTTGAATCCGTCGCTTACTTCGGTAAAGTAGTAGGCATAAAAACTCTTGCGGGACTCGCCCTCGGGTACGTCGATGGCCTTGTAGCC
>DBBY01000048.1:40751-44826 GCA_002292855.1 Flavobacteriales bacterium UBA972 | reverse complement strand
CCCGCCGCTCCGCGGCAAGCCAGGCAAATCCCTTCGCCCGCCGCTCCGCGGCTCCGCGCACCCGCCGCTCCGCGGCAAGCCAGGCAAATCCCTTCGCCCGCCGCTCCGCCGCTCCGCTCCATACTTGCTCCGCGGCTCCGCGCACTCGCCGCTCCGCAGCCGTTGCGCCGAGAACGAGCAGGCCCGCAAGGCCAAGACCCGCCAAGGGGCCTAGGCCAAACCAACCAAAATTGAAAACACTTCGCTTCACCAGCGCAAGCTCCTACCAAGAGCCGGGGCAGGCGTTTACCAGCGGTACAGATTGGCGTCTCCGTAGCTCAAAAAGCGGTAGTCGTTGCTAAGGGCATGCTCATAAATGCTCCGCCATACCGGGCCGAGGCCGGCAGCAATAAGCAGCAAAAGCGTCGATTGGGGCTGGTGAAAGTTGGTAATTAATGCTTTAACCATTTTATACGAGTAACCCGGAGCAATAATGAGCGCCGTGCGGAACGACACCGCTTCTTGGCCCATAGCCTCAAGCTCCGTGGCAGCCCAGCGAAGCAGGTCGGCAACATCGGGATCCAGTCGGTCTGCGTTCTTGCCGCTGCGCTCAAGCGCTTCAGGGCCGAGCGTGCTCGGGGCCATGGAATCGACAGGGGTTTGGCCCTCTGCGTAGGGCGCCCACTGGTCCACATAGGTCGGCATGATTCCCAGGCGCTTCCATTGCTCGGCCCACCAGTAAAGGGACTCGAGCGTTCGGGCGGCAGTAGTGCCCATGGCGAGCACGGGCTTGCCGTCAGAGAGGGCTAGGAGGGTGGAGCGACTAATCATGACTTCCTCGGCGTGCATGGTATGGTCGCCAATGGACTCCGCAGTCAAGGGCTGAAAAGTTCCCGCTCCTACGTGCAGGGTCACCGCTTGGGTATCGGCGCAAACCTCGCGCCAACGGTTCATCAATTCTGGGGTCCAGTGCAAGCTCGCGGTCGGAGCAGCCACCGAGCCCTCATGCCGCGCAAAAACAGACTGGTATCGGTCGCGGTCCTCGTGGGTGTCGGCGCGGCGCATGTAGGGTGGGAGGGGAATCCGCCCCACCTCGGCGAGGATTTCAGCCCAAGTTTGCGATCCGGGCCAGCTAAACTGCAGCAGCGAAACGCCGTTTTCGGATTTAAGTCGCTCAGCCCGCAGTCCGCCTTCGTGCTCGAGAACCTGGCCGTCCTTCCATTTTTTTTGCGGACGAACCTTGCACCAGGATCTTATGGAGCCACTGCTGGCCATGGCCTGCTCCACCGACAAGCCCTCTGCGTCGAGGTAAAAAAGCTCAAAGTGCCCGATTCCGCTGGGTCGCGGCATAAAAATCCGCGCTGGAATTACCTTGGCTTCGTTGATTACCAGGCGGTATTCGCCCCATTGGGCCACTGCATCGGGAGCATCGCGCACCCCCAAGTCCATCAGCTTTCCCCGATCCCAGACCAGTAGTTTAGCCGCATCGCGCGGACTCAGGGGCACCTGGGCGATTCGCTCCTCGGGCAGCAGAAAGTCGTAGTCGGAATTGCGAATTTGGCGAGGGTCCGTCATGGTCGGCACAAAGTTCGTTCAAAAGTCTGCTGCGCTACCTTCGCCAGATGGCCTCCACGGTAGTTTTAAGCGTAATTAACGACCTGCACAGCGACCAGCGCGTGCACCGAAGCGCCATCACTTGGGCCGAGCGCGGCTACCGCGTAGTGCTCGTCGGACGCAGCCATCCCAACCCGGCCCCCTTGGATCGACCCTATGAAACCCTGCGCTTTCGATGCCTGTTTAATAGCGGACCCTTGTTCTACCTCGAGTTCCAGATCCGCCTTTGGCTGGCCCTTCGAACCCTGAAGCCCGACGTCTACCTGGCCAACGACCTCGATACCCTCGGCCCCAATGCATGGTGGGCAATGCGCAGGGCCAAGCCATTGGTTTACGATTCCCACGAGTATTTTTTGGGTTCTCCCGAGCTGGAGAGCCGCCCCTTGGTGCAGGCTCTGTGGCGACTGGTGGAGCGCTACGGAATTCCGCGAACGGACTTTCGCGTAACGGTCAATGCCAGCATTGCCGAGCAGTACGCCAAGGAATACGGTTCGTCCTGGGACCTTGTTCGCAACATGCCCCTGCAGGCAGAATTGCCCTGGCCTGCCGACGGCCATTGGGACGGAGCCGAGTCTCGCCGTCAGATTTTGCGCAGGGAACTGCAGCTGCCCGAGAACCAAACGATATGGATTTTGCAGGGCGCAGGCATCAACGTAGACCGCGGAGCCGAAGAGCTCGTGGATGCAGCGGCCCTCTGCCCCGAGGTCGAACTGCTGATCGTGGGCAGCGGCGACGTACTGGCATCCCTCAAGCAGCACTGCACCTCGCGCGGAATTGCCAATGTCCGCTTTTTGGGCAGGGTGGAGCGCGCCCAGCTCCAGCGCCTCACCCAAGCGGCAAACCTGGGATTTAGCCTCGACAAGCCCAAGTCGGCCAATTATCGCTGGAGCCTGCCCAACAAGGTTTTTGACTACCTGCAGGCCGGAATTCCCATGGTGGTTAGCGACCTGGTCGAGGTATCGCGGCTGCTTCGCCAAACCGGCGCGGGAGTAGTCCTTGACGAGCTCAGTGCAGCGTCCATTGCCAGCGCGGCCCAAGACCTGCTCAAGCCTGACCAATACGAGGCAGCAAGCAAGGCGGCCCGAGCTGCTGCGCACCATTATCATTGGGGCTTGGAGAGCCAGGTTTGGCATCGGCTAATTGACCGCCTAGAGGGCATAAATACCCATCACATTTGGAGTTTTGATCGCCTCGAACCGCCCCGATACGGCGGAACTTTGGAGGTTCTTGGCCATGTGCGCGCCGCATCCCTTGCCGGGCAGCAGGTGGTGCTTCATGCCTTTACCAAATCGCCTTGGGCGCATCCGGAACCCTTTGTCGAGGTGCAAACCAACGTTCTGCGACGCGCTCGCTGGCCCTGGGGCCTCAAGCCTTGGATTGTGCAGAGCCGCCTTAGTGCCATTGCTCGCCATCAGGCTGCCGTTCAGAGGGGAGTCCGCACCTACCATGGCCTGCATTGCAGCGCACTCGACCCGACGGGAACCCTGCGCCTTCACAATCCCGAGTCGGCCTACTACCGCAGCCTCGCCAACCAGTCCAAGGGATTCAAAAGGCTCTACTACCTTTTTGAGTCATGGGCCTTGCGCCGCTGGGAACAGGAGCTGGTCTCCGCTTGGACGGGGCCGGTTCATGCCATCACCGCCCGCGATGCCGAGGCCTGGAACCTGCGCAGCCCTAGATCCCCGGCAGCATTCGTCGCGCCGAGGCATCCCTTTGTTAGGGCAATACCCCAGGGCCCTGCCGCGGAGCCCTTGGTGCTGGTGGTGGGTAAATTCAGCGTCGAAGAAAATGCCGCTGCCCTGCGCGGACTTCTTGCAGCCCAGCCGGCCATTGAACCCCTACTTTTTGCGGGCCACAATGCCCCTGCCGGAACCAAAAACTACCTGGATCGCCCCAGCGATATGGAACTCGACGAGCTCTATGCCCGAGCGCAGGTTGTGGTGGTCCACGCCGAGCACCAGCTCGGAATCAAGTTCAAGTTGATACAAGCCCTTATGCAGGGCCGCCACATCGTAGCCCACGAAGACGCCGTAGCCGGTTTAAACCTGGGTCTAAGGGTGCGGACCTACCGCACTTGGCCCGAGGCCTATGAAGCAATCCGAGCGGCGCAATCCGAGCCGTGGACTGAATCCCATGCACAAGAGGCCCTGCGCAGCGCGCAGGCCTGGCAGGTTTAGACCCTGATAGGTTACAATGGAAGCGCGGGCCAGGCCCGGGCTAAAGCACAGGATTACAGGGTTTTTTGAACCGTCGAGGTAAGGGTTCCGTTGGCGCATCGGTAGGTGGCGTGCGGAAACTTCAGCAGAAGGGCATAGTCGTGCGTAGCCATAAGAATGCTGCGTCCGCTCGCTCGAATTTCTTCGAGCAGGTGCATGAGTTCCTCTGACATGTGCGGGTCGAGGTTCCCTGTGGGTTCGTCGGCCAAAATAAGCGGCGGATCGTTCAAAAGAGCGCGGGCAATCGACACGCGCTGCTGTTCTCC
>DBBY01000048.1:2817-40733 GCA_002292855.1 Flavobacteriales bacterium UBA972 | reverse complement strand
CCGGAGAGTTGGTGGGGCATTTTGTGGCCCTTGGTGGGCATGCCCACGCGGCGCAGCACGGCATCAATGCGGTCGCTGTTCTCCCCCTCGTTCATTTGACCCGTGGCATGCAATACAAAATTCAAGTTGTCGCGCACGCTGCGGTCCATCAGCAGCTGAAAGTCCTGAAAAACTACGCCGAGCTTGCGGCGCAGGTAGGGAATTTCTCGTTCCGGAAGGTTGCCCAAGTCGTGGCCTACGACCTGTCCCGTTCCGGATTCCAGGGGAAGGTCCGCATAAAGGGTTTTGAGCAAAGACGACTTGCCAGAGCCCGTGGCGCCAATGACGTAGACGAATTCGCCTGCGCCCACCTCGAGGTCTACGTCGCTGAGAACTCGATGGTCGCCCTGCATGATGCAGGCTTTGCGGAGCGAAATGACGGGAGATGGTTCCATGGGCATAGTTTATGCAAAGTAACGAGAGCGGAACCAATAGCAGGATGTACTTTTGAAAACCATGAGGATTACGTTTTTTACCGCGCTTTTGTACAGCGCAAGCCTTTTTGCCCAGCAGCCCATTACTGGCCAGCAGCCCGAGGCCCTCTTTGCTGAAGCGCGCGCCCGATTTGATCGCGCCCTGTACAGCTCGGCCTACGAGCATTTCGGTCTGGTTCGCAGCATGGTCCCCGAGGCCAGCGACTGGTCAGAGCAGTCCATGTACTACCAAGCGCTTTGCTCGATTCGCCTGCTGCACCGCGATGCCGAGGAATACGCGGAGTCCTTTTTGCAGACCTACCCCTCATCGTCTCGGCGCATTGACTTAATCCTGGAGGCCGCGGAGCAGTCCTTCAACCGCCGAAGGTATCAGGAGGCCAAGCGCTGGCTCCGGCAGCTCGACGGGGTCGATCTGGCATCGGGCTTGCGCGCTGAGGTGCAGTTTAAGTTGGGTTATGCCCACTTTTTGCTCAATGAGTTCGACCAGGCCAAGGCAGAGCTGGGCGAGGCTAAAAAGTCAAAAAGTCCCGTCGCCAAGACGGCCCAGTACTACTACGGCCATATTGCCTACCTCGAGAAGTCCGACCAGACTGCCTTAGAGAATTTAGAGCCCCTTCAAAACCACGAGGAGTTTGGTGCGGTGGTGCCGTATTACTTAGCCCAGATTTTCGCTCGCCAGGGCAAAGACGATGAACTCCTAAAGCTCGGTGAGGGCTTGATAAAGAAGGCCTCTGCCAAGCGTGCTCCCGAGATTGCCTTGCTGGTGGCCCAGAGCATGTTCCGCAAAAAGCGCTATGCCGACGCAATTCCCTATTTTGAATTTAATGGCGCCCAAGGCGGTAGGGTTTCGCCCGAAATCAGCTACCAAATGGGGGTTTGTGCCTACCAAACCAAGGACTACGAAGGCGCGATACGTGCCTTTAACCAGTTGCCCAACGAAAACACTACCGATTGGTTGGTGCAGTCGCGCCTGATGCTTGGCGACAGCTACGCGCGCCTCGAGCGCTGGGAGGAAGCTCAGTCGGCCTTTCGTTCCATTGCCCTGAGCAAGGCCGACGATGCAACCCGGGAACAGGCAGCCTTTCAGTATGCCAAGCTGACCTACCGCAGCGCGGGGCCCTTTGGCGATGCCATTCCGATTTTTAATCAGTTTCTTCGAGATTTTCCGCGCACCGAATACCGTCGAGAGGCCAACGAGTACCTGGCCAATTTATACCTGACCAGCCGCGACTACGGCCGGGCCATTGAGGCCATCGTGCAGACCGGAATGGGGTCCTCAGCCATGCGGGAGGCCTACCAGAAGGTGGCCTACTTTAGGGGCGTGGAGCTTTACCAGTCCTCGCAGTGGGACAAGGCCAATGAGCTTATGGACCAGTCTCTGAGCTACCCCCTCGACCGCGAATACACGGCCCTTGCTCACTTTTGGAAGGGCGAGATGGCCTACCGTCAGGGCGACTTTAGGGAAGCCCTCGACCAGACCGAGAAGTTTCTGAAGGTTCCGGGCAGTTTTAACCTCTCGGAGCGCCCGGCGGCTCAATACAACAAGGCCTACGCGCTCTACCGCCTCGACCGCCTCGAAGACGCAGCCGCGAGCTTCAGGGTGTTTTTGGAGGATGCAGCGGCGGGGGACCGCCGCCGTGAGGATGCAGAACTTCGCATTGCCGACCTGTACTTTCTTCTGGGACGCCATGCCCTTGCCCGTGACTTTTATGCAAAAATCGCCAAGGGATCAAGTGCTGATGCAGAGTATGCTGGTTTTCAGCAGGCTCTTTGCCGCGGACTCCTGGGAGACAATGCAGGCAAGATCGCCCAGCTTGCTGGCATCGAGAAGCTAGGTTCGGCCCGCGCCGACGAAGCCCTTTTTGAACGCGCGCAAACCCTACTTCGCATGGGTAGGAACAGCGAGGCTGAAGAAGCCTTTGCCGCCTACATACGCCGCAAGCCCAACGCCGAAAAGGCCCGCAGGGCGGCCCTAAACATTGCCCTTGCGCGCAGGAACGACAACAACCCCTCGGGAGCAATAACCGCCTTTCAAGGGGTAGTGCGCGAGCATCCCGGCACCGACGAAGCACGCGAGGCAGTAGCCGGAGCCCGGTCGGTCTTTGACGAGGCCAATCGAATGGACGACTACCTGGAGTGGGTGCAGGGCATGCCCTCCTCGGGAATCCGCGCTAGCGAGCTCGATTCTGTGGCCTACATGTCGGCCTACGACAAGTTTGCCCAGTCCCAGTATTCGGTTTCATTCGATGCCTTTGTGCGCTACTTGAAGCGCTTCCCCGACGGATACTTTGCCCCAATTGCGCAGTTTCAGGCTGCGGAATCCGCCCGAATGACGGGCCAAATGGCCCAATCCTTACCCTACTACCAGGGCGTGGTCAGGGCTCCTATTGGCGCCAATACCGTTTCTGCCTACAAATGGCTGCTTAGGGACGCCGAGGCCCGCAAGGACTGGACGGAGGTCAAAAGCCATGCGGAGCGCTTGATTGCTCTTGCCGAAGACGCGAGCCTGCGAAGTGAGGCCTCACGAGCCATGATGAGGGCTCATTATGCCGAGGGCAACAGCGACGTCGCCTTGACCTACGCCGAGGGCATTCTGGCGGACCAGCGCGAAACCCCTGAAGTACGCAGTGAGGCCCTTGCCCTGCGCATGCGCTTGCTTGAGGGCAAGTACCGCGCGCTAGAGAGCGACAGCCTCCGATTGGGAACCTGGCTGCTCGCCGCCGACCAGGCCGTTGAAGACGGCTTTGTAGCGGTGCAAGCAGAGGCGCGTTATGCCAAAGCGCAGATCCTTCGAATTCGAGGGCAGTTTGCTGCCTCGAGCGAAGAGGTTTTTGCTCTTCTCGATAACTACCCGAGCCAAACGGAGTGGCGCTACAAGGCCCTGCTCGTACTGTCGCGCAACTACGCCAGCTTGAACGATGGTTTTCAGGCGCGCTACACCCTCGATTTTTTGATTTCTGAGCATCCGTCGGACGAACTGGTAAAGGAGGCTCAGGCCTTGCTTGCCGAGTTCAATGCCGCACAACTCCCTTCTAATGCCCCACAAACCAATGATGCTGAGTAAAATAAAGTTCGCCGCAGCGGCATCAGCCCTTGCTTTGGCTCTTCAGAGCGCCGCCCAGGTGGGCCAGGTTGAGGTGTCGGTGACCGACAAGTACCGCGCAAAAGTTGCCGAGGCCATCAAAATTTCGGGGCAACCCAGTCTTGGCGATACGACAATTCAGAAGCTGCCCATCAGTATTCTGGTGCGCCCTCAGGTGATTGGAATGGAGCCGGTTATGGAGCAAATTCCGCCCATAAAAATCATAAAAACCAAGCTGGACCGCCTGCCTTCGCGCTACCTTTCTTTAATTGCTGGCAACTACGGTTCAGTCGAGGCCGAGGCGGCCATTGGGAGCGTGCGCAGCGTGAGTCAAATGTGGTCCGTTAAGGCGGCGCACCGGTCGACCCGCGGAGGATTTGATCCGAAAATCATCGTATTTGACCGCGCCACCTGGGCTAACAGCACGGTGGATGCCAACTACGAGCGCATCTTTAACCGAGGTCGCCTGCGCTTTGAAGCCGGCGGTGCCTGGGACCAAATTCCCTTTTATGGCCAGCGGCACAATCCAGGCTTTAATGACCTAGATACCGCGGCAGCAGCTCCGGGGCGGAACATCCAGAACTACACTTTGGGAGCGCGCTACCAGTCTACGCGCTACCGCAGGACCCAGGTGTTTCGCAGCATTTCTGTGGACGGACACCGCTGGATTGACCAAGGGGGGCGGCAGGTGGAGTCCGGAGCCCGCGCTCAGCTGGAGTCCGCGCTGCCGGTGCAGAATTTAGTTCTTAATCTGCCCCTTCACTTTTCGATTAACCAGCTGGGAGGGTCGCAGCGCATCGACACTTCGCAAATTGTTTGGGCTGCGCAGTTTAGCCCCTCGCTGGCCGACAGCATCAAGGGAATTCGCTTTCGCTTTGGTCTTAACATGATCTTCACGGGTGGAGCCGGGCAAATAACCCTGCCCTACTTTCCGCCGGTGGTTCACGTGGAGGTTCCCCTTGTTCGCAACGTGCTCTACCTCTACGGAGGAATGGAGGGTAAAGTCGACAACGGCGGCATGCGAGCCCGGGTCGAGTCCCTGCCCTTCTTGTCAGAAAGTGCGACCTATCAAGCCGTGCGCAGCAGCAGCATATACGGCGGAGCAACGGGTCGGTGGAGCCGTATTATTGGATACCGCTTTGGCGGACGCTTCGCCACCTGGGATAACTACCCGATGGCGGTAAGGCCTGACGTAGACTTTGGAATTCTCAACGACAGCGGTCGCTTGGGTATGGACTACGTGAAGGTCACTTCACTCGAGCCCACGGGCGAACTGACCTTTCAGTTCAAGGAGGTTTGGGACCTTCGCCTGCATGGCTTGATTCGCTATGCCATTCAGGATTCCACGGGTGGACCAGTATACCATCTGCCGAAGTATGAGTTTGGTGCGCAGGCTAGGGCCAATTTTGGCGAGAAAATTCGTCTGGATGCCGCCGCGGTGCTTCGAGGCCCCCGCACGACCCTCAATGGATTGCTTCAGCCCTATGATTTGCCGTCTTTTATTGACGTCCGTCTTGGTGCGCAGTACCGCTACAACAGCCAACTCGATGCCGTGGTCCGCATCGACAATCTGCTCAACCAGAGGGCAGAATGGTGGATGGGCTATCCGATCCAGGGGATTCGGGTAAATTTTGGCCTGCTGTACAAGTTTTAGTCGTTTAGCGCTCCAAGTGTCAACGGGTCGCCGTTCGTGCGTCTTGTTGAAAAAAATGTTGATAAACGGGCCTAATTTTTAGCATATAAGACTCCCTGCCGCGAGCAATGAGTTACCTTTGTTATAACTCCCTTTTATTGGAATTATGAGCGAAAACAAGCATTACGGCGCAGACAGCATACAGGTCTTAGAAGGTTTAGAAGCAGTTCGCAAGCGGCCTGCCATGTACATCGGTGATGTGGGCCAAAGGGGCCTTCACCATTTGGTTTATGAGGTGGTCGATAACTCCATTGACGAGGCCCTGGCCGGGCATGCCACCCGCATCGAGGTAACGATCCACGAGTCAAACAGCATTACGGTTAAAGACGACGGTCGGGGCATCCCGGTTGCCATGCATACCAAGGAGGGAAGGTCTGCCCTAGAGGTGGTTATGACGGTGCTTCACGCCGGCGGAAAGTTTGACAAGGACTCCTACAAGGTCTCCGGAGGTCTGCACGGTGTGGGCGTGAGCTGCGTGAATGCCCTGTCTTCGTTGCTCAAGGTCAACGTGCACCGCGAGGGCAAGGAGTACCAGCAGGAGTACAACATCGGCAAGCCCTTGTACGATGTTAAAGAGGTTGGTCCGTCTTCTTATCGCGGAACCATCGTGTATTTTGAGCCCGATACCACCATCTTCTACGAGAGTGTGTACCAGTTCGATATTTTGGCCGCTCGCTTGCGCGAACTGTCCTACCTGAACCGCGGAATTCGCATTCTTTTGACCGACGAGCGCGACATTCAAGAAGACGGAACCCAAAGAAGCCAGGAGTTTTACAGCGAAGGGGGACTCAAGGAATTCACGGAGTTCATCGACCAGAATCGCGAAAAGCTGATTCCCGAGCCCATGTACATGGAAGGCGAGATTGAGGGCATTCCGGTGGAGGTTTCCATGATCTACAACACCTCCTACGCGGAGATTATTCATTCCTACGTCAACAATATTAACACCCACGAGGGCGGAACCCATTTGGCCGGTTTTCGCCGGGCTCTCACCCGTACCCTCAAGAAGTACGCCGACGAGTCGGGTATTTTGACCAAGGAAAAGATTGAAGTTGCGGGCGACGATTTTCGCGAGGGATTAACTGCTGTTATTAGCGTTAAGGTTATGGAGCCTCAGTTTGAGGGCCAAACCAAGACCAAGCTGGGCAACAGCGAGGTGGCCGGAGCCGTCGACCGCATTGTGGGCGAGATGCTCACGAACTACCTCGAGGAGCACCCTAACGAGGCGCGAATCATTGTTTCTAAGGTTGTTTTGGCCGCCAAGGCCCGTATCGCGGCCCGCAAGGCCCGCGAAATGGTTCAGCGCAAGACGGTACTCGGGTCCAATTCGCTTCCCGGAAAGCTTGCCGACTGTTCCGAGACCGACCCCGCACAGTGCGAGATCTTTCTGGTAGAAGGAGACTCTGCGGGCGGTACCGCCAAGCAAGGTCGAGATCGCCGTTTTCAGGCTATTTTGCCCCTGCGCGGCAAGATTTTGAACGTCGAGAAGGCCATGCTGCATCGAATTTTTGAGAACGAAGAAATTCGCAACATGTTCACCGCTCTTGGAGTAAGCATTGGCACCCCAGAAGACAGCAAGGCCCTAAATACCGAGAAACTCCGCTACCATAAGATCATCATTATGGCGGATGCTGACGTGGACGGTTCCCACATTGCGACCTTGGTTCTCACCTTCTTGTTCCGATACATGAAGAATCTTGTGGAGCGCGGATTCGTCTACATTGCTTCGCCCCCTCTTTACTTGGTAAAAAAGGGTCAAAAGTCGCAGTATGCCTGGAACGAAGCCCAGCGCGACCAGGCCGGTCGTGAACTCGGTGGACAAGACATGACCGGGGTTAGCGTGCAGCGCTACAAGGGTCTTGGAGAAATGAACTCGGAGCAGCTTTGGGAGACCACGCTGAACCCAGAGGCCCGGACGCTCAAGCAGGTTACCATTGATAATGCGACAGAAGCCGACCGCATCTTCTCGATGCTGATGGGTGATGATGTTCCGCCACGCAGGGAATTTATTGAGAAAAACGCCCGCTATGCGCGCATTGACGCCTAAGTCACCGCCTTTAGATTATACCTTTGAGGAGTCGCTTAGCGGCTCTTTTTTTTAATAAAGCAAACCGATGAAAATTACCGTTGTAGGCGCCGGAAACGTAGGCGCAACCTGTGCAGAGGCTATGGTCCGCATGGAACTCGCTGAAGTTATTGTACTTCTTGATATTAAAGAGGGTTTTGCCGAGGGCAAGGCCATGGATATGAACCAAACGGCTACGCTCAACGGCTTTAGCAGCGTGGTTCATGGCGTTACCAACGACTACGCCGCAACGGCGGGGTCTAAGGTGGTGGTTATAACTAGCGGTATTCCGCGCAAGCCGGGCATGACCCGCGAGGAGCTCATAGGCACCAACGCAGGAATTGTGAAGTCGGTGGTTGACAATGCATTGAAGTATTCCCCTGAGGCCATTATTGTGGTGATTTCCAATCCAATGGACACCATGACCTACCTGGCGGCCAAGCAGAGCGGGTTGCCCAAGAACCGCGTCATCGGCATGGGGGGAATTCTGGATTCCGCGCGTTTTAAGTACTTTTTGTCGGGAGCACTCAACCTCCCCGTGAGCGACCTGCAGGCCACCGTCATTGGTGGTCATGGCGACACCACCATGATTCCACTGACCCGGATGGCGAGCTACCAAAGTACTCCCGTGAGCAACTACCTCAGTGCCGAGAAGCTGGCCGAGGTAAAATCTGCGACTATGGTGGGGGGAGCAACCCTGACCGGCCTGCTTGGAACATCCGCCTGGTATGCGCCGGGTGCTGCGGGTGCCGTGCTTACCGCGAGCATAGTCCGCGACCAAAAGAAGATTTTCCCTTGCTCGGTCTACCTCGAGGGAGAGTATGGAGAGAGCGACATCTGCATGGGGGTTCCCGTGGTAGTGGGCGCCAATGGTTGGGAGTCCATTGTGGACTACCGACTTAACGAGGAGGAAGCGGCGGAGTTTGCGAAAAGCGCAGCGGCCGTCCGCGCCATGAACGTGGTCTTGGACAGTTTGTAAGATCCTCATCGGTCAAGCCAAAAATTCGGTACCGGTGGGTCGCAACCCACCGGTATATTTTTTTATACCCCGGCGTCATCCGAACCACCGTCGCCAGCAAAGGCCCCCAGGGCCGGGTATGCCGCAGTGCGGCGACCACTGCGCCGGCATCATAAAACACCCCGCTGGGGGTCCAAAAAATAACTCCGCCCGGGTGAGCCTCCGACCACTCGGGAGTCAGCGGAGCATACGAAAGCAGCCCGTCGCGGTCCAGTGCGTTGAGCCAATAAACCGAGCGATGGCAAAGGGCGCAGTGCCCGTCGTAGAGAACGATTAAGGAAGCTTGACCCATCGCGTAATTCCCACCGGACTCCACAGCAGGTACACGCCCGCCGGCCAGCTTCGGGTATTCAGGGCCTGGTTGGGACCAATAGCAAACTCGCCCATAAATCGGCCGTCTAGGGTAAGAACCTTAACCTGGGTCGCTACCCGAGCCTGCAGCCAGTCGGTCCCCGGGTTGGGGTAAACGTCCAACTGCGAGGGCCGCATTATGCCTTCATCACTGCCAATTTGGTTGGTGTCTGAGGTCATGTAGCGGATTCCTCCCGTGCCAACACCCAAAACCAATTCTGGCCGGCCGTCGCTGTCTAAGTCTCGAAACCAGGGTGCATTCATGCTCCCGTCGTGGGCCATGGTACTGCCGCGCTGAAGCCGGGGCGTCATCAAAAACTCAAGATCAATTCTAAGGCTGTCGGTCCCGAGCCCTGGCATGGCGCAGCCGTCGCTGAGGATGCTGTTGTGGTTGGCAACATCGCCAAAAGCGTGGCTGGCAAAAGAAGTTCGGTGCGCCGCCAAATGCACGTCGCTGCTGGGAAGGTTGCGGCTAAAGCAAAATTCCACCACCAGATTGGACTGCCCGTCGTAGTCAATTGGGTTCTGAAACGAAATAAAATTCCAGCCTTGGCTGAGCACCGCGAGGTAGGAGAAGCCCACCTCACCGCCAGGCCCCATGCCGGTCAACGAACTGGCGTTGCTATGGCGAACGCTCACCGTGAAACCCTGGCTCAGGTAGGGAGCGCTTGAGGTAATGCAGTTGACCTTCAAGCCTTGAATGCGCGTGGGCCCCGTAACTCCAGCCGCCGCAAGTTCCGAGGCCTTGATGAGGTATTGGTGCCTCCCGGTGCGGCGGCTTCCGCCAAAAGGCGTTTGAAGCGTGGTCGCCGTAGGCTGCGCATTGGCCGTTTGAATAAGCGGACTAAGGCTCGGCGCGAGCGCGAGGATGCTCGAGGCATTTGGATAGGCCTGGACTCCCGCGTAGCGGCTCCCAACCCACAATTCCATCTGACCCCCGTTGAGGTAGGCGCGGGGAACAGAACGTCCGTTGAAGGTCCTAGCCGTATCCACGTCAATGGATCCAAAGTTTGTGCTCACCAAGTTCCACGCGCCGGCGTCGTTTCTCAAGAAGGCGACCTCGCCCTTCTCGTTGCCAATGAGCAGGTCTAAATCGCCGTCTACGTCCAGATCAAAGAGTTCCGGGCTCGCGTTTTGGCCCACGTCGTGGCTCGTCAGCAATGCTGCGGACCCGCTAAAGCTTGGACTTATCAAGGTGCCGCTGTTGTAGGCCACGTAAACCTGACCGTTGGGTCGACCCACTGCCATGTCCACCAGTCCGTCTGCGTTGAGGTCGCCTAGAACGGGAGCAGTCCAAGTGGGGTCCGGTCCGAGGTTAGAAGGCGAATTTATTGGGGTGGCGCGCCAAACTGGCTGGCTAATCGTTCCATAATTCACCCAATACGACAGGCCCCTTCGGCTGCCGATTACAAGGTCAACAAGCCCGTCGGTATTGAGGTCCGCACCATAAGGCACCGAATAAGTGCCCAATTCTACCATTTCGTCTTGAAGGAATCGGGTTTGCGTGCGCTGCCATACCGGTGCTGTTGCGCTGCCGTTGTTTTGGTACAGCCAGACGCAGGAGTCGGCCGTTCCAGAATACATGTTTGGGCTCACTACGATTTCGCTTACGCCGTCTAGGTTGGCATCTACGGCCGAAAATCCCGGAAACATCAAATGCACGGGGATGCTCGCGGCAGGCCAAGTGCTGTCTTGACTCTCAATGTTTGCTTGAGCCAGGGTTCCCACGTTAAAACCGACCACGCCGGACTCATAGGAAACATCGCCAATCAAGGCATCCGGCAGCCCATTGCCGGTCATGTCGTGCAGGAGTAGGGTAGAGCCGGAATGCTTTACATCCTCGGTCTGCGGTGCTCGGGGCGGGAGCGAGGCAATGCAGGCATCAATGACTAGGGCATTTCGCACCCCCGATTCTTCGACATCGCCCCAGCAGCCGTCGGCGCGAACGAAGCTCAGTCCGCAGTTTTGCTGGTTTTGGTGCCACTCGATTTTGGTTCCGCCTTGGTCAAAACAGAGCACGTCCATGTCGCCGTCTTGATCGATGTCGCCAATGTAGGGCCGGTCCACGCTCAGTACCTGCAGGTTGTAGGCCGGACTCCCCGCGGTATACACCGAGCGCAGTTCCGTCAGTGGCCCCAAGGCCCAGGTGAACGAGAGAATTCCGTTGGTCCGCTGGCCCTGCCAAACGCCGACTCCGTGCACAACCCAAGCAAAAATGTCGGGTATGCCGTCGCAGTTGTAGTCCACAACATGCACCCACTGCTTGTTGGTCGGGAAGTTGTTCGTCCAGCTTGGGCGTTCGACCCACTGGCCATTAACCCGCTCCATTGCCAGCCAGCGGTCGCCGTCGCGGTCAAATACAATCATGTCTTTCACGCCGTCTCCATTGAGGTCGACCGAATAGAGTTGCGGATTATTAAGCCCCCCCGAAGTTCCCAGGGCAAGGACTTGACCCGAAGTCTGCTGCATGGTTGCTGCGCTGCTTGGTCGAAACCGCCAGCTTACCTGCGCGTCGGCCGCAAAGGCTGGGCCAAGCAATAGGGCGATGTAAAGCGTATTTCTAAGAACCTTGAGCATATTCCCAAATGTAATTCACCTATATTTGCCGCCTCGTACTAAATTGATTCCGAGCATGCAAAATAAAGTTGTTGTCCGCCTGTTTGCCGTGGCTTTTGCCCTAGCATCTCTGTACGAATTGTCGTTCACCTTCGTGGCCCAGCAAGTTGAGAAACGTGCTCTGGAGTCCGTGGGCGGTGATGCCTCGCGGCTTAGCGGGGCTTTAGATTCCCTCGCGAATCAGAAAGTTTATAACCTTGGCATTGCCAACTTCACCTACAAAGAGGTCAAAGAGAAAGAGATGAACCTCGGTCTTGACCTTCGTGGAGGCATGAACGTGATTCTCGAAGTGTCGGTGCGTGACGTGCTCATTGGCTTGTCTGCCAACGCCAAGGATCCTTTGCTCGTCGACGCTTTGGCCGACGCAGACAAGGCTCAGGCTCAGAGTGGCGAAGCCTACATAGACCTATTTATCAAGGCCCTAGATGCCAAGCGCGGCAGCCGTTCTTGGAACGATCCAGGGCTCTTCGGAACCAAGGATATGTCAGACCGTCTTGGCTTCAACGCCACCGACGAAGACCTTAAGGCAGCGATTAGGGCTGACGTAGATGCCTCCGTGCAGAACGTGTATACCGTGCTTAAGGCGCGGATTGACCAATTCGGGGTTGTTCAGCCCAACCTGCAGCGCCTCGGCAATACGGGACGAATTTTGGTGGAACTGCCCGGAGTAAAAGACCCCGCTCGCGTTCAGCGCCTTTTGCAGTCTACTGCACGACTTGAGTTTTGGCGAGCGGACTATGGCGCAGCATGGATGCAGTTTATGGTGGACGCCAATGACCGGCTTCGCGCGGTAGTACCCGACCCTAATGCGGCCAAAACGTCGACCCAAGGGACTCCTAAAGCCATCGATCTGCCCACCGCAATCGATGCTAATGAGGTCACCAAGCCGGAGTCAACCGCCGTGGCTGCCAACGATTCTTCTGCGCTTAAGCACAATCCCCTGCTCAATATTTTCCAGTTAAATGTTGATCCACAGACCTTTACGCCATTGGAGGGTCCGATCATTGGCTTTGCCTTGCCCAAGGATACCGCCACCATTAATGCCTATTTGCGTACTGATGCGGTCGCTTCACTGATACCGGGAGATAAGCGCTACGTGCGTTTTGCCTGGACCCGACCCGACGCGAAGGCTGGAATTTCCTTCTTGATTGCTCTTCAGGGAAACCGCTCCATGCAGCCCGAATTGGACGGTGGGGTTATTGTTGACGCCAAGCGCGAGTTTGACCAAGGGAACAATCCCATTGTGACGATGTCGATGAACGGCCTTGGTTCGCAAGTTTGGCAGCGCATTACCGCCGAAGAAAGTGCGAAGAACCCCAAGGGCCACGTTGCCGTGGTGCTGGATAACCTAGTGTACAGCTACCCGCGGGTAATCAATGAAATTTCGGGCGGTCGCACTCAAATCGAAGGAGGATTCTCCCTCGAGGAGGCCACTGACCTTGCTAACGTGCTCAAAGCCGGAAAGCTTCCGGTACCGGCCCGCGTGATTCAGGCCGACGTGGTTGGACCAAGCCTAGGTAAGGAAGCCATTTCTGCGAGCTTCAGTTCCTTCATCTTTGCCTTTTTGGTAGTTTTTGCCTACATGGTATTCTACTATGCTGGGGGTGGAGTTGCGGCGAATATTGCCCTTTTGGTAAACATGTTCTTCATTTTTGGAATTCTCGATGCCATCTCCGCGGTATTGACGCTTCCAGGTATGGCGGGTATCGTGCTGACCATTGGTATGGCCGTAGATGCCAACGTACTCATATTTGACCGCATTCGAGAAGAATTAGCCGCCGGTAAAGACACTCGCACTGCCGTAAAAGATGGTTACGCTGCTTCGCGCGGTGCGATCCTTGATGCCAACGCAACAACCCTGATTACGGCCATCATTCTATTCTTGGTGGGAACGGGCCCGATTAAGGGATTTGCAACGACCTTGATTATCGGTATTTTATCGTCACTGTTCACGGCCATCTTTGTTTCACGGCTCTACATTGAGTGGAGGTTTTCTAGGGGTGCAACCATGAAGTTCACCACTAAGGCGACGGAGAAGTGGTTTGTGGGTACCAAGTTTAATTTTATTGGAACTCGAATTCCGGCCTATGTAGTTTCAGGTATTTTAGTCCTGGTTTCAATCGTCGCTCTCTTCACCAAGGGATTGAGTTACGGGGTAGATTTTGAAGGTGGACGTACCTATCAGGTGCGTTTTGACCAGCCGGTAGAAGTATCAGAGATTAGTTCTGCGCTGTCGCTAAAGCTGGTGGACGACAACGGTAAATCATTCACCCCAATTGTCAAGACCTTAGGAAGCAGCGATCAGGTTGTCATTACGACCAACCTCCGCATTGATGAATCGGGTCCTGAGGTAGAGGAACAGTTGCGATTGCTCGTTTTTGAAGGGGTTAAGGGTTTCTATAAGACCCCTCCCTCAAGCGAAGCATTTATGAATCCCGGGGATGCAGATTTGGGTATTGTTTCCTACCGTCAGGTAGGGCCGACGGTTGCTGATGATATTGCCAACTCGGCCGTTTGGGCCATTCTTTTGTCGCTTCTTGGAATCTTCTTGTACATCCTTGTTCGATTTAGTGCATGGCAGTATTCGATGGGTGCCGTTGTTGCGTTGATGCATGACGTTATCATTACCCTGGGTGCATTTGTGCTCCTTGACGGAATACTACCCTTCTCGCTCGAGGTGGACCAAGCATTCATTGCCGCTATTCTTACTGTTATTGGGTATTCGATTAACGATACCGTAGTAGTTTTTGACCGCGTGCGTGAGGTACTGGGAATGGACAAGAAGAAGGAGGTCAATGCGGAAGTACTGAATGACGCTCTCAATGCAACCCTGAGTCGCACCTTCAATACCTCATTTACCACTATCGTGGTACTTTTGGTGATCTTCTTTTTGGGCGGAGAGGTGCTGCGTGGATTTATTTTTGCCATCCTGTTTGGAATTGTAGTCGGTACGTATTCGTCGCTCTTTATCGCGTCTCCCTTAGTGTACGACAGCTCCAAGAAGTAGCGTACGTTAGAAATGACCATTCTGTTCATCAGCACCGGAGAAGTAGTAATGCTGCTTTTTGCGGTGCTGATGCTTTTTGGCCCCGACCGATTGCCAGGCTTCGTGCGCTCTTTAGCAAAGGGAATCCGCACGGTGAAGAACGCCCAGGCGGACCTTACCCAGCAAATGCTGTCTGAAGAACCCACGGCAATCAAAGATTTAAAAGACGCTGTCGAAGATATTAAGTCAGATATAGAGGGGGTAGTCCCTAGAAAAAAGTAGTTTTTTGCTGCGCGACCCCTAATTTTTAGGGCCTTGTTGAAAAATTTTATAAAAAACTTTTTAATAAGGGGGCTTTTTGAATAATTTTGTGGCTCTAATCATCGTTTGATCCACTCTTCGTTATGCCTACTTCTCGCTTCTTGGGTTTAGAGTCCGCACTCTCCCACAAACCTGCCGTTTTTACTAAGCCTTTCGTGAGGGCCTCAGAGTACTTTGGTTCCAATGTCTTTGACAAAAAAGTCATGCGGGAATTCATGCCCAAGGAGGCCTTTGAGTCTGTAATGAAGGCTATGAACCGCGGCGATAAGATTGACCGCGCGACCGCAGACCAGGTGGCGACGGCCATGAAGGCGTGGTCCATCTCCAAGGGCGCTTCGCACTACACCCACTGGTTTCAGCCCCTGACTGGTGCAACGGCAGAGAAGCACGACGCCTTTTTTGAGCCTACCGAGGACGGGTACGCCATCGAGAAGTTCAATGGGGGAATGCTGGTCCAGGCTGAGCCTGATGCCTCAAGCTTCCCAAACGGAGGAATTCGCAATACGTTTGAAGCCCGGGGATACACGGCCTGGGATCCGACTTCGCCTGCCTTTGTTTTGGCCGACACCCTCTGCATTCCCTC
The DNA here is from genome assembly GCA_002292855.1 of Flavobacteriales bacterium UBA972. GTDB lineage: Bacteria > Bacteroidota > Bacteroidia > Flavobacteriales > Schleiferiaceae > TMED14. Next base: position 25,545 of record DBBY01000048.1, on the reverse strand, counting down.
GGTATTTGTGGCCTATACGGGCGAGGCATTAGACAACAAGACGCCCTTGCTGCGTTCGCTTCAATCCATTGACCAAGCGGCTACGGCGGTGTGCCAGTACTTTGATAAGAACATAACCAAGGTTCATGCAACCTTGGGCTGGGAGCAGGAGTACTTTTTGATCGACGACGCCCTTTTTCACGCTCGTCCGGATTTGGTAATGACGGGCCGGACGCTGGTTGGGCATTCGCCTGCCAAGGGCCAGCAGATGGAGGATCACTACTTTGGCAGCATCCCGGAGCGCGTGATTCAGTTCATGAGGGAGATTGAGTACGAGAGCCATTTGCTGGGAATTCCGGTAAAAACCCGCCACAATGAGGTGGCTCCAGGCCAGTTTGAATTTGCCCCCATTTTTGAGGAGGCCAACGTCGCGGTGGACCACAACTCGCTATTTATGGATTTGCTCGCCAAGGTTGCCGCCCGCCACAACTTTAGGGTACTGCTGCACGAGAAGCCTTTTGCAGGGGTCAACGGCTCCGGAAAGCACAACAACTGGTCGCTGGCGACCGACACCGGCATCAATCTTTTGGCTCCTGGGGCAACGCCCAAGCGAAACCTGCTCTTTTTGAGCTTTTTTGTATCGACCATAAAGGCCATGCACGATAGGGCAGACCTGATTCGAGCCGCCATAGCCTCGGCCAGCAACGACCACCGTCTGGGAGCCAACGAGGCCCCACCGGCAATTATTTCGGTATTTATTGGCAGCCAGCTGACCGAGGTGCTGGACGAACTCGAGAAACTCGACGGCGGCAAGCTGTCTCCGGAGAAAAAAACGGACCTTAAGCTCAATGTGGTGGGTAAAATCCCCGAGATTCTCCTCGACAACACCGACCGCAACCGAACCTCGCCCTTTGCCTTCACGGGCAATAAGTTTGAGCTTCGCGCCGTGGGCTCCTTGGCAAACTGCTCGCATGCCATGACCACGCTTAACCTCATGGTGTCTGACCAGCTTCGGCAGTTCAAAATCGACGTTGACGCCCAGATTGCGGGAGGCCTTAAGAAGGACGATGCCATCTTTAGCGTGCTGAAGGACTACATCAAGGCTTCTAAAAAGATCCGCTTTGAAGGCGACGGCTACAGCGACTCTTGGAGGGATGAAGCGGCAAAACGCGGACTGAACAACACCCCAGACACCCCAAGGGCACTGGATTACTTGGTTACCAAAGATGCCGAAGAGCTCTTCAATCGCCATGGAGTTTTGAGTAAGGTTGAGCTGCACGCGCGCTACGAGATTTTGCAGGAAGAGTACTTCAAGCATCTGCAGATTGAGAGCCGTACCCTGGGCGATTTGGTCAACAACCATATTATTCCCGCGGCGATTAAGTACCAGAGTGTCATGAGTGAGAATCTTCTGCGCCTTAAGTCTTTGCTCTCTGAGGCCACCTTCAAAAAAACGTGCAAAGAGCAGATGGCCCTAATCGAGGAGCTCAGTGAGCGCATCGAATTGGCCCTTCGCCATGTTGCCGCGATGACCGAAGCCCGCAAACAAGCCAACAAAATCGAGTCGGCTAGGGAACGTGCTTTGGCCTACTGCGACAACGTCAAGCCTTATTTGACCTCCATTCGCTATGAGGTCGATAAAATGGAGCTTATTGTAGACAACGAAACCTGGCCCTTGCCCAAATTCCGCGAGCTGCTTTACATCCGTTAGTGCGTTTGCTGCAACTATTTTAGTCCTTTGAGCAACAGTTCAAAGGGCTTTTTTCGTTTTATCCCTTGTGATTCGTTATTTTCGTGTTCTCAGCGCTTGATATGCCCAATTTACCATGAATACACGACTTACGTTTGCCCTCTGCCTTTGCTTAACTTTTGGGCTTTCGACCACCTCGGTATGGGCACAGAAGTCCAAGGAGGAAGATGCTCCCAAGCGGCCCAAGATTGCCCGTCAGGGTGACGAATACTACCAAGGCAAGGAATACACCAAAGCCATTCTGCTCTACCGCAAGGCTTACAGCAAGGTAAAGTCCCGATCTGACAAGGCAGAGATTAGCTACCGCCTCGGCGAGAGCTACCGCTACACCGCCCAGTACAAGGCTGCCGAAGCCCAGTTTCGTCGTGCCATAAAGTCGGGATTCACGCAGCCCGAGGCCTATCTGGGCGTTGCAGAAATGCTGAAGTACCAAGGGGACTACGACGGCGCACTGATTGCCTATGAAGACATGGCCAAGGTTCATCCGAGCGATCCGCGAGCCCAGCAGGGAATTTTGAGTTCCAAGGCTGCCATTGCGTGGAACTCGGCTGTGACGCGTTTTCAGGTCGGACCCATCACCGACTTGAACACCAAATCGCAGGAGTACGGCCTTGCATTCGACGGCCGCCAAGGGGAATACGAAGAACTTCTCTTTACCTCGACTCGCGAAGGGGGTATTGGCAAAAAAAAGGACGGCTGGAATAACGAGCAGTTTGCTGACATCTACAGCAGCAAGCGACTCAATTCCGACGGGACGGCTCGTGGAGGTAAAAAATCGCCCAAGGGTAATTCAGGCAAGCCAGACCCCACTGCCGCTAAAGTCCAGAAGTTTGCGCCGGCAGAACTCCTTCCGGAGGTAATTAATACCATCGATCAAGAGGGATCGCCTTCCTTCGATGGCAAGCGCCGCAACCTTTACTTTACCCGGTGCATGGACGTGAAGCGCGCTCAATTGGGCTGCGCCATCTATGTCACACGCCGCGCCGGGCAAACCTGGCAAGATGCAACGCCGGTGGTATTGACCGCTGATTCCTCGCGGTCGGTGGGCCATCCTTCGGTCAATGCAGACGAGACGCTGCTTTATTTTGCCGGAGACCTAGAAGGCAGCATCGGGGGCAAGGACCTCTGGGTAGCCTCCTACGACAAGCGCCGCCGCACCTGGGCCAACCCATTGAATTTGGGCGCCATGGTGAATTCCAAGGGAGACGAGCTCTTTCCCTTCATTCACGACGACGGCTTTCTTTACTTTGCCTCAGACGGCCTCCCGGGAATGGGCGGTTTTGATCTCTTTAGGGTTCCGGTAGGGGTGGACGGTCTGCCGACTGGCGAGCCTGAAAACCTAAAGGCTCCAATCAATAGTTCAGGAGACGACTTCAATTTAATTCTTCGTCCGGGCGGACTCCGCGACGGCTACTTTGTATCCAATCGCGCCGGAGGCACTGGCGGCGACGACATTTGGAGCCTCTTTGAAGTTCCTTTGAGGTACGGTTTGCGCGGAACCCTTAAAAGCATCAAGGATCAATCGCCCTTGGCGAATGCTACAGTCAAAATTTCAGGAAGCGACGGCTTCTCTGCAACCGTTATAACCGACAAATTGGGCAAGTTTGAGTTGTCTGACCCCAAACTCGCGGCCGAAGTAACCTATGAATACTCCTTTGAAAAGAAAAAATTCCTCAACAGTGGAGCCGGTTCCAATACCCTCAACCTAGGACTTGATAAGTTTGTCTTTAGCGAGAGCGAGAACGCCTTTCGGCACACCATGGAAGTGGCCGCCACCATGGCTCCGATTGAATACCCCGTGGTACTGCCTAACCTGTTTTTTGCCCTGGCTAAGTGGGATCTAAACGATGAATCCCGCTCTGCCCTTGACACGGTATACACCACCCTGGTGCGAAATCCGACCATTGTAATTGAGCTGCGCTCGCACACCGACTACCGCGACGCAGAAGACAAAAACGTCCTTCTCTCTCAACGGCGCGCCGACACCTGCGTGAAGTACTTAATCAGCAAGGGAATCGACCCAGGCCGCGTGGTTTCTGTGGGCATGGGAGAATCGCAGCCCTTTGAGATGCCTGCAACCGGCAAGGTTAAAGGCAGTTCCGTATTCCCAGCGGGTACCGTTTTCTCGGAGTCCAACATCACGAAGATGCAGCCCCAGCAGCAGGAGCTTGCCAACGAATTAAACCGACGCACCGACTTCAAGGTTATTCGCGACGACTTCGCGCCCCCGGTGGATGCTGAAGAATTAGCGGAACAGAAGGCAGAAGCCGCCAAAGAGGAGGTCGCTAAGTTGATTAAGGGCGAGTTCTACACGGTTGGTGAGAAAGAAACGTTTGCAACGGTTTGCCGTGCTGCAGCAATTACCATTACGGATCTTCGCCGCATTAACGGTGGTTTGCGCGGGGTCAGCCTCGTGCCGGGCATGGTGCTTAAAACGACTGCCAAGGGAGACTACACGGAGTTTGATGCAAGCCACCGTCAGGTTGCCTTGGGCGAAACCTGGAAGTCGATGGCTAGTGCGCTAAAAATGAAGGAGAAGGAGCTCAAGGAGCTCAATCCCGAGTGGAGTAAGGTCGAGCCCCCGGTTGGAACCTACGTCCGCACGAAGTAGCGTTGATAACCTTTGGCATCCCCTCGGCTTTGGTCGAAGGGATGTTTTATTTTTGCAACCATGAGTTTGAGCAATCGCTACGCTGACCGAGGTGTTTCTTCGGGTAAAGAGGACGTGCACCAGGCGATTGCCTCGCTGGACAAGGGATTGTTCCCTAAAGCCTTTTGTAAGATTGTGCCTGATGCCTTAAGTGGCTCGCCGGACCACTGCCTGGTCATGCATGCCGACGGTGCAGGCACCAAGTCCTCGCTCGCCTACCTCTACTGGAGGGAGACGGGAGACCTAAGTGTTTGGCGCGGAATTGCTCAGGATGCAGTGGTCATGAATACCGACGACTTGCTTTGCGTGGGCGCCACAGGTCCTATTTTGCTCAGTTCTACCATCGGGCGAAACAAGCATTTGATTCCCGCTGAGGTGGTTAAAGCACTTATTGAGGGAACGGAGTCCGTACTTCAAGATTTGCGTCAGGCCGGCATGGACATTCAGAGCACTGGAGGCGAGACGGCGGACGTGGGCGACCTCGTGCGTACCGTAATTGTCGACAGTACGGTGGTTGCTCGCATGCGCAGAAGCGAAGTTATTGACAATGAAAATATTGCCCCTGGGCAATACGTGGTGGGTCTGGCCAGCTTTGGTCAGGCGAACTACGAGCATCAGTACAACGGCGGCATGGGTTCCAACGGACTCACCTCTGCGCGCCACGACGTCTTTAGCCATCTCTTGGCCAAACGGTATCCCGAGAGCTTTGCGCCCGAAACCGACCTGAACTTGGTCTACAGCGGCACGAGATTGCTTACCGACCGCATCGCAGAGAGCCCCCTAGACCTGGGTAAGCTCGTCTTGTCGCCCACCAGAACCTACGCCCCGGTAATGATTCCAGCAATTAAAGAGCTCGGGTCTCGATTGCGCGGAGTCGTACACTGCAGCGGAGGCGCTCAGACCAAGGTCCTTCATTTTTTGGGCAATGCCAGGGTCGTCAAAGACAACCTTTTTGCGGTTCCGACCCTTTTTGACCTAATTCAGAAGGAGTCCGCTACGCCATGGCGTCAAATGCATGAAGTGTTTAACATGGGGCACCGAATGGAACTTTACCTGGACAGCCTAGAAGCGGCAGAAGAGGTTATTGCCCTATCCAAGAGTTTTGGCGTTGATGCGCAAATTGTTGGTCGGGTCGAGCCCAGCGACCAGCCCGAAGTTCAAGTTCACGCTCCCGATGGAGTGCATACCTACCGGCGATCGTGAATCTTGTAGATAAACTCCAAGCAATTTGGGTGCGGCACCAGGACGTGCACGATCAGTTAATGACGCCCGAATTGGCGGCTGATCCTGCCCGGTTTGTGCGCCTGAATCGAGAGTACAAAGAGCTCGACGAGCTGGTGCAGGCTCGCGCTCGCTATTTGGATGCCCTTGCCAACCGCAATGAGGCGCAGGAGTTGCTCGAAACCGAGAAAGATTCCGAAATGCGCGCCATGGCTCAAGAGGAGTTTGATTCCGCGCGAAGCCGTATTGTGCTGCTTGAAACCGAAATCAAGGAGTTATTGATTCCCAAAGACCCCGAGGATGCTCGCGATGCGGTGCTCGAGGTTCGGGCCGGAACCGGGGGCGACGAGGCAGGCTTGTTTGCCAGTGAACTCCTGCGTGCCTACATGCGCTACGGCGACGAGAAAGGCTGGACCATGGAGGTGCTGAGCATGACCGACGGCTCGATTGGTGGCATTAAGGAAGCCAGTGTTCAGGTGCGGGGCAGTCAAGTCTACGGGACCCTAAAGTTTGAGAGCGGCGTGCATCGAGTTCAACGCGTTCCCGCTACTGAAAGCCAAGGCCGAGTGCATACTTCGGCCGCTACGGTAGCGGTTTTGCCCGAGGCCGACGAGCTCGACGTGCAAATTCGCGACGTTGACATACGCAAAGACACCTTTCGCTCGAGTGGGGCAGGGGGGCAGCACGTCAACAAGACCGAGTCGGGTGTTCGATTGACGCACTTTCCGACTGGGATCGTGGTGGAATGCCAAGACGGAAGGTCCCAGCACCAGAATTACGACCGTGCACTCACGGTTCTGCGCGCCCGAATTTGGGATAAGGCCCGCGCCGAGCGGGATGCCCTCGTGGCCGAGCACCGCAAAACGCTGGTGAGCACCGGCGACCGAAGCGCAAAAATCCGCACCTATAATTTTCCGCAAAGCCGCGTTACCGACCACCGCATCGGCCTGACGGTGTATAATTTGCCAGACGTCATGAACGGCGACCTCAAGGCCCTCATCGAGGGGCTTCGCGTTGCGGACCATGCCGAGCGACTAAAGCAAGGAGCCGACGAATGAACTACCAGGAACTCAGCCGGCGCATAGAGCAATCGGGCCACGGTCTGTGCATAGGCATCGACCCGGACCCTGCTCAGTTCCCCGAGGGGGTGGGCGGGCTTCGAGAATTCTGCCTTGGCATCATCGATGCTACGGCAGACGTGGCCGTAGCATACAAGCCAAACTTTGCCTTTTTTGAGGCCTTAGGACGCCCAGGATGGGACGCCCTGGAGGCAGTTACCGAGCATTTGCGCGCGCTGCCTCAAAAGCCCTTTTTGATAGCAGACGCCAAACGCGGAGACATCGGGAACACGGCCGCTCGCTACGCCGAAGGCATCCTGGAGGTCATGGGCTACGACGCCATTACCGTTGCCCCCTACATGGGCCGAGACAGCGTAGAACCCTTTTTAAGGCCCAATAAGTGGGTCATTGGGCTGGGCTTAACCAGCAATCCCGGGGCCGCCGACCTGCAGCAGCTCAAGCTCGAGGACGGGCGGCATCTGTACGAAGCCGTCGTGGACGCATACCGCGAATGGGGCAAGCCAGAGAACCTCATGATTGTTGCGGGAGCTACCCGCCCCGAGGCCCTAGGAGCCCTTCGCGAACGGATGCCCGAGACCTTTTTTCTGGTTCCTGGAATTGGCGCCCAGGGCGGAAGCGTCGCCGACGTGATGCACCACGGTGCCTTTAGGGACCGCCCCGGGCTGGGTCTGCTCATTAACGCATCGCGAACGATTCTTTATGCATCAAAGGGCTCCGACTGGCGGCAAGCGGCCCGCAAAGCGGCCACCGACCTAGCCGCCGAAATTCGCGCAGCCCGTCGGCCCTAGCCTCGCAACAAACCGCCAACCTTCCCTGCAAGCCATGACCCCAAAACGCATCTTGATTACCGGAGCCAACGGTCTGCTGGGTCAGTCGCTGCTCTTTCTCGGGCAAGACCGGCATGAGCTGCTTGCCACAGGCAGAGGCCCTGCGCGCGGCGACCACTTCGGATTCCCCTACGCCGAGCTCGACAGCACTAAGGCAGAGGACTACGAGCGCGTCTTTGCCGCATTCAAGCCCGACGTGGTGGTGCATTCTGCAGCCATGACCCAGGTAGACGACTGCGAGCATGACCAGGAGGCCTGCAACCTGCTCAATGTGGAGGCCACCAAACTATGCGCTGAGGCCTGCGCCCGCCATGGAGTTCACTTAATTTTCTTGAGCACGGACTTCATTTTTGACGGCAAGAACGGTCCCTACAGCGAGGAGGCCGAACCGGCTCCCCTCAGCGTATATGGATGGTCCAAGCTTCGAGCCGAGGAGGTAGTCAAGGCCAGCGGAGCGCGCTATGCCATCGCGCGAACCGTTTTGGTCATCGGCTACGTACCCGGTCTTAGCCGCAGCAACATCATTCTCTGGGCCCGCCAGGCATTGGGTCGCGGAGAACGAATTCGCGTGGTGCACGATCAGGTGCGCAGCCCAACCTGGAGCGTGGACCTGGCCGAAGGCTGCCTCCGCATCGCAGAGCTCGAGGCCGAAGGCATTTACCACATCAGCGGACCCGACACCATGAGCATTCTGGATCTTGTGCGCAGGGTTGCCGACCACGCAGGCCTTGACGCCTCGCTTATTGACGCGGTTTCTAGTGAATCCCTGGGTCAGGCGGCAAAGCGTCCGCCCATAACTGGACTCGACATAAGCAAAGCCCGACGAGACTTGGGCTTCCGTCCGCATTCATTCTCTGAGGTATTGAATCGAATACCTATATTTGAAAATTAGATTACCCCCAACACCTATGAGCAGCAACACACAGTCCTGGGGATCCAGGGTAGGCCTCATTCTTGCCATGGCAGGGAACGCCGTAGGCTTGGGCAACTTCCTTCGATTCCCGGTGCAAGCTGTGAAAAACGGTGGTGGGGCCTTCATTATTCCCTACCTCGTCTGCTTTTTGGTTCTCGGAATTCCCTTGCTGTGGATTGAGTGGGCCTCTGGGCGTTTTGGCGGAACCAAGGGAGACCACAGCACCCCCTTCATCATGAATTCCATGGGCCGCCGAAAGTACTGGAAGTACCTCGGGGTCTTTGGAATTTTCACCAATGTTGCGGTTGCGGCCTACTATACCTACATCGAGTCCTGGACCTTCTCCTACGTCTTTCATTCTATTGCGCAAACCTTCTCGGGAATGAGCCAGGGCGAGGTTGCCGCCTTCTTCACGAGCTACGTAGACATCGGCCAAAGCACTACCGGTTTGCCCTATGAAGCCATTTGGTTCTACATCTTTGTTCTTGGTTTGAATACCTGGATTCTCAGTAAGGGCTTAGAGGGAGGAATTGAAAAAGTAGCCAAAATCGGCATGCCAATTCTCATAATTTTTGGTGCCTTCTTGGCCGTTAAGGCCTTCATGCTCGGAGATTCGGGCGCCAGTGCGGGTTGCACCGAGTGCGATGCGATGCTCGGCTTTAACTTCTTGTGGAACCCTCAATTTGATTCGCTCACCAACCCCAACGTCTGGCTGGCCGCAGCGGGGCAAATATTCTTTACCCTTTCGGTGGGAATGGGTACTATTCATTGCTATGCCGCCTACGTCAAGCCCAAGGACGACATTGCCTTGAATTCTATGTCTGCGGGCTGGATGAACGGATTTGTAGAGATCGTTCTTGGCGGAAGCATCGTGATTCCCATTGCAGTAGGCTATTTAGGTCTGGATTGGGTTAAGGAGAATGCGGGCTTTGCTATGGCTTTTCAAACTATGCCCTTTCTGTTCACCAAGTGGGGCGCAGTCTTAGGCAGTGTTGCTGGAGTAATGTGGTTTGGCCTTCTCTTCTTTGCGGGCATTACCAGTTCCCTGGCAATGGGTTCACCTTGGGTTGCCTTTGTACAGGATGAGTTCAAGTTTAGCCTCAATAAGGCAGCCATAACCTTTGGTCTTATTACCCTAGCCGTTGGCCTGCCAACCGTGTTTTTCTACCAGCAAGGGGTATTTGACCAGTACGACTACTGGGCCGGCACGGTGGGGTTGGTGTTCTTCGCCTTAGTGGAGTCCGTACTTTTTGCCTGGATTTGGGGAATTGATCGCGGATGGGACGAGATAACTCGTGGTTCTGATATTGTGATCCCTAAGATTTATAAGCCCATTTTGAAGTACGTAACTCCTACGATTCTTCTTTTGATTTTTACCATGAGTTTAATTAGTCCCAAGGGCAACGACTGGAAGAATGCACTAGAGAATAAATGGGAGTTTGACCAGGCCAGCATCATCGGTCAAATTACCAATGTGGACATTCTCTACAACCGAGATGCCTTTGCGGACGTTTTTGTGTCGGAGGTCAGTGGTACTTCAGACGTTCAAACCATAGACGGCTCTACGGTAATTCGACTTTTGGCTGCGGACGGTACGGAGGTCACCTACCAATGGGATTCCGAAGACGTGCATCCCGTGATCGCAAGTGGTCAAGTGGTGCAGGCAGGAGACCAAATTGCCACAGGTTCCTTCGTCAATCCAATTTTTTACAAGCATTTAGCACGCGTCATTCTTTTGGCGTTGTTTGCCCTGATCGCAGGCATGGTCTATGTGGCCTACCGCCGAAGAATAGCCTTAAATCAATAAGTATGACCACTGCAGCCTGGATAATGATGCTTAGTACCCAAATTTTGGTAACGGTAATTACAATATTGTTTTTTGTTAAGGTCTTGCGGGCGCCGCAAAAAGATGAGGCGGATGCTACCCAAAACGACAATCCTATTGAATGAAGAATCGACCCAAACCTTGGGTTATCGATTTACTTTGGGCGGGGATTTTCTCCGCTTTTTTTGTTTTTAACGGGTTGCAAACGAGTCAGGATCTGCCGCCCGTTTGGGCTGATTTTCCTGAAATCGAGGCTCCGTCCACGCGGGAATACGACCGTTCAAAAAGGGCCGACGCTCGCTACCCAAACTATGCCAAAAAAGCCCCAAAGGGCAAAGAATTCTTGGTTCGGCCGACGGTGGCCTCTGATACGGTTTCGGACTTCTGGCTCCGCGCCCAAGGTTGGCCCGACTGGAAGGCCGAGGGTTTTGTGCGAGACCGGCAGCGCTGGGGTGGGGTGGACTCCCTACTCCTGCAGCGCTACGACCAGCGAGAAGAGTTCCATTGGCTTCTGAGTCCGCCCTTGCCGCAGGACCTCAATGCAGTGCCCGTGGAGCTGCTGTATGCCCACCCGCTTTGGCGCTCGACTCAGGTGCGGGCATTTCACCGCTTCAGGAGCAAGATTAGGCCGCTGCGCAGCTTTAAGGAACTTTTTGACTTGGCTCCGTTTGATTCGATCCAGCAGCAAAGGATTCCGATGTACTTCTATTTCGGCAAATAGCCATACCTTTGCCGCCTTATGAGAGGAGGTGTCCCATTATGCTAGTAATTCATGTCAAAGAAGGTGAAGGAATTGAGCGCGCGGTAAAGCGTTATAAGCGCAAATTCGACAAGACCGGTACCATGCGCCAACTGCGCAGCCGCCAACAGTTCACGAAGTCTTCGGTTAATCGCCGCAAAGAAATCATCAAGGCAACCTATGTTCAGGGGCTTCGATTAAAAGACGCCGAATAATAGGGTCCTTGACCTAAATTGAGCCTCGAGATCCCTCGGGGCTTTTTTTATGCTTCACGAATTCACCAACTACTTGCGCTGGGAGCGTCGCCGTTCGGAGGCTACGGTAACGGCCTATGAAGCAGACCTTGCCCAGTGGCTCCTGTATTTGGAGCATGCTATGGGGATTTCTGATGCATTGGGCGCAAGCCGGCTTCACCTGCGTTCCTGGGTTTCGGACCTCGTGCAGAATGGAATCAATGCACGTTCGGTGAACCGCAAGTTGAGTGCGGTGCGCACCTACTACCGCTGGCTGGCGACCCTCCATCCGGGACTCGTCAATCCGGCCGAAGGGCTGCCCTTGCTGCGAACCGCAAGCAGGGTAGTGCGCGCCCTGTCTGCCCCAGAGGTTGAGGCCCTGTTTAATCCGACCATGTTTGACAGCGACCCCGTTGGCCGTCGGGATCAGTTCTTGCTTTTGACCCTGTACACTACCGGTTTGCGTCGGGCAGAGTTGATCGGACTTACCTACAGCCAAGTCCATGGGGCAAGCCTCCGCGTGCGGGGCAAGGGCAATAAAGACCGCGAGATTCCCCTTCTGCCGGAGTGGCAAACCGCTTTTGCCGCCCATGCTGCCGAGTGGAAGCCTGTGAGTCCCCTAATTTTCTGCCAAAAAAACGGCAAGGCAATGGATCCGCGCACGGTGTATTCCCTGGTTAAAAACTACCTTCAGGCGGCTAGTTCGGCCGATCACTTGGGCCCGCACGCCCTGCGGCACACCTTTGCAACCCACCTTCTCGACATGGGAGCGGACCTCACCGTGATACGCGAGCTTTTGGGGCATGCGAATTTATCGGCCACCCAGGTGTACACGCATGCCTCGGTGGAGCAGCTCAAATCCGTGTACCGACGTGCGCATCCGCGCAGTTAGGGTTTTTTGCGTGCGGACTTTGCCCGTGATTCCCGGGTTTTAGGGGATCGCTCGACCGTGCCTACTAATTATTTCGCGGTTTTTTGGAGCCTCCAAAGGCCTCTGAGGGCCAATGCGGAGACAAATTCACGATTCCGTGCAAAGTAGGTATTGAAATAATCGCTTTTTTTTCTACATTTGCAGTCCGTTTGAAAAAGCGGCCAGCTGCATGGGTAGCAACGTTCTTTAACGCGCACTGCAGGGCACAAGCTCCTTCGCCAGCATAGCTCAGTTGGTAGAGCTACTGATTTGTAATCAGTAGGTCGGGGGTTCGAGTCCCTCTGCTGGCTCTTTGCCCTGCAGTACGCGTTGTTTTTGTACTAAAAACTGAACACTGGGAGTGTCGCATAGTGGCTATTGCAGCAGACTGTAAATCTGTCGCCTAACGGCATCGTTGGTTCGAGTCCATCCACTCCCACAGCGGCCTAAAGCGGAAGTAGCTCAGTTGGTAGAGCATCAGCCTTCCAAGCTGAGGGTCGCGGGTTCGAATCCCGTCTTCCGCTCCACCGCCGATGTAGCTCAGGGGTAGAGCGTTTCCTTGGTAAGGAAAAGGTCGCGGGTTCAATTCCCGCCGTTGGCTCAACGTTTACAGTACAAGGTATTATTAATCTCTCTCAACTCTCAAAACGCAATGGCAAAAGAGAACTTCGTGCGGAACAAACCGCACCTCAACATCGGTACCATCGGTCACGTAGACCATGGTAAAACTACCCTAACGGCTGCTATTACTACGGTATTGGCAAACGCCGGCTTATCTAAGGCGCGCAGCTTTGAATCCATCGATGCGGCTCCTGAAGAGAAAGAACGCGGTATTACTATTAACACGGCTCACGTAGAGTACGAGACGGCTAACCGTCACTACGCTCACGTGGATTGCCCAGGACACGCTGACTATGTGAAGAACATGGTTACGGGTGCTGCTCAAATGGACGGAGCAATTCTTGTGGTTGCTGCTACCGACGGTCCTATGCCCCAAACGCGCGAGCACATCCTGCTTGCACGCCAGGTTGGTGTACCCCGTGTTGTAGTATTCATGAACAAGGTTGACATGGTTGACGACGAGGAACTCATTGAGCTCGTTGAAATGGAGATCAGGGATCTTCTTACCTTCTACAAATACGACGGCGACAATTCTCCGGTAATCAAGGGTTCTGCTCTTGGTGGCCTAAACGGCGAGCCCAAGTGGGTTGATACCGTTATGGAGCTTATGACTGCTGTTGACATGTGGATCGAGGAGCCCGTTCGCGACAAGGACAAGGACTTCTTGATGCCTATTGAAGACGTATTCACCATCACGGGTCGTGGAACGGTTGCTACTGGACGTATTGAAACAGGTATCGCAAACACTGGAGACGGTGTAGACATCATCGGTTTCGGCGACGAGAAAATCACTTCTACTGTAACAGGTGTTGAGATGTTCCGCAAGATTCTAGACCGCGGTGAGGCTGGAGACAACGTAGGTCTATTGCTTCGTGGAGTAGACAAGTCTCAGATTCGTCGTGGAATGGTTGTCGCTAAGACCAACTCTCAGAAGCCCCACTCTAAGTTCAAGGCTGAGGTGTACATTTTGAAGAAGGAAGAAGGCGGTCGCCACACTCCCTTCCACAACAAGTACCGCCCCCAGTTCTACTTGCGTACGACTGACGTTACCGGTGAAATCATGCTAGCTGCAGGTACCGAAATGGTTATGCCAGGCGACAACTTGACCATCGAGGTTCACCTCATTGCTCCAGTTGCACTAAGCAAGGGTCTTCGTTTCGCTATCCGCGAGGGTGGTCGCACGGTAGGCGCTGGCCAGATCACGGAACTCCTCAACTAAGAGGTCTCTACAATGGGTTTAAGGAGCCCCGTCAAGGGGCATCCTTTTTCTCATCTACGGGTGTAGTTCAAGGGTAGAATAGTGGTCTCCAAAACCATTGATGGGAGTTCGAATCTCTCCACCCGTGCAAAACACATTAGCTAACGAACTTTTAAAACGAATACTAACATGGAAGCGCTCCGCTTGTACCTCCGCGAATCTTGGGAAGAATTTTCTCAGCGCACGACGTGGCCGACCTGGACTAACCTCCAGCGCAGTACCGTGGTGGTGATTGTTGCCTCCCTAGTGTTTGCACTAATTGTCTTTGCAATGGACAAGGGTCTATCGACTATTCTCGACTTCACCTACAGCATTTTCGCGTAAGATCATGACGGCAGAAGGAATGAAGTGGTACGTGGTTCGCGCAATCAGCGGCCAGGAGAACAAGACCAAGGCGCACATCGAGCAAGAAATGCAGCGCATGGGTATGATGTCTTTGTTGGGTCAAGTTTTGATTCCTACCGAGAAGGTCTACCAAATTAGGAACGGCAAAAAAGTTCTTAAGGAGCGCAACTTCTTCCCGGGCTACATCATGTTCGAGGGCATTTTAACCGGAGAGTTGATTCACGTGCTCAAAAACATTCCCAACGTCATCGGATTCTTGGGTCAGACCAAGGGCGGAGACCCCACGCCACTGCGGATCTCAGAGGTGAACCGCATGCTGGGCAAGGTGGATGAGTTGGCCGAAAGCGCAGAGCATATGTCAGTACCCTTTGTAATCGGCGAGAGCGTGAAGGTTATCGATGGTCCGTTTCGCGACTTTAACGGAACGGTGGAAAAGATTCACGAAGACAAGAGAAAGCTGGAGGTTATGGTCAAAATTTTTGGCCGAAAGACTCCACTCGAACTTGGCTTCATGCAGGTAGAAAAAGAAAATTAATGGTGTGAGCAACCGATAGCCAATGCGGCGCTTCCAATCGCAAAGGCACTCATGTTTGACTAGAAAGAAATAAATAAAATGGCAAAGGAAATCAGTGCAATGGTTAAGCTGCAAGTTCGCGGTGGTGCTGCGAACCCGTCTCCCCCGGTGGGTCCCGCTCTTGGAGCCAAGGGCGTAAACATCATGGAGTTCTGCAAGCAGTTTAACGCTCGTACGCAAGACAAACCCGGCAAGCTACTTCCCGTAGTAATTACCGTATTTACCGATAAGTCGTTTGACTTTATCATCAAGCAACCTCCTGTTGCGGTTCAGCTTCTGGAAGCAGCGAAGCTTAAGAGTGGTTCGGGAGTTCCCAACCGCGATAAAGTTGGCAAGGTCACCTGGGAACAGGTTAAGGCCATTGCCGAAGACAAGATGATTGACCTCAACTGCTTCACGATGAGCAGTGCAATGGAAATGGTTGCGGGCACAGCACGCAGCATGGGGCTAACCGTATCGGGAACCAAGCCTCAGGCATAATCCTAACAAACTATGGCAACTACGACGAAAAAGATGAAAGCAGCCTCGGCAAAAATTCAGCCGGGCAAGCTCTACAACCTCGAAGAGGCTTCGGCCCTTGTGAAGGAAGTCTCTACTACCAAGTTTGATGGAAGTGTTGATTTGGCAGTGCGCTTGGGTGTAGACCCGCGCAAGGCAAACCAAATGGTTAGAGGAACCGTAAGCCTTCCGCACGGAACCGGCAAAACGATTCGCGTTCTCGCCCTGGTCACTCCCGATAAAGAAGCAGAGGCCAAAGAGGCTGGTGCAGACTTTGTTGGAATGGATGACTACCTTGACAAAATCAAAAACGGCTGGACCGACGTTGACGTGATCATCACCGTTCCTGCTGCTATGGGTAAACTCGGTCCTTTAGGCCGTGTTCTCGGTCCCCGCGGACTCATGCCCAACCCCAAGACCGGAACCGTAACCATGGAAGTGGGTAAGGCGGTACGTGAGGTAAAGGCTGGTAAGATTGACTTTAAGGTGGATCGCTACGGTATTGTGCACGCTGGCATCGGTAAGGTGTCGTTCTCTGCCGATAACCTTCGCGACAATGCCGAAGAGGTTTTGAAGACTTTGGCCCGTTTAAAGCCGACGTCCTCCAAGGGCGCCTACATTAGAAGTGTAACGTTAAGCCCTACCATGGGTCCTGGCGTTCCGATTGAACCTAAAAACGCGTAAGCAGATTTTTTACCATGACGCGCGAAGAAAAAAATAAGCAAATCGAGGATCTAATGACCATCCTCGGCGCTACCAACAACTTATATATTGCCGATACCTCGGGCCTTAATGCAGAGCAGACCAGCGACCTTCGCCGTGCCTGCTTCAAGGCTGACATCGAGATGACGGTGGTAAAAAATGCATTGCTCAAGAAGGCCATGGAGCGTTCGCCAAAGAATTTTGACGATATCTACGAGGCCCTCAAGGGAAACTCCAGCATCATGATTTCAGAGGTCGGCAACGCCCCCGCGAAGTTGATTAAGGACTTCCGCAAAAAAAGCAATAAACCCCTACTTAAGGCTGCCTATATCGACGAGGCGATTTTTGTAGGTGACAACCAACTTGACACCCTAGTCAACTTGAAGTCGAAGAACGAACTCATCGGGGAAATCATCCTATTGCTGGAGAGCCCAATGAAGAACGTGATCTCGGCCCTCCAAGGCGGCGGTGGTCAAACCATAGCAGGCTTGCTCAAAACTCTTGAAGAGCGCAAGGCCTAAAAATTACGCACTCAGCTTCCAACTCGTGCATTTGTTTCATTTTTAATCAATATCCCAATCATGGCCGATATTAAATCAATAGGCGACACTCTGGTGAATCTCACCGTTAAAGAGGTAAAAGAACTCGCTGACTACCTCAAAGACACCTACGGCATTGAGCCCGCTGCTGCAGCTGTTGCTGTTGCTGCTGGACCTGCTGCCGGTGGTGATGCTGCGGCAGAGGAGAAAACTTCGTTTGACGTAATCCTTAAGAGCGCGGGAGCTGCAAAGCTTGCCGTTGTTAAGGCTGTCAAGGAACTGACCGGACTTGGTCTTAAAGAGGCGAAGGATGTCGTTGACGCGGCCCCAGCCCCTATCAAGGAAGGCGTTACTAAAGACGAGGCTGAAGCCCTCAAAAAGCAGCTTGAAGAAGCTGGTGCTGAGGTTGAGCTCAAGTAAGAGCCTAATCTAACCAACACGGTTTAGGTGTCTGGGGTCTTTTTAAGGCCTCAGACCCTAGACCTTTTTTCTATTTTCTCAAGTTTCACTCACCTTTTAAGTCCAAGCCCCCATGGCGCAAGCTCAACCGCGAATCAATTTTTCGAGCACCTTCGCTCAAGCGGACTGCCCCGATTTTCTGGACATTCAAATCAAGTCCTTCCGCGATTTCTTCCAGATTGATACCAAGCCGGAGAATCGAAGCGACGAAGGCCTTTTCAAAACATTCAACGAGAACTTTCCGATTACGGACAGCCGTAACCAGTTCGTACTGGAGTTCCTCGACTACTTTGTGGATCCCCCGCGCTATTCAGAGATGGAATGCATCGAGCGCGGACTAACTTTTTCGGTTCCCCTTAAGGCACGCCTTAAGCTATACTGTACCGATCCCGAGCACGAGGATTTTGAGACCATCGTGCAGGACGTCTACCTCGGAACCATTCCTTACATGACTCCCCGCGGAACCTTCATCATCAATGGTGCGGAGCGGGTTATTGTAAGCCAGCTTCACCGCTCTCCGGGCGTATTCTTTGGCCAGAGCTTTCACGCCAACGGAACCAAGCTTTACTCCGCACGGGTAATTCCGTTCAAGGGCAGCTGGATTGAATTCGCCACCGACATTAACGGCGTTATGTATGCCTACATCGACCGTAAGAAAAAACTTCCTGTTACTACCCTGTTCCGCGCCATTGGCTACGAACGCGACAAGGACATTCTTGAGATTTTTGACCTTGCTGAAGAGGTTAAGGTCAGCAAAGCTGGTCTTAAGCGAGTGGTCGGCCGCAAGCTGGCTGCGCGGGTTCTTAAGTCGTGGATGGAGGATTTCGTCGACGAAGACACCGGCGAAGTGGTATCTATTGAGCGCAACGAGGTAATCCTCGACCGCGATACCGTTTTAGAGAAGGAGCACGTTGAACTCATCATTGAGAGCGATATTTCGGCCATTTTGCTTCACAAAGAAGACATTGCTGAAGGTGAATTCTCCATCATTTACAACACGCTTCAAAAGGATCCAACCAATTCGGAGATTGAAGCCGTAGAGCACATCTACCGCCAGCTTCGCAACGCCGAACCGCCCGACGAAGACACCGCCCGCGGCATCATCGACAAGCTGTTCTTTAGCGAGCAGCGCTACAGCCTCGGAGAGGTTGGTCGCTACCGCTTGAACAAGAAGCTGGGAATCGAAGCCAATACGACCAATCAGGTTCTTACGAAGAAGGATATTATCTCCATCGTGAAGTACCTCATCGAGTTGAGCAATTCGAAGTCGGAGATTGACGACATTGACCACCTTTCGAACCGCCGTGTGCGCACCGTGGGCGAGCAAATGGCCAATCAGTTCGGAGTCGGTCTTGCCAGAATGGCCAGAACAATCCGCGAGCGCATGAACGTGCGCGACAACGAAGTCTTCACGCCGATTGACTTGATCAATGCAAAGACGCTGAGTTCGGTAATCAATTCCTTCTTTGGAACCAACCAGCTCAGCCAGTTCATGGACCAAACGAATCCTTTGGCCGAGATCACGCACAAGCGTCGTCTTTCAGCCCTAGGGCCTGGCGGTCTTAGCCGTGAGCGCGCCGGATTTGAGGTTCGTGACGTGCACTACACCCACTACGGACGCCTTTGCCCTATTGAAACGCCTGAAGGACCGAACATCGGTCTGATTTCGTCGCTTTGTGTCTATGCCAAGATCAACTCCATGGGCTTCATTGAAACCCCCTACCGCCAAGTAGACAACGGACGCGTGAAGCTTGAAGGTGCACCGGTTTTCTTTAGCGCAGAAGAAGAGGAAGAGAAGGTAATCGCCCAGGCGAACGCTCCGATTAATGCGGACGGAACCTTTGTAAACCAGCGTGTTAAGGTTCGCGACAAGGGAGACTTCCCGGTTCTCGAGCCCAAGCAAGTTCAGCTCATGGACGTAGCTCCCAACCAGATCGCTTCGATTTCGGCTTCGTTGATTCCTTTCTTGGAGCACGATGACGCCAACCGTGCACTGATGGGATCCAACATGATGCGCCAAGCGGTTCCTTTGCTTCGTCCTGAGGCCCCCGTGGTGGGCACCGGATTGGAGCAGCAGGTTGCCCGCGACAGCCGTATTCTAATCAACGCAGAGGGCTCCGGCACCGTGCGCTACGTCGATGCCAACGAGATTGTTATCGAGTACGACCGTACCGAAGACGAGGAACTGGTGAGTTTCGACTCGGCTACCAAGTCCTACCCGCTTATTAAGTTCTTGAAGACCAACCAGTCTACTGCCATCAACCTGCGCCCGATTGTGGTGAAGGGGGAGCGTGTAGAGCGCGGAGAGGTTTTGTGCGAAGGCTACGCCACTCAGGGCGGAGAGCTCGCGCTCGGCCGCAACCTGTTGGTTGCCTTCATGCCATGGAAGGGATACAACTTTGAGGATGCCATCGTGATCAACGAGCGCGTAGTGCGTGAGGACATCTTCACGAGCATTCACATCGACGAGTACTCTTTGGACGTGCGCGACACCAAGTTGGGAATGGAAGAACTGACGGCAGACATCCCGAATGTCAGCGAAGAAGCGACCAAAGACCTTGACGAGAACGGCTTGATCCGCGTTGGAGCAGAGATTGTTCCGGGCGACATTATGATCGGTAAAATCACGCCCAAGGGCGAGAGCGACCCATCGCCCGAAGAGAAACTGCTTCGCGCCATCTTTGGCGATAAGGCAGGCGACGTTAAAGATGCTTCGCTCAAGACGCCTCCGGGCATCAGTGGGGTGGTTATTGACAAGAAGTTGTTCAGCCGCAGCATGAAAGACAAGCGCCAACGCCTGAGGGACAAGGAAGACCTCGAGCAGCTTGACCTTGAATTAGTGGCCCAATTGGAGGCTATTCGTACCGTGTTCATCGACAAATTGTCGAAGCTTGTGAGCGGAAAAACCAGCCAGGGCGTGATCAACGACCTCAACGAAGACGTGATTCCAAAAGGTACTAAGTTCACCCTCAAGGCGCTCAACGCCGTGGTGGACTACACCCACCTCACGGGGGGCACCTGGACTACCGACGACGACCGAAACGCTTTGGTGGATGCATTGCTGCACAACTACAAGATTAAGGTTAGCGACATTATGGGGGTAAACCGCCGTAAGAAGTTCACCATCAGCGTAGGAGACGAACTGCCTGCAGGCATCGTGAAAATGGCCAAAGTAATCATCGCCAAAAAGCGCAAGCTCAAGGTGGGTGATAAGATGGCCGGCCGCCACGGTAACAAGGGAATTGTCGCCAAGATTGTGCGTCAAGAAGACATGCCATTCTTGGCCGACGGTACGCCGGTTGATATTGTACTGAATCCCCTGGGCGTTCCTTCACGTATGAATATTGGTCAGATTTATGAGACCGTATTGGGCTGGGCGGGCACCAAGCTCGGAACCAAATTCGCGACTCCGATTTTTGATGGTGCGAGCATGGAACAAATTGACGAATTCACCAAAAAAGCAGGCCTGCCTCAGTTTGGGCATACCCAGCTCTACGACGGCGGAACCGGAGAAGCCTTCCACCAAAAAGCAACCGTGGGAATTATCTACATGCTGAAACTCGGCCACATGGTCGACGACAAGATGCACGCTCGTTCCATCGGACCCTACTCGCTCATCACCCAGCAGCCGCTTGGAGGTAAGGCGCAGTTTGGAGGCCAGCGATTTGGTGAGATGGAAGTTTGGGCACTCGAAGCCTTCGGGGCATCCAACATCCTGCGCGAAATACTCACGGTTAAGTCAGACGACGTAGTCGGTCGGGCTAAAACCTACGAGGCCATTGTCAAAGGCGACCGCATGCCCGAACCGGGTATTCCAGAGTCGTTTAATGTACTGCTTCACGAGCTTCAGGGTCTTGCCCTCAAAGTTTCACTGGACTAAGCACAAGGTATTAAGACGGAATTCACAGAAACATGAGAAAGTACGAACAAGCAACCACCGGTAGCTTCAACAAAATCACCATCAGCCTGGCCTCGCCAGAATTCCTGCTCGAGAAGTCGAGCGGAGAAATTCTGAAGCCAGAGACCATTAACTATCGGACGCACAAGCCAGAGCGCGACGGTCTATTCTGCGAGCGCATTTTTGGTCCTGTAAAGGATTTTGAGTGCGCATGCGGAAAATACAAGCGCATTCGCTACAAGGGTATTGTTTGCGACCGATGCGGCGTGGAAGTCACCGAGAAGAAGGTCCGCCGCGAGCGCGTAGGACACATCAGCCTGGTGGTTCCTGTTGCCCACATTTGGTACTTCCGTTCCTTGCCCAATAAAATCGGCTACTTGCTCGGAATTCCGACCAAGAAGCTCGATATGATTATCTACTACGAGCGCTTTATTGTGATTCAAAGTGGTTTGGCTACGGATGCTGAGGGCAACCCCTTCACCAAGCTTCAGTTCCTGACCGAGGAGGAGTACCTGGATGCCCTGGATCGCTTGCCGACCCCAGACAACCAGTACCTCGAAGACGCAGACCCCAACAAGTTCATCGCCAAAATGGGTGCCGAGGCCCTCTACATGCTGCTTCAGCGTCTGGACCTTCCTGCATTGTCGTTTCAGCTAAGGGCTCAAGCCGACCGCGAGACCTCGCAGCAGCGCAAGCAGGAGGCTCTCAAGCGCCTACAGGTTGTTGAAGCCATGAAGGAGGCCAACGAACGCATGGAGAATAAGCCCGAATGGCTTATTGTTAAGGTAGTTCCGGTAATTCCACCCGAGTTGCGCCCCCTCGTTCCCCTAGACGGCGGACGTTTTGCAACCAGCGACCTCAACGATTTGTACCGTCGGGTAATTATCCGCAACAACCGTTTGAAGCGTTTGCTAGAAATTAAGGCTCCCGAGGTAATTCTTCGCAACGAGAAGCGCATGCTTCAAGAGTCGGTAGACAGCCTCTTTGACAACACCCGCAAGGCGAGTGCCGTCAAGACCGAGAGCAACCGTCCATTGAAGTCACTGAGCGACAGCCTCAAGGGCAAGCAGGGTCGATTCCGCCAAAACCTACTGGGTAAGCGGGTTGACTACTCGGCGCGTTCGGTAATCGTTATCGGACCAGACCTCAAACTGCACGAATGCGGTCTTCCTAAAGACATGGCGGCCGAGCTCTACAAGCCGTTTATCGTGCGCAAGCTCATTGAGCGCGGCATTGTCAAGACGGTAAAGTCGGCTAAAAAAATTATCGACAAGCGCGAAGCGGTTGTTTGGGACATCCTTGAAAACGTAATGAAGGGGCACCCGGTACTTTTGAACCGTGCTCCAACGCTGCACCGACTGGGTATTCAAGCATTCCAACCCCGCATGATCGAGGGCAAGGCTATTCAGCTTCACCCCTTGACCTGTACCGCATTCAACGCTGACTTTGACGGTGACCAGATGGCAGTTCACCTGCCCCTTGGACCGGCTGCAATTTTGGAAGCGCAGATTTTGATGCTTGCGTCGCACAACATTCTCAACCCAGCCAACGGCTCGCCGATCACGGTACCCTCTCAAGACATGGTCTTGGGTCTGTACTACATGACCAAGCCCAAGCGCAACCTTCCTGGCGACCCCGTCAAAGGAGAGGGAATGACTTTTTATTCTGCCGAAGAGGTAACCATTGCGTTCAACGAGCGCATTGTGGA
>DBBY01000048.1:0-2746 GCA_002292855.1 Flavobacteriales bacterium UBA972 | reverse complement strand
GTTATCGAGACTTCAGTAGGTCGCATTCTGTTCAATAAGGCAGTACCCGAGAAGGTTGGCTTTATCAACGAACTGCTAACCAAGAAGGCACTTCGCGAAATCATCGCACGCATTCTCACCAAGACCGACGTTCCCACAACGGCTAAGTTCCTTGACGACATCAAGAACTTGGGCTACAATACGGCATTCCGAGGCGGACTTTCGTTCTCTTTGGGTGACATCACCGTACCGGAGGCCAAAGAGTCTTTGATCAGGGAAGCGAACGACGAAGTTGAGTCTATTTTGGCCAACTACAATCTTGGTTTAATTACCAACAACGAGCGCTACAACCAGGTTATTGACGTATGGACCAACACCAACGCACGCCTAACTCAGGCTGCGATGAGCCAACTCATTAACGACCGCCAAGGATTCAATCCCATCTACATGATGCTTGACTCAGGCGCGCGGGGTTCTAAAGAACAGATTCGCCAGCTTTCTGGAATGCGTGGTCTTATGGCCAAGCCCCAGAAGTCGGGATCCGGAGGCGGAGAGATCATCGAAAACCCGATTATCTCCAACTTTAAGGAGGGCCTCTCGATCTTGGAGTACTTTATTTCGACCCACGGTGCCCGTAAGGGACTTGCCGATACGGCACTTAAGACGGCTGACGCCGGCTACCTGACGCGCCGTCTGCACGACGTAGCCCAGGATGTAATCATCAACGAAGTGGACTGCGGAACACTTCGCGGTCTGGAGGTTACTGCCCTTCGCAAAAACGAAGAAGTAGTAGAGACCCTCTTTGAGCGCATAACCGGTCGGGTTTCGCTTCAGGATGTCGTCGACCCCCTAACTATGGAGGTTTACGTCACTCGTGGATCGATGATTTCAGACGATGCTGCGCGCAAAATCGAAGCTTCTCCTGTTGAAATGGTAGAAGTGCGTTCTGCGCTGACATGCGAAAGCAAGCGCGGAATCTGCGCCAACTGCTACGGACGCAACCTGGCTACGGCCAAGGGCGTTCAGATGGGCGAGGCAGTAGGAGTAATTGCGGCTCAATCCATTGGTGAGCCGGGTACCCAGCTGACGCTACGTACCTTCCACGTGGGTGGTACCGCCGGAAACATTTCTGAAGTCAACAGCCTGGTGGCCAAGTTCGACGGAATTGTGGAGCTCGACGAGGTCCGCACCGTAGAAGGAGAGAGCGCCGACGGCAGCAACATTACCATCGTCATCGGTCGTACCGGTGAGCTTCGGATTGTTGACGAGAAGACTGGAATTTCAGTTATGACGGGCAACGTTCCCTACGGATCAAACCTAGTGGTGAAGAAGGGTCAAAAGGTCTCTAAGGGCGATACGCTTTGTTCATGGGACCCCTACAACGCCGTTATTATTTCGGAATTCGCCGGAGTTGTTGGATACCAGGACATCGTTCAGGGTCTGAGCTACAAGGTTGAGATTGACGAGCAAACCGGCTTCCAAGACAAGGTTATTAGCGACGCGAGAACCAAGAAGTTGGTTCCAATGATTCAGATTTTGACCAAGAAGGGCCAGGAGATCAAGCACTACACCTTGCCGGTGGGTGCCCACCTAATGGTTAACGAGGGCGAAGAGATCAAGTCCGGTAAAATCCTCGTGAAGATTCCGCGCCGCGGAGCCAAATCGGGTGACATCACGGGCGGACTTCCGCGCGTTACCGAGCTCTTTGAGGCTCGTAATCCATCGAATCCTTCGGTCGTAGCAGAGATTGACGGTACGGTTTCGTACGGAAAAATCAAGCGTGGCAACCGTGAAATCGTGATCGAGAGCCGTACTGGCGAGCAGCGTCGCTACCTCATCAACTTGAGCAAGCAGATTCTGGTGCAAGAGAACGACTTCGTGCGTGCGGGTTCACCCCTTAGCGACGGCGCCATTTCTCCGGCAGACATTCTGGCCATTCAAGGTCCAACGGCCGTGCAGGAGTACCTGGTGAACGAAATTCAGGAGGTTTACCGCTTGCAGGGTGTGAAGATCAACGACAAGCACTTTGAGGTGATTGTGCGCCAGATGATGCGCAAAGTAGTAATCGTGGACGGTGGCGATACCCACTTCCTCGAAGGTCACTTTGAGCACGTCAGCGACTTCATCGCCGAGAACGACCGCGTTTTTGACAAGAAGGTATTGGTAAGCGCTGGAGACAGCGACAACCTAATGGAGGGTCAGATGATTACATCCCGCCAGCTTCGCGACGAGAACTCGCTGCTCAAGCGCAGCGACAAAGGCCTAGTGGAAGCCCGTGACGCCTCTTCGGCGACGGCACAGTTGGTTCTTCAAGGAATTACGCGCGCCTCACTCCAGACCAAGTCTTGGGTGTCTGCAGCGTCGTTCCAGGAGACTACCAAGGTTCTCAACGAGGCGGCTATTGCCGGCAAGAGCGACGGACTCGAGGGCCTCAAGGAGAACGTTATCGTTGGCCACCGCATCCCTGCGGGAACCGGCTTGAAGCAGTACTACGATTCCGTAGTGGGCAACAAGGACGAGTACGACCGCATGATGACCGACAAGTCGGTCGACATTGAGGCAGCCGAGTAGTGAAGGAGCAAGACCCCACCCAGCTTCAAATTGAGCTGCCGCCGGATATGGCCGACGGAGTGTACTCCAACTTGGCTATTATTAACCATTCGAACAGCGAATTTGTGGTTGATTTTATTCAGATGATGCCCGGCCTTCCGCAGGCTAGGGTAAAGTCTCGGGTAATTCTTACTCCGCAGCACGCCAAGCGACTGGT
>DBBY01000067.1 GCA_002292855.1 Flavobacteriales bacterium UBA972 | reverse complement strand
GTTCAGAAGCGGAACCTTCGCATGCACCAAGACCGGTCCGCGCTTTTTGCGCATGGTGCGCAGCACGTCTTTTAGGGCTGCGTGACAGGCTTCGTAGTCGGTTCCGTCCACCTGAACCACCTCAATTCCTTTAAAGCCCTGCGCAAACTGCGCCGCGTTGCCAGCCCGAACCTCGTCGGCCTTGGCCGAAATGTCCCAGCCGTTGTCTTGAACCAAAACCAGCAAAGGCAGCTGCTTGAGTGCCGCCATTTGAAGCGCTTCACTCACCTCTCCCTCGGTCATGGCCGCATCGCCAATCGAGCAAAGGGCAATGGGCCGGGCTCCGTTCCATTCCTTGGTCAGGCCCTGCTTCTCGCGGTACTGAATTCCCATGGCGGCCCCTGCGGCCGGAATCGCTTGCATACCCGTCGCAGAGGACTGGTGCGGAATCTTAGGCTTGTCGGCGTCCCGCAGCGAGGGGTGGCCGTAGTAGGTGCGTCCGCCCGAGAAGGGATCGTCGCGCTTGGCCAGAAGCTGCAGCATAAGATCATAGGGACTCATGCCAATGCCCAAAAGCATGGCGTCGTCGCGGTAGTAGGGGTAGATGAAGTCGGTGGGCTCGAGCTGCAGCGCTACCGCCAGCTGAATCGCCTCGTGGCCGCGCGCTGTAGCGTGCACATAGGTGGCCGTAACCTCCTTATTGGCCTCATAAAGCTCCGTCATGGCCTTGGCGGTTGCCATCAATTCAAACGCATGCAGCGCGGACCCTTTCTTCATCGTTACTTGCTCAGAATGGCTTGAATTCGAGATTGGGCGTCGTCGGTGCGAACCAGGCGACCTGAAATGGCGGCGCGCTCCAAAAGGAGTTCGCCCCAGTGCTCGGTTCCGTGCCAAAGGGCATTCTTGAGGGCCACCGTTGCCTCTACGGACTGGCCCGCAAGGCGCTCGGCCAAGGCATCCACTGCGGCGTCCAGCGCTGTGGCGTCGTCAACCACCTGGGCATAAAGCCCGTGCTGCTGGGCCCAGGCAGCACTTCGGAACTCCGTAGCGTCAATGGCCAATTGGCTCATGGCGCTGAGGCCCATTTTGCGCTCCACCGCGGGTCCGACCACAAAGGGACCGATGCCCACTGCGAGCTCGCTCAATTTGACCGCGGCATGCTGGGTCGCAATGCAGTAGTCTACGGCTGAGGCCAAACCAACGCCTCCGCCCACGGCCTTGCCCTGCACACGCCCGACGACAAACTTCGGAACCGTGCGAATTGCGTTGATCACGTGCGCAAATCCGCTAAAAAAAGCCAAGCCATGGGCCTCAGTGCTAATGCTGGAGAGCTCGGTAAAGCTGGCTCCGCCGCAAAAAACCCGGTCGCCGCCGCTGAGCAGCACGATGACGTGCACTGCGGGGTCATGGCCCTCGTCACGTATGGCTTTGGCCAAAGCAGCCAATAGCTCGCTCGGGAGCGAGTTGCTCTGGGGGTGAAAAAATTCAATGTGGCTTATGGTTCCGCGGCGTTCGACGCGCACGTAGCCTTCGGTGGTGTTCGGGGTCATCGTTTGAAAAAACTAAGCTGTTCAATAGGGCAGACTAAGCTGCGGTAGCCGTCGTACCAGCGGGCGCGGCCCTCGCTTTTGGCCTCGGCGTGCAGGGCGGCTTGGCGCCACTCGTCTACTGCGGCAGCATCGCGCCAGTAGCTCACAAAAATGGCATCGGTCCCGTGGCGCACCAACTCATAGCCCAAAAATCCGTCCAGCTGCTCGACCGCGCGCATCGTCGCTTCGTCCATGGCATCATAACCCTCGGGGCTCGGATTCACGGGGCGCTCCGACGAAAAAATCACGGCGTAGTTGCCGGGCTTCAGGTTGAGGTTGGCGTTTAGGAAGCTCAAGCTTGGTTCCGTTTTTTAACCATGGTCAAAATCGTGGCAACCGCAACGACGTCGGCCGTTTCGTCGACCACCTCGACGTAGTACTTCACTATACCCTTGGCGATGTCCTCGGGGTTGCGCTTCTCTTGATCGACCTTCTCTTGCACCGTCAACTTCACCTGAATCGTAGAGCCCGGGTACACGGGTTTGGTGAAGCGGCAGGTGTCGATGCCATAGTTCAGCAGCACGGGCCCTTTGGGCGGATCCACAAACAAGCCCGCCGCACGGCTCAAAATAAAGTATCCGTGGGCCACGCGGCCCGTGAAAATCGTGCCTTCGAGGCTGTTGGCGTCCATATGGGCGTAGAATTTATCGCCGCTGAGCTCCGCAAAGTCCTCGATGTCCTGCAGCGTGACCATGTGGGTTGCAGTCGTGACGGTGTCTCCGATGCGCAGGTCTTCAAAATGCTGGCGAAACAGGTGCGGATTGGCCTCCGGACGGTCCGCGCCCGGGTAGTAGCGCTCTGCTACATGACTGAGCACGTTGGGGTGGCCTTGAACCGCCACGCGCTGCAGGTAATGCATCACGCCGCGGATTCCGCCCATCTCTTCGCCGTCGCCGGCGCGACCAGGTCCGCCGTGGGTGAGCAGCGGCATTGGCGAGCCGTGGCCCGTGCTCTCCTTGGCCGACGCAGCGTCCAGCACCAGCACGCGCCCGTGGCTGTAGCCGGCCTCGAGCACAAATTCTTTGGCCGCGTTATTATCGGCCGTCACGATGGACGAAACCAGCGATCCGCCGCCCATCGCGGCAATCTGGGCGGCCTCGGCCACGTCGCGGTAGGGCATCAAGGTCGCAACCGGTCCAAAGGCCTCGATGCGGTGGGCCGCATTTGCCTCGAGCGGCCGAGCACAGCGCATCAGCAGGGGCTGGTAGTAGGCTCCGTCCGAACCGCCGTCGACTGAGCCGTAGACGACTTCGTTCTCGCCCGCCAGCACCTGAGCCGCTTCGCGCACGCGCTCGGCTTGCAGCGTAGTCGCCAGCGGACCCATGCGCACGCCCTCTTCAGCGGGGTCGCCCATGCGCACGCCGGCAAGGCGCTGCGCCACAGCCGTTTGTACGGCCTCGAGCTGGCCCTCAGGAACAATGATCCGACGCACCGCTGTACACTTTTGGCCGGCCTTGATGGTCATTTCTTTGGCGACCTCCTTGATAAAAAGGTCATACTCGGGGGTTCCGGCTACGGCGTCGGGGCCAAGCACGGTCGCATTCAACGAGTCCGCCTCCAGGTTAAAGGGCACGCCCAACTCTGCAAATCGGCCGGTGGACTTTAGCCGGTAGCCCGTTGCATACGAACCGGTAAACGTCACCACGTCCTGACGCTGCACCGCATCCAATAGACCATGTCCCCTGCCAACCAAAAGCTGAAGCGCCCCTTCTGGCAGAATTCCGCTAGAAATAATGTCGCGCACAACGCGCTCGGTCAAAAAGCTCGTGAACTCGGACGGCTTGACCACCGCCGGAACACCCGCCAGAAGGTTAACTGCGATCTTCTCGAGCATTCCCCAAACCGGGAAGTTGAACGCGTTGATGTGCACCGCCACCCCGCGCAGCGGAAGCATCAGATGCTGGCCACCGAAGGTTCCGCCCTTAGAAAGCTTGACCAGGCCCCCATCGACGTGGTAGGGAAGGTCGGCGAACTCCCGTCGCAAGGAGGCGTAGGTATAGAGGTTGCCAATACCGCCCTCGATGTCGATCCACGAGTCCACACGGGTGGCCCCCGTTGCGTAGCTGACGGCGTAGTAGTCCTCCTTGCGCTCCTGCAAATGCATGGCCAGCGCCTTGAGCATCAGGCCCCGTTGCGGGAAGGTCATTGCCCTTAGCGCGGAGCCGCCCACGCGGCGTCCGTAGTCCAGCACCTCAGCGTAATCGAGACCCAAGCTCGAAACGCTGCCCAGCTCCTGCCCTGTGACGGCATGCCGCGCGACGTACTCGGCGTCGGAGCCCGGCGTCCATTGCCCGAGCACGTAGTTTTCAAAACGCTTCATTCGCTTCAACGCTTAATTCGGAAGCTTTTTAAAGCCCATATTCCACAAGGCAAAACCAAACTTGTCAATGGCCTCTTCGATCACCATTGCTGTGGGCTTGCCCGCTCCGTGGCCCGCATTCGTTTCGATGCGAATCAGGGTCGGATTGCTGCAGCCCTGCTTGGCCTGCAGCTCAGCTGCAAACTTGAACGAGTGGGCCGGAACCACCCGGTCGTCGTGGTCCGCCGTCGTCACCATCGTTGCGGGGTAGCACACGCCCTCTTTGACGTTGTGCACGGGGCTGTAGCCCAGCAAGTAGCGGAACATTTCTTCGCTCTGCTCTGAGGTTCCGTAGTCGTAGGCCCAGCCCGCGCCCGCCGTAAAGGTGTGGTAGCGAAGCATGTCCAGCACGCCCACCGCA
>DBBY01000057.1:16355-17528 GCA_002292855.1 Flavobacteriales bacterium UBA972 | reverse complement strand
GCGGATGGTGTTCAACAGTTCGGGTATGGACGCTATGGCCCTTGGCAACTTTGCGGTGAGTGCCCAGACCATTATTCCGGCTTTTACCGCAACGGGGGTTTGGTACGACTACTTCAGTGGGGATTCCATCGTCGTCTCCGATGTCAATGCTAGCATTTCGCTCAAGGCGGGGGAGTACCGATTGTATACGAGTGCCAAGCTAAGTCAGCCTCAAATTACCTTGAACGAGCCGGAGCACGTTGCGGCGGTTTCAAGGGTTTATCCGAATCCCGCGGCAGGTGGATTTTGGTTGGACGCTCCCTCGGATCGAGGCACTGTTCGTTTGATGGACGCTCAGGGCCGAAGCGTCAAAGTATGGGAGCACTCGGGTGCAGCGCAGGAGTATTTTTCGCTCGATGCGCTTTCAGCCGGCTGGTATGTCGTGCTGGTGGAGCTTCCGGGCGGTAGCCAAAGGCATACCTTGCAGATTCAACCCTAAGTCATGCGCACTCTTGTCCTTCTGTTTTTTAGTGCCCTCAGCCTGAATGCCATAGCCCAGGTTCCCTACCGTATTACGATGCGGACCGATGCGCCCGTCTATGGAGCAAGCCTTGCGATGCTGGGCGCCAATGCCTACCTCGGTAGCCGACTGACTGCGTTCACCGAATCAGAACTGAATGCCCTAACGCCACCCACCCTGCCCGCTTGGGAGGCCCTTGCCTTGAATCGATGGAACGAAGGCGCGGCCAAACGCTCTGACGTCGTGCTCTTTGCGGCCTTTGGTACCGCGGGAATGGTCTTGCTTGCGCAAACTCCTAAGAACACCTTCGTGCGCGACGGACTGGTACTCGGAAGCCTCTGGTTTCAAACCAACCTCAGTACGCTCATGCTCACGGACCTCGTCAAAAACAGCCTGCGGCGAAACCGTCCCTTCGTGTACAATGCTCAGGCTCCCTTGATCGACCGAATGGAACCCGACGCGCGCAAGTCCTTCTTCTCGGGCCATGCCAGTATGACCGCGTGCAATACTTTTTTTGCCGCTAAAATTTGGTCCGACATGCATCCGAATTCCAAGCTCAAGCCCTGGGTCTGGACTGCTGCTGCCGCGGTACCCGCTTATGCTGCACTGCAGCGCGTGCAGGCAGGCAAGCATTATCCCTCTGACGTCATTGTGGGCTTGGCCGTCGGGGCGGC
>DBBY01000057.1:9790-16197 GCA_002292855.1 Flavobacteriales bacterium UBA972 | reverse complement strand
CGCTCACCGCGTAGGTTCCCGGGGGAATGTGGTCCTTCCACTGCCGGGTTTGCGCCAAAAGCTGAATGCTATGAACTTCGCTGCCCTTGAGTTCCAAAAACAACTCGGGCGGACTGCCTGAGAATTCGTAGTTTAAATCAATCCACGCCGGGACGTACTCCGTTTCGCTAGGGGGCTGTTTGGGTGGTTTGCGCGTCCAGGTATGGCGCGACGACAGGGATGCATACTGCAGGGTGCCAGCCCGGCTCCACTCCATAGAAATCCCCGTTCCGCGGAATTCCACGCGGGCGCGAATCGGGTTGCCCAGCTCGAGCAAGCTGCCACTAAAGTCCGACGGACCGCCCAGACTCCATCGCAGCAAAGCCTGTCCGCCAGACCATCCGGCCGCCCAATTGCCCCCTTGGGGTAGGTGAAGGTTAAGCCTTGCGGTATAGCTCGCCCCAGCACCTTGGTCGGCGACATAAAGCCCAATTCGGCGGCCCTTGATGGCGGTCCGCAGGGAGAACTGCTGCTGCATTCGGCTTTTGGCTGTGCTCGAGCGCCATTCCATGGTTGTTTCGCCAACTCGGTACCGAAGCAGGTCGCTCGTTTGCCCCAAAGTCCAGCTTCTGCGCCATTCCATGCCCTCTAGCCGAAAGCCCAAGGCCTTCATTCCGGGGGCCCAAAGGGCATCGATTTGCCGGGAATCCCATAGAAGGGAGGCGAGATTGCATCCGGGAAGGCTGCGCTGCAGGGTCAGTGGCCCCCAAGTCCCCCGGCCAACCCAAGCCTTGGAATGAACCATGGCCTGGGCCGTCCAGGGCTGTTTGGCAAAGGTCCCCTTGCCCGACCACATCGCGCCCAGTGAGCCCCGTGGCGACAGCCAGAGTCCGCGACCCTTGTGGCTAAGACTCCATCCCCAGCCTGGGGCATGGCTTCCGTAGCGCAGCGACCAGTACTTATGGCTCCCAGAGAACTGGCTTCGTCCGCCAAAGGGCGTCGGAGCAGACTGAAGCCAAAGCGAGCTGGAGCCTTGCTGCCAGGATGCGCCAAGCACCGGCCAAAGGCCACCCGGCAGTGTAGCAAGGGCCCACCATAGGGCAAAGGTCATGGCCGCCGACTTGCTACTACTACTCCGTCAGCATTCTCGAGCCAAGCGCCTTCGGAATCCTCGGGAAGTTGCCAAACCCGGCTGTCTCCGGGCCGCAGCACTCCGCCCGCTAGGCTTCGCCCGTGGCGTTCTCCGTTGCGAATGGCGTAGCAGGATCCGGCCCAAAAATCCTTGCTTTGGTTGGTCACGCGTATGCCCCGGTCCGACCACAGCAAGTCGAGCTCCTCGCAAAGTTGGCCGCGGTAGAGGTCCACCGCATAGCGCGTAGATAGTTTTACCAGAATCCGCCCGGCCTGAACCTCGGGCGCCGCAGCTCGGTGGGCTGCAGTGCTCACAAAAACTCGCACGCCTTGGCTGCTGCTGTCTTCGCGGAGCCATTGGTAGTTCACCCGGACTCTTGCTTCGGGCGCAATCGGAACTTCGCTCGCAATCTGCAGGTCGTTCATGGGTCCGAGCAGGCTGTCACGAATGAGAATGGCCGTTTGGCGCTCCGGGGTAGGATTCCAAAGCTCAATATAGCCGCCCTCCTGCGAGGGTCCGCGATGAAAGTGGCTGAGCCCGTTGGTAACCACGACCTGACTCCAGGCGGACCCTTGAAGCAGCCCAAACCAAAGAATCCCGGCCCAACCAATGGCTGAGCCGGGAAGTTCAACAGCAACCTTCACTAGTTGTTGCTCAGGGTAAACTGAAGCGAAACCATGCCTGCGGTAGAAGCATCCAAAGCTTCGGTTGCGAAGTTCAAGGCATAGGTAATGGGTATACCCTGGCCCGCACCAGTTCCAGAGTAGGCAGAGCCTATGGCGCTGACGAGGGTGCCCGACGTGGTATTGTTGTTGAGTTCCACCTCATTTCCTGACCCAATGCTGCCCGTACCCGCACTTTGAGCCGTCAGAGACATGCTCACCCCAGAAGGAAAGTCTCCGCCGACCACATCTACGGTTATTTGCCGCTGGTCGTCTGGAGCCGCCGTCTTTACGGAGGTGTACTGCAAAAACATGGTTTGGCTAGCAACGGCCGGATAGGGCGCGCCGGGCTGGTTGGGTGAAACGATGTGAAAGGTCAGGTCGGTCAAGTTGGACGCTTGCGCATTCACGGCACGAACCATTGCGGATTCGTCGATGTAGAAATTGGCATCGACAAAATCGACGTTTTGTGCAGAAAGCGAAAGGCCTAGGAGCAGGCTGCTCGTCAAAAAAATAGTACGCATTGCAAAAAGAGAGTTTAAAAGGTTAGCGCTCCCCACTTCAGGGAACGGACCAAAACTCCAACCGATGAATCGCTCGAGTCGGTTCCAACGGATCCTAGAGCCGCAGTTAAACGAAAGAAAATAGTTGCTTAGAAGGGCGCCAGTTCAGGCTTGTTCTTTACGATGTCCTCAATTCGCTCCATGACCTCGGCGGTCAGCAACACCACGGCCTCAGCGGCCTTCAGGTTTTCGTGCAGTTGTTCTAGGCGTGTCGCGCCGAGCATGACGGTCGACACGTGCGGATTTTTGAGGCACCACGCGATACTCATTTGGGCTGGGGTGATGCCGAGCTCTGATGCCAAGTCGGCCAAATGCCCGGCGGCAGCGAGTTTTTCGTCAACGATGTTGCGGTCTTTGAGCCATGAAAGCTCGTCGCGGTTCAGTCGAAAGTCGTCACGGAGCCCGTCCCGGTACTTATTGGTTAAAATGCCAGAGGCGAGGGGCGACCAGATAGTGGTTCCGAGGCCAATACGCTCAAATAGGCGCAGAAACTCGGACTCCATTTTTTCGCGGTGCAGCAGGTTGTACTGCGGCTGCTCCATCGTCGGACCAATTAGGTGGTGCTGGTCGGCGACACGCTGTGCATCCATGATTTCTTCGGCGCTCCACTCTGAGGTGCCCCAGTACAGGGTTTTGCCCTGCATGATCAGCTGGTGCATCGTCCAGACGGTCTCTTCGATCGGAGTCTGCTTGTCAGGACGGTGGCAGAAATAAAGGTCCAAGTAGTCGACGCGAAGGCGTTCGAGCGCTTGGTGGCAGGCCTCGACGATGTGCTTGCGGTGCAGTCCGCGCTGGGTGGGCAGCTTGCCTCCGGCGCCAAAAAAGACCTTCGATGACACCGTGTAGCTGTCGCGCGACCAGCCCACCTCGCTGAGGATGCGGCCCATTACACGCTCTGACTCGCCATGGGCGTAGACTTCGGCGTTATCAAAAAAGTTGACTCCGGCGTCGTAGGCCGCGACGAACAGGTCTTTGGCGGTCGGGTAGGGGATTTGGTTGCCGAAGGTAATCCAGGTTCCGAATGACAGCTCGCTTAGCTGCAGTCCAGATCGGCCTAACTGACGGTATTCCATGGCCTTAGGCCTGGTTCAGGAGTTCAAAGTCAAAACTCTCCATGACGGGATTCGCAAGAAGTTTTTGGCAGGCAAGCGTTACTTTTTCTTGGGCCTCGTCTTTACTGGCCGCTTCAACCTCTAGGGTGATATGCTTGCCAATGCGCACTTCGCCGATTTCTGCCAGGCCAATTGAAGGCATGCTAAGGCTCACGGCCTTGCCTTGGGGGTCTAAAAGAGCCTTATGGGGCATTACGTTGATTTCAGCGCGGAATTTCATAAAAAGCGTTTTTCAAGAGCAGAAACTAAGGGCAGCAAAGGTACGGCGACGGCCAACGCGGCCAAGCCCCAAAATGCAAAAGCTGCAAGCGAAACCGCTACCCATGCCATGCGGAACCTGCGGTCGGACCATGAAATAGGGCAATCCTTGAGTGAGGCCACCTCAAATCGGGCATTCAGGCTGTAGACCGACCAAGCGAGGGCGGCCAAAAAGAGGGTAGGGTGGAGCGGAATAAGTTCCGCGTCGGCTGCGTACATCAGGCCCAGCACAAAGGCTGTGTTGGCGGGAGTGGGCATTCCCATGAATCCCGGGTAGTCCTTCATGACCGAATTAAATCGGGCCAGTCGGTAGACTGAGGCTAGCGTTACGGCCCATCCCAGAACCGGGAGCGCGGGCCAGCTGTAGCCCGTGTTCATCCACATTGCCAGCTGCATCCACATGAATCCCGGAACCACTCCAAAGGTGATTGCGTCGGCGAGGCTGTCGAGCTGCACCCCGAGCTCACCGCTGACCCCCAGCTTGCGTGCGGCCCAACCATCCAAGGCGTCAAAGACAAAGGCCAGCACCAGCGCGCCCGTGGCGTATTCTAAGTTCTGAAACATCATGAACCAGATTGCTGCCATTCCGCAGGCTGCATTGCCCAAGGTCAAGGCATTTGGAATCCATTTCATAGCGCAAAAGTACGTCGCTACCTTTGGGGTCATGGCAATCCTTTCGCGACTTCCAAACTGGAGCCTGGCTGTGCTCAGCCCCCTGATGCTCAGCCTCGCCTGGCCCGGCAACTTGGGCTACCATGAATTCCCAATTTTAGCGCCGCTGCTTCTGGTTTCTATGGTTCCAATGCTCCTGCTTGAGGCGCGCCTGAGAGAAGCAAAAACGCGGCACTTTGCGGGCTACGCGGCTTTGAGCAGCGTCTTGTTCAACCTCGGAACCACCTGGTGGGTGGCCGGCGCACACTGGTCGGGCGTTTTGGGTGCGGTCTTGATTAACGGCATCCTCATGACGGCCGTTTGGCTCCTCTACCGCTATGCGGTTCGCCAGGTTGGCCTGCGCACGGCGCTTTGGATTTGGGTTACGGGCTGGGTTGCCATTGAGCTGCTCCACGACGATTGGGCCTTCAGCTTCCCCTGGTTGAATTTGGGCCATGCCTTTGCGGAGGTTCCGCAATGGGTGCGCTGGTATGCTTGGACCGGTCCTCGCGGCGGAACCGCCTGGTTGCTCATTGCCAACGTCGTGGCGTGGCAGTTGGCTGATGGCGGAACCCGGCGCCTGCGCCGGGTATTCCTGGCCACCGTGCTCGGCCCAATTGCCCTGAGCTACGGCCTTGGAGCCTGGCTCGACGCCCAGCCCGCAAACGGAAGCCTTCGTGCGCTGGTGGTGCAGCCCAATGTGGATCCCTACACCGAGAAGTTCCAGACCCCCGACCTCCAGCAGGTGCGCAAGTGGGTGGAGGCATGCTCGGCCTTAACGGATTCCGCTCCGGGACTGATCGTGCTGCCCGAAACTTTTTTGCACGAAGGCCTGGACGAGAACTATGCGTCAAACTGGCCCTCACTGGTTGCCTTTGAACCGGTTCTTCGCAAGGGCTGGGCGGTGGTCCTTGGCGCCACGACCTACCGGCTGCATGGCCCAGAACCCGATAATCCTGCCGCTCGTCCCATTGACGATCGCCGTTCGGTGACCTACGCCAATTCGGCGGTTTTTGCCAGGGCAGGCTTGCCGCTGCAGATCTACCATAAATCCAAGCTGGTTGTTGGGGTGGAGACCATGCCATTTAGTCGCCTGCTCAACAGCGTTTTGGGCGACCTTACCCTCAGCCTGGGCGGAACCAGCGGCACCCTGGCCACCCAGAGCGAGCGGAGTGTTTTTGAGGCAGGCCCCGACCTGCCCCGCATTGGCGCACCCATTTGCTGGGAACAAGATTTTGGCCCGTTTGCCGCGGAATTCTCGCGCTCCGGAGCCGAGGTGCTTACGGTCATTACCAACGACGGATGGTGGGGCAACAGCCCCGGCCACGTGGCCCACCTGCACTACGCCCGACTGCGCGCCGTGGAGCAACAACGGTCGATGCTTCGCAGCGCCAATACCGGAATTTCGGCGGTTATCGGTCCTGACGGGCAGGTGCAGCAGTCGCTCGGCTGGGGTCGTGAAGGCATCCTGGATGCAAGGGTTCCGACCTACAGCGAGCCGTCTTTTTTTGCGCGGCACGGAGACATTGTCGGTCAGTGGGCGGGATTCGTCTTTGCATTCCTGCTGCTCAGTCTTTTAGTGCGCCGTTTGCGCGGACTAAAGCGCCTGGAATCCTAGGCCAATCTGTACCTAATTCCGTCTGCTTTACTGGCCCTTGATCGCCCTTGAGGCCTACCTTTGCGCTATGGAATTTGATGTACTCGTTATTGGAGCTGGCCCTGGCGGCTATGTGAGCGCCATTCGCTGCGCGCAGCTCGGTTTTTCAACTGCATTGGTCGAGAAAGACCCCACTCTGGGCGGAACCTGCCTCAACGTCGGATGCATTCCGTCTAAGGCATTGCTCGACTCTTCGGAGCACTACCACAACGCGGTGCACGCGTTCGCCGAGCACGGAATCGACGTCGAGGCCCCTAAAATCAATTGGCCCCAAATGATGGCGCGCAAGAAGCAAGTGGTCGACACGACCTGCTCGGGAATTGATTTTTTGATGAATAAAAACAAGGTTACCGTACTCAAGGGTTTGGGGTCTTTTGTGGATTCCCATACCGT
>DBBY01000057.1:1483-9729 GCA_002292855.1 Flavobacteriales bacterium UBA972 | reverse complement strand
GCCACTGGTTCGGTTCCGATTGAGCTCCCCTTTGCCAAGTTTGACGGCGAGCGCATCATCAGCTCCACCGAGGCCCTGAGCCTGCCGGAGGTGCCCAAGCGCATGATCGTTATTGGCGGCGGCGTTATTGGCCTTGAACTCGGCAGCGTCTACAAGCGCCTCGGTTCTGAGGTTACGGTGGTGGAGTTTGCGGATTCCATCCTCTCTACCATGGATGCCTCCATCGGCAAGGAGATGCAGCGCGTACTTCGCAAAATTGGCATGGTCTTTCACCTGGGAACCAAGGTGGTTGGGGTCGAGCGCAAGGGCGATCTGGTCACGGTCCAGGCAACCGACAAGAAGGGCAATGCCCTGAAGTTCGAGGGCGATTACTGCTTGGTAGCGGTTGGCCGCAGAGCCAACACGGCGGGTTTGAATTATGAGGCTGCGGGCCTAAAGGCCGACGACCGCGGGCGCCTGGAGGTAAACGACCATTTGCAGACAAGCCAGGCTCATATTTATGCCATCGGTGACTTGGTTCGCGGGGCCATGCTTGCGCACAAGGCCGAGGAAGAGGGCGTGGTCGCTGCGGAGATTATCGCCGGGCAAAAGCCACACCTTGACTACAATTTAATTCCCGGCATCGTCTACACCTGGCCTGAGGCGGCGAGCGTGGGCAAAACCGAAGAGGAGCTCAAGACCAGCGGTCAGGCCTACAAGGTGGGCAACTTCCCGATGCGGGCCCTTGGGCGCAGCCGGGCCTCGGGCGATACCGACGGTTTTGTCAAGATTTTGGCCGATGCGTCAACCGACGAGGTACTGGGTGCCCACATTGTGGGTGCACGCGCCGCAGACCTCATTATGGAGCTTGCGGTAGCCATGGAGTTCCGCGCCTCAGCCGAAGACATTGCCCGCATTTGCCACGGCCACCCTACCTACACGGAGGCCATCAAGGAGGCTGCCCTCGACGCTACCGCGAAGCGAGCGCTTCACATGTAAACGATGGATTGGAGTCAACGCGAATGGTCCAATCCCCCGGCGGACCTCGTGGATGTTCTCCAGCGCCGCGGGGCAGAGTCCTCTTATTTTGCCTTTTATGAAACCTCGGAAGCGGCTCCTCGGGAGCCGCTGAATCGCTTGCGATGGATTGCTGCAGGCGGATGCCGAAGCCTTCATCAGGTGGACCGCGCCAATGCGGAATCCTGGGCGGAGCTCGCCCTGGCATGGCGAACCAACCCGACCTGGTGGTTTGGGATTTTGGGCTACGACCTTAAGAATGCCTTTGAGCCCTCGCTTCCCCAGCGCGGGGAGGCATGGCGGAACCAGTCTGACCTTGCCCTTTGGGAACCCGAGTGGGTTTTGGAGTGCGGGCGCGACGGCCGCCTTGTTCAGTACGGCGAACTTCAGCCTTGGCTTGACCGCGAACCTACGGGCATCTGCGCTGCAGGGTCGGTGAAGCAAAAACTATGGTCATTTACCTGGTCGGCATCCGACTACTATGAGCGGGCTAAGGCCCTTAAGTTACACCTCTTTCGCGGCGATATTTATGAGGTCAACCTCTGCGCCGATGCTCAAGCGCAGGGCAAACCCGACCTGCTGGCCCTGTACCGGTCGCTGCAGGGTCGGGCAGAGGCAGGAATGGCCGGATTGCTGCGGTTTGGCGACCACGCGGTGGTCAGTGCCTCCCCGGAGCGCTACTTGCAGGTGTCCCCAGACGGCAGCATGGCCAGCCAGCCCATCAAGGGAACGGCTCCACGGCATAGCGATTCCGCAAAAGATGCCGCCGCCGCCGCTGCCTTGAGCGAGGCAGAGAAGGAACAGTCTGAGAATGTGATGATTGTTGATCTGGTTCGCAACGACCTCAGCAGGGTGGCTGCGAAAGAAAGCGTACGCGTTCCGCGGCTTTTGGAGTTGCAGTCGTTTAAAACGGTTCATCATCTGGTGAGCACGGTTTCGGCCGACCTAAGGCCGGGCTGCGATTGGCTTGAAGCGGTTGCAGCGAGTTTCCCGATGGGCAGCATGACGGGCGCCCCTAAGCTTCGCGCCATGGAGCTCATCGATGCGCAGGAATCGCGGCCCAGAGGATGGTACAGCGGAGCCATGGGCTACGTGCGCCCCGACGGCAGCGCAGATTTTAATGTGCTGATCCGCACGCTTTTTGGACATCTACCCAGCTCGAGCTGGCAGCTTTGGGCGGGCAGTGCCCTCACCTTTGCAGCAGACGCTACCACCGAGTGGCAAGAGTGCCTTCTCAAGGCAGAAAACCCTCAAAATGTTTGGAATGACTCCTTGGGATAAGGCCTCACCAGCCTTTCGAAGGGCCGTTGCGGCCAAGCTTGACGAGCTCTTCGGCAAGCCCGATGGCCCAGTCCTGGTCTTGGTTTCGGGCGGTCTTGACTCCATGCTGTTGACCGAGGCCCTTCATGCGGCAGGCTATCCCTTGCATCTGCTTCACGTCAACTACGGTCTTCGCGGCGCGGAATCCGACGGCGACGAGGCTTTGGTGCGCCAATGGGCCGAGGCTGCGGCTTGTTCGATTTTGGTCGTCTCTGCCCCGGCAAATTTTGGTTCCGCCTCGGATTTGCAGTCCAGGGCGCGCGAACTCCGCTATGGCGCAGCCCAAAAGTTGGCCGAAGAAATTGGGGCGACGGCCATTGCTACGGCCCACCATGCCGACGACGCCATTGAAACCTTCCTGCTCTTTGCCGCCCGCGGAACGGGCATAGACGGACTTATTTCTTTGGCCGAAAGCCAGGGAATTCTAAGGCGTCCCTTCTTGGAATTCCATAAAAGCGAACTTCGCCAGGAGGCCATTAGAATCGGACTTCAGTGGCGCGACGACGCCTCCAACGAGGGCGACCGCTACACACGCAACCACCTCAGGCACCATGCCCTTCCCGCTTTGGAGCAGGCCATACCTCAGGCTCGCGACGGAATCAGAACGACCATGCGCCGACTGCGGCAGCTGCAACGCTTTGCCGAAGTGGCCATTCAGCGCGAATCCAGCCTCTACACGGCCCTGAGCAGGCAGCTTCCGGGCGCTCGAGTGCTCTACCGAGAGGCATTGGCGCATCCGCACTCCGAAATTATCGTCTACCAGCTGCTCAAGTCCTATGCTCCCTTTGAGCTCGAGGCCCTTAGGCAACTCGCTGCATCGCAGGTTGGTGCTTATTTAGAGCGCGAGGGATGGCGGGTATGGGCCGACCGAGAGGGCCTGCTTTTGCTGCCAATTTCGAACTTTATGTTCCGACAAACCCCTGCGGGCGAGTCGGTGACCCTCCCCCTGTGGGACGGCAAAATCTGGCATCAAAGGGTGGAAGTTTCACGGCAAAGCGTTCAGGGAAGGCCCGCCAGCATGGGCAGTGCCCTTGAACCCCTGAGCTGCGCTCTGCCCGAGGGTGCCGTTTGGCGGCTTTGGCAGGAGGCAGACTTTATTCAGCCCCTTGGTTTGAGCGGACGCAAAAAGGTGAGCGATGCCCTTACCCAGGCCAAGGTTCCGAGCCCGGTGCGCCGCGAGGTGGTGGTTTTGGCCCTTGATTCCGGGCCTGGCGAAGTCTTGTGGATTCCTGGAATTCGCTTGAGCCAAACCATTGCCCTGGCCCTCGACGCCGATAATGCCCTCCGTTGGACTCTTAACTACCTTTGATCATCATGAACATACGGAATCAAGTCTTCGCCATACTGCTGCTTACCTGCGGCCTTGCCTCAGCACAAATCCTAGAGCCGGTCTCGTGGTCAACCTCCGTGCGGACGCTCGAGGGCGGTCGCTTGGAGCTCGTGGCCTCGGCTAAAATTGATGCAGGCTGGCATGTCTACTCCCAATTTATCGGCAGCGACGGGCCCATTCCCACGACCTTCATGACCCCCGATTCCAAAGATTTGGTCGTTCAAAGGCCGGTGCGCGAACCCAAGCCCATCATCGAGTTTGACAAGAACTTCGGGATGGAGCTGGCTTATTTCAGCAAAAAAGTAGATTTCGTCATCGAGGCCAAGCGCAAGAACCAGTCGGCCTTTACCTATACCGCCGAGGTCGACTT
Organism: Flavobacteriales bacterium UBA972; assembly: GCA_002292855.1. Taxonomy (GTDB): domain Bacteria; phylum Bacteroidota; class Bacteroidia; order Flavobacteriales; family Schleiferiaceae; genus TMED14. The sequence goes on along the minus strand of DBBY01000057.1, from coordinate 5,713 downwards.
TATGGTCTGCGACGACGCTCGCTGCCTGCCTCCCGAGTTGGTGAGTCTGACCTTTAAAGTGCCCGCGAGCAACGAGTCGACCCAAGGGCTGACCGCCGCGCCGGCCGAGAACGCCGATCCAGAGCCCGGAGCCGGTTTAGTTCCAGAGTCCGCGCCCCTAGAGCCCGAGATTGATGCCGCCAGCGAGCCTGCCAAGCCGAGCCCTGAGGTGGAGAAGGCCGAGGCTTTTAGCCTGTGGTCCCTCTTTGGCGCCGGCATGCTGGGCGGATTTTTGGCCCTGATAATGCCCTGCATCTTCCCCATGATTCCGCTCACCGTCAGCTTCTTTCTCAAGCAGAGCAAGTCTAAGGCAGACGGCATTCGCAAGGCCCTTTTGTACGGACTCAGCATCAACGTCATTTATGTGGCTCTCGGCCTACTAGTGACGGTCACCTTCGGTTCGGACGCCTTAAACGCCATGGCTACCAACCCCTGGTTTAATCTGGCTTTCTTTGTGCTTTTTGTGGTTTTTGCCCTGAGTTTCTTTGGTCTATTTGAGATTACGCTGCCCTCGTCTTGGGTCAATAAGGCCGACGACCAGTCCCAGCGAAGCGGAATTCTTGGTATATTTTTCATGGCGTTTACCCTCGCTTTGGTGAGCTTCAGCTGCACCGGCCCGCTGATTGGCCAGCTTTTGGTGGCTACCGCGGTCAGTGGCGAGCTCCTCGGGCCTGCGGTAGGCATGTTCGGCTTCAGTTTTGCCCTTTCTCTGCCCTTTATCTTGTTTGCCGCCTTCCCGGGCTGGCTTAAGGGTCTGCCCAAGTCGGGCGGATGGCTCAATACCGTCAAGGTGACCTTGGGTTTTCTGGAGCTTGCCTTTGCCCTTAAATTCCTGAGTACGGCCGACATGGTTTGGCAGAAGCACTGGGTAGAGCGCGAGCTCTTCTTGGCCCTTTGGGTGGGTATTGCCTTTGCGGCATCGTTCTACCTCTTTGGAATGTTTCGCCTGCCCCACGACGACGAGCCCAAGGGCGGAATCGGCGTAGGACGCATGATGACCGGGCTTCTTTTTTCAGTAGTCGGATTCTACCTTCTTCCCGGAATCTGGGGAGCGCCGGTAAAGCTGGTGGCCGGATTCCCGCCTCCCGCGTTTTATGCGGAGAACCCGAACGGATTGGGATCCGGGTCCGCGCCCTCAGGCGAGCAAAAGTTGAGCGAAGATGCCCACTGCCCGCTGAATTTGCCCTGCTTCAACGACCTCGAGGAGGCCCGGGTCTATGCCCTGCAGGCCGGTAAGCCCTTGCTGCTCGATTTCACCGGATGGGGCTGCGTCAACTGCCGCAAGATGGAAGAAGAAGTTTGGTCGCGCCCTGAGGTTCGCAAGCGCCTCGCAGAAGACGTGGTACTCGTTTCGCTTTATGTCGACGAGCGCACCCCCCTTGCCGAGGGAGAAGTGCGCCAGAGCGAAACTTCGGGCAAAACCATCAAGACGATTGGCCAAAAATGGGGCGATTTGCAGGCCCAGTATTTTAATGCCAACGCCCAGCCCTATTATGTGCTGATGGATCCAAAAGTCCAGGCTCCGACCGCTATAAACGGCCATACGGCTTATGATTCCGACGCCCGCATCTTTTTGGATTGGCTCGATCAGGGCCTTGCACAATTTACCAAGGGCAAGTGATGCTCGAGCGGATTCTTAGCCTTTTTGAAGCCGCTATTGAGGACTACCACGTTCGCGATCAGTGGGATACTCCTTGCCCGCCTGCCTTTGCGGCAGGGAGCATGGAGCAGGCTTGGTACGCCAAGGCTTGGACCGACACGGTTCAGTGGCACCTCGAAGACGAGGTGCGCCGCGTAGACCGCTCGCCCGAGCAGCTTCTGGCCATAAAGCGCCGCATTGACGCACTGAATCAGGAGCGGACCGATGCGGTGGAGCGGCTCGACCAAAGGCTGGCGGAATTGCTCCAGCCAGTTCCAGCCCCCGAGGGAGTGCTGCGCACGGAATCCTTGGCCTGGGCCCTGGATCGCCTCTGCATCCTGCAGCTCAAGCTCTACCATTTAAGGATTGAGGCAGCTCGTGCCAACGCATCGGCCGAGCACCAGGATGCCTGCGGCCTTCGGCTTAAGGCAGCCGAGGTTCAGCACCAAGAGCTCATGCTCGCCTGCGCCGCACTCTGGGCCGATTTGGCTTCTGGTGTGGTTCGCTACAGCCCCTACCGACAGTTCAAGCTCTACAACGACCCCGAAACCAATCCCGCTCTTTATGGCGCCCAGGGCTAAGCGCCACCTTGGAGTTGTTCGTTTCTCGGCCTTTGGCGACGTGGTGCTTCTTCATTCCGTCCTCGTGCAGGCCCTGGAGCCCGGGGATCGAATCAGCCTTTTTACCCGGCCTCAATGGGCCCAGCGTCTGCCGGAGCACCCTCAAATTGTGGTTCATGGACTCGACGTGGACCGCCCCCCCTACCGCAGGTTTTTTGCCCTTCTCTGGTTTTGGTGGGGTTGGATGCGTTCTGCCGACCTGACCGCTTGGTACGATGCCCACAGCCACCTGCGCACCCGGTCCAGCCGATGGGTCGCTTGGGTTTTGCGGATTGCACAGGCAAGCGTCGCCAAACCCCGCGCAGCACGCCAGGCTTTGCTCCGTGGTTCGGAGCAGCCCGTACCCAATGCCTACGACCTGCATTTTGAGGCCCTGGCCAAACTTGGTTGGGAGCGTGTTCAGCCCTTGCAGCCCCAATCGCGGAGCGGCCGCATCATCATTCTTGCGCCCTTTGCCAGCGCAGCCACCAAGCAATGGCCCATCGAAGAAGCCCTTCGCCTGGCCGATCAGCTTGCCCTTGAGGGCTGGGAGCCCGTCTTTGTCGGCGGCCCTAAGGACCACATCTCCACCAAGTTTCGCTGCGCCATGGGTCTAAGCCCCCTCGAGGAGTCTGCCCTTTGGGCCGAGGCGCGCGCCGCAGTGGTTTGCGATTCTGCCGCGCAGCATCTTGCCTACCGCTTTCAGGTTCCCTCGGTGGTCCTATGGGCGGGCACCCATCCCCATGGTGGTTTTGCCGCCCCGTCTCCCATGCTGCATTGGCACCTTCCCGAGCGCTTATCGTGCCAACCATGCAGTATTTTTGGTGCGGACTCCTGCCATCGCGGGGATTGGGCCTGTCGCCAGGCCCTCACTGCCGATTCCGTGCGCGAGGCCCTTGGTCAATTGGGTATTTAACGCGCAACAATTTCTGCCGCACGAGGTTTTATCCGTATGAAGGAACAGCGATACCGACTCCGCTTGGGCGATAAAATCGCAGGCTACCTGCGTCGAATTCACGGCACGGACTTCTATTCCCCCGACGGCTTTTGGTGGACGGGCCGCAGCCTAAACTATACCCAGGTCGACGAGTCGGTCGAAATGAGGGACCGGAACCGCACCCGCCTCTATGAGTGGGACATAGTCCGCTTTAAGCCCAATGCCGACCAAGACGAAGAACTCGGGGTATTTCTATGGAACAAGCAGCAGGAACGTTGGATTTTGCGCAGCATTGATACCGAAATTGACTACCACTTGAATGTGAATGGAATAGACCTTTTTAACGGCTCCGATTTGCTCCTCGAGAGCCATGTATTCCTGAACCCCGACCTCCAGCGCGCCTGGGGATTGCAGGAATAAGGCAGTACCCCAATCGGCAAACGTTTCTATGCGTTTAGCAACCGACTGCTGACTCATTGCGGCTGTTTTTTTGCCGCATGGTAGCATCGTTAAAAACATGGGTCTGGGCAGAGGGCCGCTGGAATGAACTTCGTGTAGACGTGGCGGCGACGCCGGGTTTTTCGTTTCACATGGTCGGAACCCGGGACCCCACGGTGCGCGAGGCACCCAACCGCATTCACGCAGCCCTGCTTGAGGTAGGGGCTAAATGGCCGGGCAAGCGCATTACGGTTTCGTTTCACCCAACGAGACCCTGGCAATTGGGCAGCGCTATGGATTTACCCATTGCCCTTGCGGTACTCATGGCCTCGGGTCAAGTGCCGCTTCGCGAGGGCCTTTGGGCCATTGGTACCCTTGATTTAAAGGCGTCGCTGAGTTGGGTTGAGCCCGACCGGCCAGCGCCCCCTCAGGAGTCGGGCTTGTTTTTGTATCCGAGCCACGCTCCGTGGCGGGTTCAAGACCAAAATTGGGCTCCCCTTGCTTCTTTGCGAGAGGCTCTGGAGGTGGTTAAGTCGGGCATTCCGCTCGAGGCTCCCTTGGTTCCGGTTTTAAATCGT
>DBBY01000057.1:0-1476 GCA_002292855.1 Flavobacteriales bacterium UBA972 | reverse complement strand
AATCGTGGGGCTCCCAGCTGGCCCGCGCTCTCGCTTAGCGGTACGGCGCTGACGGCATTGGGTCTTGCGGCCGCGGGCAGGCATCCGACCTTGCTGGTTGGTGCTCCCGGGGTTGGCAAGTCAGAGTTTGCTCGTGCAGTGCATTCTTTGCGGGCGGCGGTGGAGCCCAATTTGCCTTTTGTCGAGCCCTCTTCAACCCTTAGCCCGGTGCAATTGGTCGGGGCCAATGGAGCATTTTGGGCAGCCGGTACCGGAGTGCTGTTTATGGACGAGCTCGGCGAGATGTCACTTCGGACCCTAGAGGTATTGCGCAAGCCCATGGAGGCTCAGTGGAGTAGGGATGCAGCCCAGGTTCCCCAAACCATTGGAGCAACAAATCCCTGCCCCTGCGGCTACCACGGCCATCAAAGTATAGAATGCACCTGCGGTTCGGCTCGTTTGTCTCGCTATCAGGAGCGGTTTTCAGGGCCGTTTTTGGATCGTTTTCAGATGGGTTTGGTCCTGGGTCGTGAGGCAGACTCGGTAGCGGTTCCCTGGGACGAAATGGTCTTCAAGCTGCGCATGGCCCAAGAACGCCAGAGGGCAAGGGGACCTTGGTTGGGTAATTCCGGCATTCCTCTTGAATCGCTAATTCAGTGCGCAGAAATCACTCGAGAGGCCATGGAGGTACTGAACGGATGGCACAAAAAAAGCGGATTGGGACTAAGAGCTCTTCATCATGCCATGCGGCTGGCTCGCACTGCAGCAGACTGGGGCCAGCGAGCCAAGGTGTCTGAGCAGGATGCTTGGTTGTCTATTTCGCTGCACGCCAGTCAGTTTAGGTTTACTTCCAAGTCCGGTCCTTGGGGTCTGGCGCGTTCTTCGTCCACATGAGCGGGCCCTCGCAGCCTTGAATTTCAATGACCACCGAGCTTGATCCGCCAAAGTAGGTAAGGAGCTGGTTGCGCCAAATGCGAAAGCGGTCAAGGTCAAACTGGGTGCAGCTTAGCGTGAGCACAGCAATGCTTGAACCTTCTACCACTACGACCGACGGGTCTGCATTGGGAACCGATTTGGTGTCGCGGCCGGGGCGTACCGCATTGTGATCGATAAAGTCTGGCAGCCAGCGCTTCATTGCCCAGTTGAGGTCATCGATGCTTTCGAACTCAAACACCTGAACGTGGACGGCGAGTTTGGTGCTGCGGCCGAGCTTGTCTTCGCTTTTGGCTTTTGATTCAAGCTTAAAATGCAGGCGGTATGCTGCTTCTTCTTGCTCGAGGGCTCCTAGATTTTCACCCTGGAGGTTGAGTAGCTTCACGCTGTATTCGCTGGATTGCTCCGCCTGAAAGCCTTTAATTCGCTGCTGTAGGTCAGCGCTTTGGGCAGAGGCAGTGGTAACAACGAGGCAGAAAAGGACTAAAAAGAAGGTTCGAAGCATAGTACAAACATACGCGCGGCATGATTTAGGTACTTTTGAGGGCGTGAAACGAATTGCTG
>DBBY01000058.1:14515-17149 GCA_002292855.1 Flavobacteriales bacterium UBA972 | reverse complement strand
CTTGAGTGCCTTGGTGAAGGTGAGCTCGTCTCCCGCGTCGTAGTAGGTGCCCACGCAGCCAAAATCCTTGGCCAGATTGCTTTCGAGCCCGATTCCGATAACAAAGGGCTTGAGAATTACTCCGCGCTGCTGTAAAATGCGCGACGCGGCACAGGGGTCTTCGTCGCAGGCCTCCACGCCGTCGGTGATCAAAATAATAATGTTGCGGCAGTCGGCGCACTCCGGGAAGTCACTGCCCGCCTTGATTAGGCTTCGGGCAATGGGGGTGGTTCCCATGGGTCGAAGTCCGGCCAAGGTTTTTTGAATGCGCGGAATCGAGTTAGGGCTAAAAGCGACTTCGAGCCTCGTGTCGTTGCAGTCTTGGGGCGGAACGGGTTTCTGGTGTCCGTAGACCCTTAGAGCCAATTCAAAGTTCGGCCGCTCAATCTGCCCTAGGCTGTCGAGCAGGTCGCGCATTAGGCGTTGGGCCACCTCCATGCGCGTGCCGGTTTGCCAGCGTCCGTACATGGAATTGGATGCGTCAAAAACAAATAAAATTCGCGTGAGCGGCTCGGGTTTTGCCTCGGGCGGAGGCAGCACTCCCTGCGCCAGGGCCCTGAGGCTTCCGGCGATTAAAAGGAGTGCAAAGAGTCCACTGCGAAGCATGCGCAAGGCTTTAGTAGTCGCCCAATGTTTCGGGGCACTGCGCCAGGGCGCGGGCCAGTTCGTCGTCGTTGGGGGCGATGCCGTGCCATTTGTGGGTTCCGGCCATAAAGTCGACCCCGTGGCCCATGGCCGTCTTCATGATTAGTGCTACGGGCTTGCCTTTGCCGGTTCGGGTTATGGCCTGCCGCAGTGCGGCCTGCACCGCATGGAGGTCGTTGCCCTGCTCGAGGTGCAGCACGTCCCATCCAAAGGCAGTGAACTTGGCGCCCAGGTCGCCCATGGGGAGTACTTCGTCGGTGCTTCCGTCAATTTGCTGGCCGTTGGCGTCGACGGTGGCAATGAGGTTGTCTACTTTTTTGGCGCCCGCATAGAGTGCTGCTTCCCAGATTTGGCCTTCTTGCAGCTCGCCGTCGCCGTGCAGGGTAAAGACCAGGTGCGGGTCGCTGTGTAGCTTTTTGGCTTGGGCAGCTCCTACCGCAACACTGAGTCCCTGACCCAGCGATCCGCTTGCGATGCGCACCCCGGGCAAGCCGTCGTGGGTTGTGGGGTGGCCCTGAAGTCGGGAGTTGATCAAGCGAAAGGTAGAGAGTTCCGCCACGGGGAAGTAGCCAGACCGCGCCAGCGTGCTGTAGAACACGGGCGAAATGTGTCCGTTGCTCAAAAAGAACAAATCTTCTCCATTACCGTCCATGCGGAAGGCCGCGGGATTGTGCCTCATTACGTCGAAGTAGAGGGCGGTAAAGAACTCGGTACAGCCCATGGAGCCGCCGGGATGTCCCGATTGAGGCTTGTGAACCATGCGCAGTATGTCGCGCCGAATTTGCGAGGGGTAGTCAGTAATTGGGACCATCAGCAGTGGATTTCGCGTAAAAGTACGGCCATTAATCGGCTACCTTTGCGGCCCAAAAACATAAGTAATTAACGAGTTATGAAGGTCGGAATCGTAGGACTTCCCAATGTCGGCAAGTCGACATTATTCAACTGCTTGAGCAACGCCAAGGCCCACGCTGCAAACTTTCCCTTTTGCACCATTGAGCCCAACGTAGGCACGGTGAACGTGCCCGACCCGCGCACGGCTGCCCTTGCCGAGATCGTGAATCCCGAGCGCGTGGTTCCCGCCACGGTGGAGATTGTTGACATAGCAGGCCTGGTCAAGGGAGCCAGCAAGGGAGAAGGCCTGGGCAACCAGTTTTTGGGCAACATCCGGGAGTGCAATGCTCTTTTGCACGTGCTGCGCTGCTTTGAGAACGACAACATCGTGCACGTAGACGGCAGCGTGAATCCGCTTCGCGACAAAGAAACCATAGATTTTGAGCTGCAGCTCAAGGACCTTGAAACCCTTGAAAAGCGCATAGATCGTGCTCGCAAGGCCGCCAAGAGCGGAGCCCGAGAGGGTGGGCGAGAGGTAGAGATGGGCGAACGACTCAAGAAGCACATCGAGCAGGGCAAGTCGGTTCGTGGCTTTGACCGTACCGAAGAAGAAAATACCTGGATCGCCGACTACCAGCTGCTTACGGACAAGCCCGTGATGTACGTCTGCAACGTCGAAGAGACGTCCGCCAAAACAGGAAACGCCTGGGTTGAAAAGGTGCGCGCAATGGCTGTCGAAGAAGGTGCTGGCGTGCTTCACTTGGCTGCGGCGACCGAGGCCGACATCGCCGAACTCGAAACCTACGAGGAGCGCCGCATGTTCCTTGACGACCTCGAGCTCGAGGAGCCGGGGGTAAATCGCTTGATTCGCGAGGCCTACAACCTGCTTCAGCTGCACACCTACTTCACAGCCGGTGTGAAAGAGGTTCGTGCGTGGACGATTCCCCGTGGATCCACGGCTCCACAGGCCGCCGGGGTCATTCACAGCGACTTCGAGAAGGGCTTTATTCGCGCCGAAGTGATTGGCTACGACGACTACATCAAGTTCCGCACGGAGTCCGCTTGCCGCGAAGCAGGTCGGCTGCGCGTGGAGGGTCGCGACTACTGCGTGAAGGACGG
>DBBY01000058.1:0-14405 GCA_002292855.1 Flavobacteriales bacterium UBA972 | reverse complement strand
GAGGCTTTTTGCTAGATTCGCACGTTAGCATGACCGAAGCCGTACTCTACAACGAAGACAACATTCGCAGCCTTGAATGGCAGGAGCACATCCGTCTAAGGCCGGGTATGTACATCGGTAAATTGGGCGACGGGAGCAGCCCAGACGACGGAATTTACATTTTAATTAAGGAGGTTGTCGATAACTCGGTCGACGAGTTTGTTATGGGCGGCGGCCGCACCATAGAGATCGGCGTACAAAACGGGTCGGTGACGGTGCGCGACTACGGACGTGGTATTCCACTCGGCAAGTTGGTTGACGTGGTTTCTAAGATGAACACCGGCGCCAAGTACGACTCCAAGGCCTTTAAAAAGTCGGTGGGTTTGAACGGGGTGGGTACCAAGGCGGTCAACGCCCTGTCGTCGGCCTTTATGGTTCAAGCCTTTCGCGACGGACAGTCCAAGTCGGCCAATTTTTCTCAGGGCATTTTAGGGTCAGAGGGCCAAGCGGAACCCAGTTCCGCGCGGCAGGGTACCAAGGTGGTGTTTACGCCCGACGCGACCATTTTTAGCAACTACCGCTTTCAGATGGAGTACGTCGAGCGGATGGTTTGGAACTACGTCTACCTGAATCCTGGCCTCACGATTTACCTCAACGGCGAGAAGTATTATTCCGAGAACGGACTCAAGGATCTTTTGGCCAACAACCTGAGTAGCGAGGTAATGCACGAGATTATTCACCTGCGCGGCGAAGACATCGAGGTTGCCCTTACCCACGCGGAGCGCAGCCAAAGCGAGCAGTACTATTCCTTTGTCAACGGGCAGCACACCACCCAGGGCGGTACCCATCATGGCGCCTTTCGCGAGGCCTTGGTGACGGTTCTGCGCAACTACTACAATAAGAACTACGATGCGGCAGACATTCGCCAAAGCGTTATTGGGGCGGTCAGCATTAAGGTAATTGAACCCGTTTTTGAGTCGCAGACCAAGACCAAGCTGGGTAGCCAAGACATGGGCCCAGAAGGTCCCTCGGTGCGCGCTTTTATTCTTGATTTCTTAAAAACCGAGCTCGATAATTTTCTGCACCGCAACCAAGACGTGGCCGACGCCATTCAGAAGAAGATTTTGCGTGCCGAGCGCGAGCGAAAGGACCTCGCGGGAATTCAAAAGCTCGCACGAGAACGCGCCAAGAAGTCCAACCTGCACAACCGCAAGCTTCGCGACTGCAAGGTGCACTACAGCGACATCAAGCACGATCGACGGCTGGAGACGACCCTTTTTATTACCGAAGGCGATTCTGCTTCGGGTTCCATCACGGCCTCGCGAGACGTGCAGACCCAAGCGGTTTTTAGCCTTAAGGGCAAACCCCTGAACTGCTATGGCTTGACCAAAAAAGTGGTTTATGAGAACGAGGAATTCAATCTTTTACAGGCAGCCCTCAACATCGAAGACGGTCTGGAGGAGCTTCGCTACAACAACGTGGTCATTGCCACCGATGCCGACGTGGACGGAATGCACATTCGCCTGCTGCTGATTACCTTCTTTTTGCAGTTTTTTCCCGAGCTGGTGCAAGAAGGCCACCTCTATATTTTGCAGACGCCGCTTTTTAGGGTGCGCAACAAGCAAAAGACCATGTACTGCTACGACGAGGGAGAGAAGCGCGCGGCCGTGGAGGCCTTGGGTGCCAAGCCCGAGATTACACGATTTAAGGGTTTGGGAGAAATCTCCCCTGGGGAGTTCAAGATGTTCATCAATGCAGACATTCGCCTTGAGCCGGTGATGCTGGGCAAGGAGCAGATTGAGCAGCTCTTGGAGTTTTACATGGGTAAGAATACCCCCGAACGCCAGGAGTTCATCATAGACCACCTCAAAATCGATAAAGACGACCCGAGCAATGTCTGACCAAGATAGCAACCCCATGGACGAGCCCTTTTTGGAGAATGCTCCAGAGGATTTTGCGCGCGAGGCAGAGGTGATTAAGCCAGTGGAGTCTCGGGTGCGGGGCATGTACCGCGAGTATTTCTTGGAGTACGCCAGCTACGTTATTCTCGAGCGGGCGGTCCCCGCCCTTGAAGACGGCTTGAAGCCCGTTCAGCGGCGCCTGATGCACGCGCTTTATGAAATGGAGGACGGTCGCTTTCACAAGGTGGCCAACGTCATTGGCCAGACCATGAAGTACCATCCGCACGGAGACGCTTCAATCGGCGACGCGCTGGTGCAGCTGGGTCAAAAGAACCTGCTGATCGACACGCAAGGTAACTGGGGAAACATCTACACCGGCGACAGTGCGGCGGCTCCGCGATACATCGAGGCACGCTTGAGCAAGTTTGCTCTTGACGTGGCCTTTGCGCCCAAAATAACCCAATACCTCGCCAGCTACGACGGCCGAAGCAAGGAGCCGGTGTTTTTGCCCGTGAAGTTTCCGCTGCTGCTGGCCCAGGGTGTAGAGGGAATCGCCGTGGGTTTGAGTACCAAAATTCTACCGCACAACTTTAACGAGCTCATCGATGCGTCGGTGGCCCACCTTCGCGGCCGGAGCTTTCAAATTTACCCGGACTTTCCCACGGGCGGAATTGCCGACGTGAGCGCATACCTAGACGGCGAGCGCGGGGGACGGGTAAGAGTTCGTGCTAAGATTGAAGTTGAAGATAAAAAAACACTGATAATAAGGGAGATACCCTTTGGCACAACGACTACTTCGCTCATTGAATCCGTAATCAAGGCCAACGACAAGGGCAAGATTAAGATCAAGAAAATTGAGGACAACACGGCAGAGCACGTCGAAATTGTGATCCAACTGCTACCCGGTGTTTCGCCGGACCAGATGGTCGATGCCCTTTATGCCTTCACGGCGTGCGAGTCTTCGGTGAGCACTATGGCTTGCGTGATTGTAGACGAGAAGCCCGTATTCATGGGCGTACGCGACATGCTGCGCCGCTCGACCGACAGTACCGTGGAGGTGCTCAAGGCCGAGCTGGAACTCAAGCTGAATGAACTCCAAGAACAGTGGCATTTTGCCAGCCTCGAGAAGATTTTCATTGAACAGCGCATTTACCGCGACATTGAAGAGGCAGAGACCTGGGAGGCGGTCATGGAAAATATTCGCGTGGGACTGGCTCCTCATACCAAGCACCTGCTGCGCGCGGTCACCGATGAAGACATTGTGCGTCTGACGGAGATTCGCATCAAGCGCATTTCGAAGTTTGATGCCGCCAAGGCCGACGACCACCTTCTAAGCCTTGAAGGGCAGATAGCGGAGATTAGGCATCATCTTGATAATTTGATTGATTACGCAGTAGAGTTCTTTAAAAACTTGAAGAAAAAGTACGGGGCGGGGCGCGAGCGCAGAACAGAGCTTCGCGGCTTTGAGCAGGTAGTAGCCACCCAGGTTGCCATTGCCAACGCCAAGCTCTACGTCAACCGCGTGGAGGGTTTTGTGGGTACGGCCTTGCGCAAGGATGAGTTTGTGGGCGACTGCGCCGACATTGACGACGTGGTTGTGATTCGAGGCGACGGAACCATGCTGGTCACCAAGGTCGGCGATAAAAAGTTTGTCGGAACCGACATCGTTCACGTGTCGGTGTTCAAAAAGGGCGACGAGCGCACCATTTACAACATCATTTACCGCGACGGCGCGCGCGGAGCGGCTTATGCCAAGCGCTTCCCGATTAGTGGGGTGACCCGCGACAAGGAGTATCCCCTCACTCAGGGAACCAAGGGTTCTGAGGTACTCTACTTTAGTGTGAATCCCAATGGTGAGGCTGAGGTGGTAACCGTGCACCTGCGCGCGGTTCCCTCGCTCAAAAAACTTCGCTTTGACTTTGATTTCTCGTCGCTCGCAGTGCGCGGGCGGGCCGCTCGGGGCAATATCGTCAGCAAGGCTACCATTAAAAAGGTGGAGCTAAAGAGCGAAGGGGTTAGTACGCTTGCTGCCCGTGAAATATGGTTTGACGAGACGGTAATGAAGCTCAACGACCAGGGGCGTGGTCGTTCTTTGGGTCGCTTTAGGGGTGAAGACAAGCTTCTTGAGGTTGACGCGAAGGGAAACTACCGCATTGTTACGCCAGAGCTGTTGCTTCATTTTAACGAAATGCCCTTCTATTTTGAGCGCTGGGACCCTCGCCGTCCAATTTCGGTCGTCTACTTCGACGGGGTCAAGGAGCGCTTCATGGTAAAGCGTTTTGAACTAGAACCCAAGGGCGACGGCTGGGAGTGCTTCATTACCGAGCATCCGAAGTCGCTCCTTCATGTTATCACGGTGGCAGACCGAAGCACCGTCAGCATTCAGTTTCGGAAGATTAAAGGGCGAGAACGCGAAGACGAGACTCTGGTGCTGGAGAATTTTATCGCGGTCAAAGGCTGGAAGGCGGTGGGTAATATGCTCCATGCCTCCCCCGTGCTCAGCGTGCGGCTCGTCTCAGCCGAAGTCGATTCGCCCACCCTGGCTCCCGAACCTATTGACGCTGTCGCGCCAGACGCGACAGAACCCGATCTGAGCAGTAATCCAAGCCCTGAGCTCGAGACAGGAACTACGGTAGAATGGTCGATTCCCTCTCAGGGCCCCACTACTCCTGAGGAAGATCCGGCGCCCGATACCGGCTTTGATGCCTCTGAAGACGGTCAAATTACCCTTAACTTTTAAGCATGACAAAGCGCACATTCCTAATGCTTATTGGTCTGCTGTCTGCCGCTGCGGTTTTGGCCCAGCCGAGCAACGACAGCCTCAATATGAGCAAGGTGGCCCATTACCCGGTAACCCAATGGGGTCCTTTAGGGGCCTCGCCCTTCAACAACGACATCTGGGGCTATCGCGATTCCGCCAACAATAAAGAGTATGCCTTAGTGGGCAACAGAAAGGGCGTACTGGTGGTCGATGTCACTAATCCGAGCCTCGGTCTAGTGAATAAGCTTTGGGTTCCCGGTGTGCTCTCGGTGTGGCGGGACATTAAAACCTGGGGGAATTTCGCTTACGCCGTACACGATCACCCGACCGGAACCACGGAGACCAACGGACTCATGATTATTAATCTTGACAGCCTGACCTACAAGTATGTGCGCCTGCCGGTACCGCTCAGCAATGGAGGCGTGGACACCTTGCGCCGCGCCCACAACCTGTGGATCGATGAAGAGGGCAAGCTGTACGCGTTTGGCTCGAATGCGGGCGGAGGCGGAGCCGTCATCGTCGACGTCGCGAGCGACCCCTGGAACCCCGTAGTCATCGGAAACTATTCGACGTACTACCTGCACGACGGCTTTGCGCGCAACGACACGCTGTACGGTGCAGCGCTATGGGAAGACATTCAGGTGATCGGCGTTGCGCTCCCCAGCCAGCCCGTGACCTTTGGGAGCTTTGACTCGCCCGACCACTTTGCGCACAACTGCTGGCTATCGGACGACGGCAATACGCTCTACACTACCGACGAAGTGGCCAACGGCTACATCGCGGCTTATGACGTCAACGACCTCAGCAACGTCGATGAACTCTTTCGCCACAAGGTGCAGCCGGGCACAGGGTTGATTCCGCACAATGCCCACGTCGACGGCGACCACTTGGTCACCTCGTACTACACGTTTGGCTGCCATGTGCTTGACGTGGAATTCCCAGAATTGCCCGTGCTGGCGGCCTACTACGACACTTCGCCGCAGTACAGCGGAACCGGCTACAACGGAGCTTGGGGCGCATACCCCTACCTGCCGAGCGGACGGGTGCTCGTGAACGATATCGAAACTGGTTTGTGGGTGCTTGAGGCCGATTACCCGTCGGTGAGCCGCGCTGAAATCCAACTCCTGATTCGCTTTGGAGGTGTCGGCGGAACCGCAATGTTCGACACGACTACCGCGATGATGTACGGAGTGGAGTACGTGTACTGGCACAACCAAGGCGACACCTTGTGGCCCGACGCCACCGGCAAAATCACTATTGCACAGACGGGAAGCATTCAGGATTCGCTGGTGTGGCCGTCGACGGTGAGTCCGCCCTTCATTTATACGGAGTCGCGGTCGTATTCGCTCGGCAGCGGAAGTTTCGTGCGCGACACGCTCTATGCCGACGTGTACTTTAGTGTTCCCGAGGCCGAAGCGCTTTGGACGGTCAGCCAGTCCGATCGGGGATGGATGCTGACTGCTCCGGCAGATGCCGACCGCAACTGGACCTTATTGGGCATGGATGGCCGCAGCATTTCGAGCGGTACGCTGTACGACCGCCAACTGGATCTGCCGTACCCGTCGGCATCAGGTCTGTACGTACTTGAGACCTCCGACGCCCAGGGGCGTCGGAGGACCCAGAAGCTGCTGAGGCCCTAGAAGTTTGGCTTGAGAAGGTAGCGGCTGTAAAAGTCGTCGATTGCGAGAATGGCTTCTTCGGCGGTATCGACCAGCTTAAAAATCTGAGTGTCGTCTGGGCCGATGAGGCCGTTGGGCTTTAGGGTGGATTCAATCCATTCCAGCAGTCCGCCCCAGTAGTCTCGACCAACCAAGACGACCGGGAAGCGACCGATCTTTTTGGTTTGAATGAGGGTAATGGCCTCAAAGACTTCGTCCAGGGTGCCGAATCCGCCGGGCATGACCACAAAGCCTTGGGAATACTTTACAAACATGACCTTGCGCACAAAGAAGTAGTCGAAATCAACGCTTTTATCGAGGTCGATGTAGTCGTTGGGTTTCTGCTCGTGGGGCAGCGTAATGTTCAGCCCCACCGAGGGAGCCCCGACAGCTTTGGCGCCTCGGTTGGCCGCCTCCATGATTCCCGGACCGCCTCCGCTGATGATTCCGTATCCCTTGGCCCCAAGTCCCTCAGCAATGCCTTCGGCCATTTGGTACCATCGGTGGTCCTCCGCAAGTCGGGCGGAACCAAAAATGCTCACGCAGGGCCCGATTCGCGAGAGGCGTTCGTAGGCATTCACGAATTCGCCCATTATCTTAAAAATGGCCCAGGAATCGTTGGTGCGAACCTCGGTCCATGATTTGTGCTTGAAGGCCGATTTAATGGGCCTGGATCCGTGGGTTGCCATGATGCTTTAGTGTTTTAAACGGTTAAGGTAGGCCTTTAGGTATTGGCCGGTAATGCTTTTTTTAACGGATGCCACTTCTGTAGGAGTCCCTGTAGCGATAATGGACCCGCCCCCGGCGCCGCCGTCTGGACCCAGGTCAATGACGTGGTCCGCCTGGTGAATGACATCAAGGTTGTGCTCAATCACAATGACGGTGTTGCCTTGGTCAACGAGGCGGTGAAGTCCGTCCATAAGTACCCGAACGTCGTCAAAATGAAGCCCGGTGGTGGGCTCGTCGAGCAGGTAAAGGGTTTGGCCGGTGCCGCGCTTGCTCAGTTCGGTAGCCAACTTAATTCGCTGGGCCTCCCCGCCGCTAAGGGTGGTCGCGGACTGCCCCAGGGTGATGTAGCCCAGGCCGATGCTGTTCATGGTTTGAAGCACACGGCTTATGCGCGGCAGAGCCTCAAAGAAGTTCATGGACTCCTCGATGCTCATCTTGAGCACGTCGCTGATGCTGTGGCCCTTGAACCGCACCTCAAGCGTTTCGCGGTTGAATCGCCGACCCTGGCAGGTTTCGCAAAGCACGTACACGTCGGGCAAAAAGTTCATTCCGATTACCCGCATGCCTCCGCCTTCGCAGGTTTCGCAGCGTCCGCCCTTGACGTTGAACGAGAAGCGACCCGGCGCATAGCCCCGCACCTTGGCCTCGGGAAGGTCGCTGAAGAGCTTGCGGATTTCGTTGAACACGCCGGTGTAGGTGCTCGGGTTGCTCCGCGGATTCCTGCCAATGGGACTTTGGTCCACGGCAATAATCTTGTCGATGTGCTCGAGCCCCTCAATGCGGTCAAAGGGTTCGGCCTTGTCGAGCAATCCCTGGAGCGGCCCGGCCACCGCCGGATGCAGGGTCTTGTTGATCAGGGTGCTTTTGCCCGAGCCAGAAACTCCGGTCACCACGATCATCGTACCTAGGGGAAGCTCGAGATTAACGTTTCTAAGATTCCGTCCTCGTGCACCAAAGAGCTTGAGCACCTTGCCGCTCCCCGGCCGGGGAGCGCGCGGAGCGGAAACTTGGAGCTCTCCCCGCAGGTACTTGCCCGTGAGGCTGTCGGACTGCTGCACTTCGGCAAAGTTGCCCTCTGCCACCACACGGCCTCCGTGAATTCCGGCCCGTGGACCCATGTCAATGATGTGGTCGGCATGCCGCATGAGTTCTTCGTCGTGCTCCACCACCACCACACTGTTGCCCAGGTCCCGCAGCTTTTCAAGGCTTTTGATGAGCCGGTCGTTGTCGCGCGGATGCAGGCCAATGGAAGGCTCGTCTAAAATGTACAGCACGTTGACCAGTTGCGACCCGATTTGGGTTGCGAGGCGAATGCGTTGGGCTTCTCCGCCACTTAGGCTTCGTGCCGACCGGCTCAGCGACAGGTAGCTGAGGCCTACGTCGTTGAGAAATCCGACCCGCACCGCGAGCTCCTTGAGAATCTCTCCGCCAATCCGTTTTTGGCTCGGGGGGAGGCTGGCCTCGACCGACTCAAGCCAGGCCGATAAATCACTGAGGGGCAGCGTCGCAAGGTCAGCGATCGAACGGTCTGCAATGCGGAACATGAGGGATTCCGGCTTGAGTCTTGTTCCAGAACAGTGGCTGCAGACTCCGTCTTCGAGGTAGTCGTCTGCCCAGCGCTGCAAACTTTTGCTGCCCTCGCGGCCCTGTGCCTCAATGAAGGGCTTGAGGCCCTCGTACTTAATGCTGATTTTGCGCGAGATTCCGGCCACCTTTTGGGTATGCGTAAAGTCCCCTGTGAATCCAAAAATTATGGCGTTGCGGCCCTCTTCGCTGAGGTCCTTCCATGGCGTTTGAAGGGTAAATCCAAAGCGCCACCCGATGTGTTCGAGCTGCTGAAAGATCCAGGTCGCCTTCTTGGTGCCCAGTGGGGCAAGGGCGCCCTCGCCCAAACTCAGTCGCGGATTGGCCACTACTTTGCTCATGGCAAGCTCTCGAACGATACCAAGGCCGTCGCAGTGCGGGCAGGCTCCCTTGGGCGAGTTAAAACTAAAGGTGTTGGGTTCGGGCTCAGGGTAGGAAATCCCAGTGGTTGGGCACATCAGGTTGCGGCTGAAGTGCTTTTGCTCTTGGCTGTCCC
Source organism: Flavobacteriales bacterium UBA972 (assembly GCA_002292855.1). Lineage (GTDB taxonomy): Bacteria > Bacteroidota > Bacteroidia > Flavobacteriales > Schleiferiaceae > TMED14. Next base: position 5,297 of record DBBY01000058.1, on the reverse strand, counting down.
AATTCACTACGGTAATGCTGCCCTGACCCAGGCGCATGGCCGTTGCAATGCTGCGGGCCAGGCGTTCCGCGTCTTCGGAGCCGGGGCTCAGGCGGTCTACCACCACGTCGATGTCGTGGGTTTTGTAGCGGTCGAGTTTGAGTCCGCGGTCTAAATCAAGCCACTCGCCGTCGACGCGGACCTTGAGGTAGCCCTGCTTGGCCAGACCCTCAAAAAGTTCGCGGTAGTGGCCTTTGCGGGCGCGGACTACCGGAGCGAGCAGGGCCACTCGTACCCCGTCGAAGTCCTGAATCACGCGCTCGAGTATGGCGTCGTCGGAGTAGCTGACCATGACCTCTCCCGTAGCGAGGGAGTAGGCCGTTGCCGAACGGGCATAGAGCAGCCGCAGAAAGTCATAGACCTCGGTTACCGTGCCCACGGTAGAGCGTGGGTTTCGGTTGGTCGTTTTTTGCTCAATGGCAATTACCGGACTCAGGCCCTCGATGCGGTCTACGTCGGGCCGCTCCATCGTGCCCAAAAACTGACGGGCATAGCTGCTGAAGGTCTCCATGTAGCGTCGCTGACCCTCGGCAAATAGGGTGTCAAAGGCAAGCGAAGACTTGCCGCTCCCGCTAAGGCCAGTGACCACCACGAGTTTGCGACGCGGCAGCTCCACGTCAATATTTTTAAGGTTGTGGGTGCGTGCACCCAGAATACGAAGCTTCATAGTATCGTTCTAACGCTGGAGGGGAAGCTCAAGTTCAACCGCCATGGAGTCGGGATTTTCAAAAAACGATTCCCGCAGCCAGGGGTTCCGGCGCTTGAGTTCGCGGTAGCTGAGGCCCTCGCGCTGCGCCCATCGACCCCAGTGGGCGACGCTGCTGTCTAAACTAATTCTGCGCGAAGGCTCGGGGCGCCAAAGGTCTTCGGGGCCAATTTGGAATCCGTAGTGCTCGGGATGCTCCAGAATCAACTTGATGGCCGCAATCCTAAAGGCGTAGCGGCCGGTTTCGTCGTTCCAGGTCATGCGGAAGTAGTCTCGCTCGCCCTGGCGTTCCATCTGGCGCAGCACCCCAGTCAGTCCCATGTTGTAGGCAGCTGCGGCCAAAAACCACGATCCCGTCTTGGACTGCGCATTTTTTAGGTAGCGGGCCGCGGCCCGAGTAGCCTTCTCTGCGTGGTAGCGTTCGTCTATTTGGGCGTCAACGCGCAGATCCCATTCACGCCCAGTGGCAGGCAAAAACTGCCAAAAACCCGCCGCCCCCGAGGGCGATAAAGCCGTGGGTTGAAAGCCACTTTCTGCGGCGAGCAAGTATACAAAGTCCTCGGGAACGCCTTCCTCGCGCAGCCATTGCCGCACGGTAGCCTCCCAGGCTCCGCGCCGCTGAAGCATCAGCAAGGTGTTGGAATGCCAGTAGGTGTTGGCATGCAGCTCGCGGCTCAGGCACTCGGCCAGGTCGCGGTCCTTGAGGTCTATGGATTCTCCAAAAACTTCAAGACGATGGGGCAGGGGCACGACCAGCGTTTCGTTGGTCTCTGCCAAGCGGCCTAGAGCAGCTAACACCTCGTCGCTTTTGCTGCCCAGGGTTAAGCCGAGCAGAAGCAGTAAAAGGCCAATAGCAATGTTTTTACCCGCGGGCATACACAAAGGGGCTCTTGAAGGACGCAAATGCCTGGCCTGCTTGGTCCTTGCTGCTCAGGGCAAAGGCCTCGGTAGAATTCCAAATTCCTGACCAGTCAATGCCTAAGTCGGCGTCAGAGAAGTTGATGCAGCCTTCGGTTTCGGGGGCGTAGTAGTCGCTGCAGAGGTACTGAAACACGGTGTCGTCTTCTAGGGTTAAGAAGCCGTGGGCAAATCCGGGCGGAATATAGAGGCGATGCTTGTTATGGGTGTCGAGGCGCAGCCCAAAGTGCTGTCCGTAGGTTGGTGACCCCAGTCGGATGTCAACGGCAACGTCGTAGACGGCTCCGCGAACCACCGAGACCAGCTTGCCCTGCTCGCGAGGCGGTGCTTGAAAGTGCAGGCCACGCAGCACTCCACGCTTGCTCATGCTCTCGTTGTGCTGCACAAATTCGGGCATGCCCGCCGGCAGCAAATCCCTGCGAAGGGATTCAAAAAAGTAGCCACGGTCGTCGCCAAAAACACGGGGTTCGAGCAGAATTAAACCGTCAATGGGGGTAGGGTGAATCGTCATGTTGGCAAAAATGAGTCGGTGGTCAGGGATACAAGGTCGCGGTAGGCACTGGGGTTTCCGGCCGTAATGCTCCCGCTGCGCACCAGGTCGTAGTCGTCGAGGTCCGAGGCAAAAAAGTCAGAGACGGTCCCCCCGGCTTCTCGAACCAGGAGGATGCCAGCGGCTACGTCCCAGGGAGCCAGTCCGTGCTCAAAAAAGCCTTGAAAGCGCCCGTCGGCCAACCATGCAAGGTCTGTGGCTGCCGAACCAAAGCGGCGAATTCCCCTAGCGGCCCTAAAGCATGCCTGCAAGGCCTTGAGGTACTGAGGCATGTGAGAGAATTCGTGGTAGGGGAAGCCCGTAGCCACCAGACCGTCGCGCAATGGAGCGCCCTGGCGTACGTCCAGCAAGCGACCGTCACAAAAAGCTCCGCTCCCGAGCTCCGCCGTAAACATCCGGCCCTGGCCCAATTCATAAACAGCGGCCCAGACCAGGTCGCGTCCGCGCATGAGCGCCACCGAAACGGCGTAGGGTGGCAGGTCGTGGATGAAGTTGGTCGTGCCGTCAAGGGGGTCAATGATCCAGTTGCTTCCGCCCTCGATCCAGTTGCTCCCGCCCTCTTCACCTAGAACACCGCTCCCTGGCAATGCAGTGGTAAGCCGTTCGATGAGCATGAGCTCGGCCTGCTGGTCGACGTAGCTCACCAAGGAGTTGAGGGCCTTGGTTTCAACTTTATTAGCATTGAATTCTCGGCGCTCGCTGCGAATCCAATCGCCGACTTCGCGAACCGCTTGGGTAAACAATAAGTTGCTCATACGGCCCTATTTTCCATGGGTGTAGCACAAATTCCTGTGGCAACGGTTCCGCGCGGAGTCGTTTCAAGGAGCTCAACCCATGCGGAGCTGCCAGCCAAATCGGCGTCGTAGTCGGCCTCAACCCTAATGTAGTTGTCGGTGTAGCCCAGCATGCGCCCTTCACGGTCAGAATGTTCCCAAACGACGGGGCGGACGCTGCCCAGGTGGGCCTCATAAAATGCGCGCTGCTTGATGGTGCTCAGCAGGCGTAGTCGGTGGTTTCGGGCCTTGCGCTCGGCCATAGGAACCGAACCTTCGAGCTCGATGGCCTCGGTTCCGGGCCGTTCGGAATACGTAAACACGTGCAGGTAGGCGATGGGAAGCTCTTCCAAAAACTGGTAGGTGTCGAGAAAGTGCTCTTCGGTTTCGCCCGGAAAACCCACAATCACGTCAACCCCAATGGCCGCGTCGGGCATGCGGTCGATGATTCGGGCCACGCGCTCGGCATAGAGTTCGCGGCGGTAGCGTCGCTTCATTAAGCCCAATACCTCGTTGCTGCCGCTCTGCAGCGGAATATGGAAGTGCGGAACCCAGCGCGCGCTCTGCGCCGTGAAGTCAATGATTTCGTCGCGCAGCAGGTTGGGTTCGATGCTCGAAATCCGAAGGCGGTCCAGCCCGTCCACTTGGTCGAGCGCCTGAACCAACTCTAAAAAGGTGTGGTCGTGGCGCTTGCTGCCCTGCTCGCCCTTGCCGTAGTCGCCCACGTTGACGCCGGTAAGCACCACCTCGAGCACGCCTTGGGCGGCCAGTCCGCGGGCCTGCGTCACCACTTGGTCGAGCGGTGCGGAGCGGCTTACGCCGCGGGCCATCGGTATGGTACAGTAGGTGCAGACGTAGTCGCATCCGTCCTGAACCTTCAAAAAGGCCCGGGTGCGGTCGCCCATGCTGTAGGCCGCATGATACTGGTCGACGTCGTGGATTTCGCAGGCGTGCACCTCGGCCTCGGGTCGCTTGCTCAAGTCGCTCAAAAACTGACGCAGATAGGGTTTTTCTTTGGCGCCGAGCACAAGGTCAACGCCCTTCATGGCGGCCACCTCGCTCGGGCGAAGCTGGGCGTAGCATCCCGTGATCACAATAAAGCAGTTCGGGTTAGCCTTGAGCGCTTTGCGCACCAGTCCTCGGGTTTCTTTGTCGGCTTCTTGAGTGACCGAGCAGGTGTTAATGATGGCCACATCGGCCTCGGTTCCAAAGTCCGCTCGCTGGTAGCCTGCAGCCCAAAGGTCGCGAGCCAAAGTGCTGGTTTCGGCGAAATTCAGCTTGCAACCCAGGGTGTGAAACGAAGCGCGAGGTTCTGTGGCAAGCATCCCGCTAAAATAGGGAATATTCGCGGCTATCTTTGGCATGAAATGCCCTATTTTACACGGACTTTAGACATCGCAAAGACCCTTTGCCTCCGCGGTATTGCTGCCCTGTTTGCGGTACTGGCTTTGGCGCAGTGCAGTCCTACCAGCGAGGAGTCCAACCAAGGACTGCTTTTTCGCTACAATGAGGCCAGCGGAGTATCGTCGCTTGACCCCGCTTTTGCGCGCGATCAGGCCCACAACTGGGTCATTAGGCAGCTCTACACCACGCTGTTTGAAACGGACTCTTCGGGTCAATTGCGCGGACTCCTTGCGGAATCCTGGTCCTTTTCTTCAGGCGGAATCCGTGCCGGAATCCGCATCCGCACCGACTTCGCCGCCCATCAAGACCCCTGCTTCATAGGCCTTGCCCATGCAATCGACGCCTACGATGTGGCCGCCAGCCTTCAGCGCCTCAAGCAACCCGCCACGGCATCGCCCGGAGCCTGGCTTCTCGAAGGAATTGATTCCCTTTGGGCCGCCAGCCCGGATTCCATCGCAATAAGCCTCTCCGCGCCCGACCCCGCCCTTTGGAGCAAACTCAGCGTACCCTATACCTCCATAATTCCCCAATCCGCCATAACCTTCTACGGTGCTGGCCTTTCGGAGCATCCTGTAGGCTCCGGTCCCTTCTACCTCAAGGCATGGCAGCGCGGGCAAAAACTGGTGCTTCGCCGCCAGCCCAAGTACCCCGAGCGCGACGCTGAGGGCAAGCGATTGCCCTACCTCGAGGCAGTCAGCATCAGCTTTGTACCCGATCGCCAGTCTGCATTCATGGCCTTCTTGCAGGGCGAACTCGACTTTTTAACGGGCATTGACCCCAGCTACAAGGACCAGTGGCTTGAGCCCGACGGCCAGCTTAAAACCCAATGGCGCAGCACGTTTACCCAGCGTACCGCGCCCTTTCTCAACACGGAATATTTGGTCCTGCGCTACGGCCCCAGCAATCC
>DBBY01000026.1 GCA_002292855.1 Flavobacteriales bacterium UBA972 | reverse complement strand
TTGAGCTCGTCGTAGCCCAACTCCCGTCCACCGGACGAAACGGTGAACGAAATGATGCTGTCGTTGGTAAGTTCCATGTCGGGCATCATTCCAAACCGATCGTTCAGGGCCAAACGACCAATTACAACCCGATTCCATCGCCTTATGAGTGCGTCGGTTTCGTCTGGACTGTAGCGCAAAAAAGCCTCCATCTCGTCGAGGGCAATCTCCCAGCGCAAGCGCAGGCCAATGTTTGCAAACTCCGGCCAAATTTTTTGAAGCTGGGGCAGGCCGTCAGGAGCATCCGCCGCGGCAAACAAGGTGCTGTATGCACTCAGGTGGTCGGCTGGTTTGTCCATGAGCATCCTGGTCCAAAACTTGGGCACCAGCAATGCTCCGCAAAATGGCGGAGCCTGAAAAAACTTAGAGCCAGTAACCATAAGAAGCACCCCCTTAGACAGCAGAGTTTGCACCAAGGCTACGTGATTGCGAAACTGGCAGAGATCCACAACCCACATCACCCCCTCTTTGAACTCATCGATAATGTCTAAATCGTCCTTGATTCCGGACTTTGATCCAAAAACCAAGTTGCCGATAATGGGCTGCCCTGGTCGTTGGGCGATGACGTCTCGAATGGCCTGCTTGCGGTCTGAAATGTGTCCGCTCTCTTCGCGAGCCGGCAAAAAACAAACCTCTATACGGAGCGAATCCTCGACCACGCCTCCCTTGGGAACCGCTGCTCCAAATTGATTCGTGTTCGCGTAGAACTTGCCCTGGGCGGCTAAAATGGACCCGGAACCCAACTCTTCGGGGCAACTAACGATGTTGGTAATCGTCTTACCCGGGTAGAGCATGGATTGCATCAGCAAAGGCCAGTACATCATGTCGCTGCCCGAGGGACCGTAGTACACGTCAAAGTCAGTGCTTGATTCGCCGTCAAAAAGCGCACTCAATCGGGCTGTTTGCTCCTGAATCCAGCGACGGTCGTCGCTTGTACGGTATTCTTGTTCAAACCGCTGAGCCGATTTAAATCCGTCTGGCGTGAGCGTGCCGCAGGTACAGGACCCCCGCATCAGCAAGCCCTCAAACTTGGTAGGGTTAAGGTGGTACTGGTTTGCGTCTGTTTCAGGGCGAAGCGCTATGCGCTCGTCGCAGCCCGATAAAATCCAATCGTTTATCATTCCTTGGTCCGGTAAGCCCGGTGCCTCATTCCGTTAGTTTGTTCAATAGTGAGCCAGGCATAATGGCTGTCGTGCACCAAGCGCGCTTCTGCGTCTTGAATCTGCCTAACTAGGGTTTCTTCGCTGCGGTACTGCGCTTGGTAGTCTAATCCGCCATTCCTAAAATATCGATCAGACGCTATAATTTGTGGCGCAGCCGGGGCAAGCGTGTACCATGCGCCCTCTCCAATTCCGCCCAAATAATGAGCATGGTCAGGGACCGAAGTGGGCCGCTGTAACGGTGCCATTAAATTGCCGACTACGGAATCATCCTTAACCTCAGCCGTCTTACTCCGGCTGGTCGAAGCAAACATCTTAGCGGTAATATCCCAAACTGCACGGTGGAGCGGATCTTTTTTAACTACTCCTTGCCCCTTCCTCCACTCAATGTAGCCAAAGTCCGCACCGGCAGCGGCAAGCACATTAAAGAATGGCGTTGGGGCTAGGTAGGTAACTGGCCGCTTAAATCGCTTGTAGTACCTCGGCTCATGCCCTATGCCAGCCAAAATTGCAGTTTGCACAAACCGAGCACAATTAGTTTGCTCGGGGTCAAGCCCGTGGTATCCGATGAGCCCGCTATACTGCATTTGCTTGGCCTTGGCTTCCACTAAATCAGCATTTGCAGCATAGAAAATACTCATTTGGAGCAGGCCTTCGCCATGAGTAAGGTCTGATTTGGATTCCAATTCACGGCAAATCTCGTCGGTATTTTCTATGACTCCCAAGGCTGACCATTGCGGGATGGTCTTGAGTCGAAGACCCGGATCGGTCTCTACTGAGCGAATGCGCCCCATACGACGCGGACTTATGTACCGACCGAAGTCGTAGTAATTCAAGGAATTATCCTTGACAACAATCATGGCCGCATGACCCACGAGAAGGTTGATGTTTTTTATCAAACCAATGCTCCTCAAGAACTTCATAATTCCCTCCTCTCCACGAGCAGTGACCTCTGGCCAAGCGAGCACTAGAACTGCGGAGTTGTGCGGTGAATTCTGCATCAATGCATAGGTGTGTTAAAAATCTGCTGGTGTAGAGAACTTCAAAATTAACATACTATGACCCATTACGACCCAAACTACGTTCTGCCCACAATTATTTGTATGCATTTCTTCAAGACCTACAAAAAGCCCGAACTTTGCCGCCATGACCCTGCTCGCATACCTCGCCTCCCTGCTCATTGGATTGGCACTCGGGCTACTGGGCGGAGGGGGATCCATTCTAACTCTGCCCGTGCTGGTCTACCTCTTTGGAGTGAGCGCCGTAGAGGCCACCGCCTACTCCCTATTCATCGTTGGAGCCACGGCCCTGGCGAGCATCATACCCAAGGCGAGGGCCGGCGAAATTGACTTCAAAACAGCTCTTTGGTTCGGACTTCCCTCTATTGCGGCCGTCTACTTCACCCGCAGCGTTCTGATGCCCGCCATACCAGATCCCATCTGGGCTGCAGGCACTTTTGCCCTAGGCAAGGGCACTGCCCTGATGCTTCTGTTTGCAGTCCTCATGGTATGGGCCTCGATCAGCATGATTAAAGGGCCCCAGTCAAAAAAACAACATTCCGCAAAACCAGGCCTTAGCCCGGTCACAAAAACAGCCCTAGTTCTCGCTGAGGGCCTTGGAGTTGGCGTGCTCACCGGGCTTGTGGGCGCAGGGGGCGGATTTTTAATTGTCCCGGCACTGGTGCTAATTATGGGGCTCGAGATGAAGGTTGCCGTGGGAACGTCCCTTGCCATCATTGCCTTTAAGTCGCTGATCGGATTTACCGGAGACCTCGATCATTTAGACGCCAACTGGACTCTTTTGCTGAGCGTAACTGCCGTTGCCATCGTGGGTATGGTTTTTGGAGCTGCCCTATCGAAGCGAGTGGCCTCAAGCCTCCTGCAAAAAGCCTTTGGCTGGTTTGTACTCACCATGGGCGTCCTTATTTTAACAGAACGAATTTTAACTCTTAACCTAATACCCTGACTGCTTTGAACTCAGCCCTAAACGTAGAACAGATTTATACCGGTTGTTTGGCTCAGGGAGCCTACTTCATTTCGTGCCAGGGAGAGGCTATTGTCATTGACCCCTTGAGAGAAACAAGGCCCTATCTGGACCGAGCCGAGGCCAAGGGCCTAAGCATCATGTACATTCTCGAGACCCACTTTCACGCAGACTTTGTCTCAGGGCACGTTGCGCTGTCTAAGGCCACCGGAGCTCCCATAGTCTTTGGCCCCAATGCCAACCCAGAATTCGAGGCCCATATTGCCCATGACGGCGAGATCCTCAAGGTTGGAACTGCGAGCATTGAGGTGGTGCACACCCCCGGGCATACCATGGAATCTACCTGCTACCTGCTCCGCAACGAGGCCGGCGAAAAGGTGGCCGTCTTTACCGGAGACACTCTGTTTTTAGGCGACGTAGGGCGACCCGACTTGGTTCAAAAAGCCGCGAGCATGACCCAAGAAGAGCTAGCGGGGATCCTTTTTGATTCCCTGAGGGCCAAGATTATGACTCTGCCCCCGAGCATTACTATTTACCCTGGGCATGGAGCGGGTTCGGCCTGCGGAAAAAACTTGAGCAAAGAGACCGTTGGCACCCTCGAGGAGCAACTAGCAACCAACTATGCGCTGCGCGCCAACATGACCCGCGAGGAGTTCATTCATGAAGTGACCGACGGATTGGCCGAGGCTCCCGCCTACTTCCCGATGAACGTAGCGATGAACAAAAAGACAATACTTGGCGCTGAAGAGGTGCTGGCATTGGCCTCCAAGGCATTTGATAGCATTGCATTCAAGGCGATGGTGGGCGAGATGGGCGCTCTTGTGCTCGACACGCGAAGTCCTGAAGTTTTTGCGGCAAACCACATACCCGGGTCAATTAACATAGGAATCGACGGGCAATTTGCACCATGGGTTGGTTCCCTGATTCCCACCGACCAGACGCTCATGCTGGTATGCGAGAATGGCCGAGAAGACGAAGTAATTACCCGCCTTACCCGGGTAGGCTACGACCGAGTACTAGGATACTTAGAAGGCGGCATGGAAGCTTGGATGGCGAATTCCTTGGAGACGGATCAGGTTCACCGCATTACGGCAGCAGAACTGGCCAAGCGGCTTGCAGCGAATCCCGACCTCAGCATTGTGGATGCCCGCAAAGAGGGAGAATGGACTGCGCAAAACCTTCCGCAAGCCAAGAACATTGCGCTAGACGACCTCAACGCTAAATTCAGCGAACTTCCCTTGGAGCAAACCATGCACATTCACTGCGCAGGCGGCTACCGATCCATGATTTATGCTTCGGTGCTCAAGAGTCGAGGCATTCACGACCTCGTTGACGTGGTTGGAGGCTTTGCAGCAATCAAAGAGACTCCCGGGCTTGAAACCGGAGCCTTCGTCTGCCCCAGCACCCTCAAGAAGCAGGGTTCCGAGGAGTTCGCCCAGGCTGGATCAGGCGCTGGACAGGGCATAATTGCCTGGTTTAAGAATCTAATTAGCTAACACTGCCCGCGGGAATGGCTCATTGGCCTGCCC
>DBBY01000040.1 GCA_002292855.1 Flavobacteriales bacterium UBA972 | reverse complement strand
TCAGGGCGCTCGGCTACACCGAAATGGTAGTTGCCGCTCGCGATGGAATGCGCGTAGCACTCCGCGCGGAGTCCACGGAGCTCGACGAAATCGTCGTAGTTGGTTTTGGTACGCAAAAAAAGAGCAACGTCACCGGATCCATTGCTCAGGTCAAGGCCAAAGACCTTGAAAGCATGAGTCTTTTTCGTGTGGAGCAGGCCCTTCAGGGGCGAACCGCAGGAGTTCAGGTAACCCAAAGTTCCGGTCAGCCTGGGGCCGGGAGCGTGGTCCGCATTCGAGGAACGGCATCGATTAACGGGTCTGACCCCCTTTATGTAGTGGACGGTGTAGTTATCGGTGGCGGCATCGACTACCTAAACCCCAACGATATTGAAACGATTGAAGTGCTTAAGGATGCTGCGTCCGCTGCAATTTATGGAGCACGCGGTGCAAACGGGGTAATTATCGTAACCACCAAAAGCGGCAAAGGAGCCGCCGGGCAGATGAATGTAACGGTTTCGGGATACCGTGGCCTGCAAAACCCCTGGCGCAAGGTTTCGGCGCTGAATGCCACCGAATACGCCACCCTTCAAAACGAAATGGCCGGCGCGGCAGGTCAAGCGATTCCCTACTTAGACCCCCGCTCCCTCGGTGAGGGAACCGACTGGCAAGACGCGGTTTTCAACCGCAACGCTCCGGTAGAGGCCCTCGACGTGAGCATGTCGCAGAGCAGCAAAGACGGCAGCTATTTTGCCTCGGTAGGCCGCTTTCGCCAAGAAGGCATTGTTGCCCCAGGGCGTTCCAATTTTGAGCGGATTACGGCCCGACTGAACACCACCAACCAGGTGCACCGCGCCATCAAGGTGGGAATGAGCACAGCCTACACCCACAATACGAGCCAGTCCGTAGCCGAAAACACCGAATTTGGTTCGCCCCTAGGCCGAGCGCTGAATATGGACCCGCTCACGCCAGTCTACGAGACCAATCCCCAGCTTCTCAGTGGGTCGCCCTACACCGTGGGTGGGGTACTGCGCCGCAATTTGGTCCGCGACCAAGGCGGAATTTATGCCGTGTCGCCCCGGGTAACCAGCGAAGTGGTGAATCCCCTGGCGGCACTGCTCACCAACACCAATGTAGGCTGGTCCGACAAGATCATTCACCAGTCCTATGCCGATTTGAACCTCGGCGGCGGATTCTCGGCCCGCAGCAGTATGGGTATTGATTTGGCTTTTTACGGCGGCAACGGCTTTATTCCGGCCTACTACTTGAACGCCACCAACTTCTTGGATACCAATTTGGTAACCCAAAACTTTAACCGCGCCTTCTCGTGGATGTGGGACAACACCATAAACTACAGCAAAGACTTCGGCGCCCACCACATCGACGCGGTAGTAGGGCATTCCGCGCAGGAGGTCAACGGCAGCTACATGGGAGGCAGCAAACGCGACGTGCCCACCGACGAATTCGGATTTGCCACCATCAGCTACGCCCGCAATGCAGAGAGCGAGCGGGTCTACGGAGGCAAGTGGGAGCGCTACGCCATCGAATCCTACTTTGGCCGCGTCAACTACGACTACGACGACCGCTACCTCGCCACGGTGATTTTGCGCGGTGATGCTTCGAGCCGATTCGGACCCAACTTTCGCTGGGGTTACTTTCCTTCAATATCCACGGGCTGGAACCTCCACAAGGAATCCTGGTGGTCCTCTGACCTGGTAACGGGCCTTAAACTTCGTTTGGGCTATGGAATGAGCGGCAACGACGCCGCCGGTTCTCTGGAGTATGCCGCAACGATTTCGGGCGGACGCAACTACAGTTTTGGCTACAACGAGTTCATGCAAAATGGAACCTCACCCAGCCAGATTGCCAACCCCGACCTGCGTTGGGAGCGCGTCGGCCAAGCCAACCTTGGCGCGGACATTCGCTGGGGCAAGCACCTGTACACCAACATCGATTTGTACCACCGTGCGACCTATGACATGAAGACGCGTCCGGTGCTACCCGACTACGTGGGCAACGATGCTCCCACGGCCAACGTAGGCCGCATGCTCAATATGGGCATTGACTTTGAGGCCGGGTACGACCGGAGTTTTAGCCTCGACCGCAGCATTCGCATTGCGGGCAACGTGAGCTACCTGCGCAACGAAGTGGTCTACTTGGGCAACGAAGGCGGCTACCTTCCTGGCCAGCGCTGGGGTCCCCAGGGTCTTGAAATAACCAGAATTCAAGAGGGCTTGCCCATCGGATACTTCTTTGGCTACATGGCCGACGGGGTGTTCCAAAATTCCGCCGAAGTAGGTGCGCACGTCAATGCTGAGGGCGGACTCCTTCAGCCCGACGCAGTGGCTGGCGACTTTCGCTTCAAGGACGTCAACAACGACGGCATTCTCAATGCCGACGACCGAACCATCATTGGAAACCCCACTCCCGACTTTTCTTTTGGCGCAACCCTGAACGCTCGCTTTGGCGGCTGGGATGCCGTACTCTTTGTTCAAGGAGTGGCGGGCAACCAGATTTACAACGCCACGCGCCGATACGACTTACCCTCGGCCAACATGAACGCATCGGCCCTGGACCGCTGGACTGGAGAAGGAAGTTCCGACCACTACGCCCGCCTTACTGCCCAAGATAAGAATACCAATTTTGCGCGCAGTTCCAGCTTTTATGTAGAAAACGGGAGCTTTCTGCGCATTAAAACCGCCCAGTTAGGCTACACCCTTCCCGAAGCTTTGGCCGCAAAAATCGGCTTAAAGCGCTGCCGTCTGTACTATTCGGGCATCAACCTGCTCACTCTGACCAAGTACCGTGGGTTTGATCCCGAAATCGGCAACGGCTTTGGCGTTGACCGCGGAATCTACCCTCAGGCTCGCACTCATTCTATTGGATTTTCAACCTCTTTGAACTAATGAAGACGACTTACTTCTCTCTGATTGCAGCGGGCGCTCTGGCCCTGTCGAGCTGCGGACGCGATTTTTTGAACGTGGACCCCATCGGTCGCGAACTTGAAATCAACTACTACCAGAACTCAGGCCAGGCCTACGAGGCCTTGGTGAGCGTATATGACGTGCTTCAATGGAACGATCAGACGGGCTTTTCGGTCATGTACCTGCTTCAAACCATAGCCTCCGACGACTGCCATGCAGGCGGCAGCGACGCAAGCGACCAGCCCGCATTCGTGGCCTACGACAACTTCACGCTCAACCCCAACCTGGGGCCGCAGGCAGGCCTTTGGCGCAAAAACTACCGTGGAGTTTACCGTGCCAACCTTTTTCTAGAGAAAATCGAGGGGGTGCCCGGAGTTACCGACGAGTTTGTGCGCCGCACCAGCTCAGAGGCTAAGTTCCTGCGCGCCTACTTCTACCTCGACCTGCTCCGCTTGTTTGGTTCGGTGCCCTTGATTACCAAAACACTGAGCCCTCAGGAGTACTACGAAGTGACCATGGCTACTCCCGAAGAAACCTTCGCCCAAATAGAATCAGACCTGCTGGCCGCCATTCCCAACTTACCCCTGCAGGTTGGAGGTTCCGAAAAAGGCCGGGTAACACAGGGTGCCGCCAAGGCCCTTCTTGCCCGTGGCTACCTGTATATGAACATTAAAATGGATCAGGTTGCCCAGCTGACCGAGGAGGTTATTCAATCCAATGCCTACTCTCTGACGCCCAACTTTGCCGATATTTTTACCCGAGCCCAAGAGCACGGCGTCGAGAGTGTCTTTGAAATCGCCTATTCCGAGAATTCCACCGTGGGTTGGGAAGTTTTTGGCAGCGGCTATGGCGAAGGCAACGTGGGCGTTCAGTTTTGTGGAATGCGCGACTTTGACGGCCCCGTGTACGCTCCAGGATGGGGCTTTGCTCCAGTGAGCCAGGAGCTCTATGATGCAATGGCCGGAGATCCGCGCCGCGCCGCTACCATTATTGCTGCCGACTCTCTTGCCGGAGCGAGCTACAGCCCTGGTTTTCAAAACACAGGATATTTTGTCTACAAGTACGCGCCCCGCAAGGAAGCGCTCTCGGCCGACGGCGAACCCGCACTCAACTGGGGCACGAACGTGCGCTCAATTCGCTACGCAGACGTTTTGCTCATGGCCGCTGAAGGCCTAGCGCGAAGCGGCGGCAGCGAGTCCACTGCTCGCGGCTACCTCAACCAAGTTCGTCTGCGGGCCGGACTGCAGCCCATTCAGGCCAGCGGAGCTGCCCTGCTCGATGCCATCGCCCTGGAGCGACGCTTGGAACTTGCCACCGAAGGCCACCGCTTCTTTGACCTGGTCCGCACGGGCAAGGCCGCCGAAGTCCTTGGGTCTAAGGGCTACCAAAGCCCCAAGCACCAATGGCTACCCATACCACAAACCGAACTGGACGCCGCACAGGGCGCACTAATTCAAAACCCCAACTACTGATGAAGACGATTGCACGATTTTTATCGCTAGCCCTGCTAGCGGCCTTTGCTGCCTGCCAACCCTTTGAAGAAGACAAAACTCCGCTTGGCGCTTTGCCAGCGGCTTCGTTCACGGTAACCATGATCGATTCCAACACCGTACAGCTTCAAAGTACGGCCACTGGAGAGCCCTTTATGTACCGCTGGGAGGTTTCTAACGGCGCGCTTGCCGAGGGAACCGAAGCTACTGTCGAGATCACGCGCGCTGGCACCTACACGGTCAAGCACTTTGTCTTTAACCAAGGTGGTATGTCTGTGGACTCGGCCGAGGTAGTAATCTACCGTGACCTTGTGCCTCCCTGTACCGGCATGATGGAATTCCTCTCTGACTGCACCGAACGCACCTGGAAGCTGGCCCCAATTGCAGGCTCGCTCTGGGTAGGGCCCTTAGACGGCAGCCAAACCTGGTGGGCCATCGGAGCCACCGCGGCAACGGACCGCCCCTGCGCATACAACGACGAGTGGATTTTTAGGGCCGACGGTTCCGTGGAATACGACACCAAGGGCGACATTTGGGCCGAACCCTACATGGGCGTAGCCGCAGCCGGATGCGAACCCGAGAGCGTACTCACCGGCACCAAGGCAGCCTGGGGCAGCGGAACGCATGCGTTTTCGCTGATTCCGGCCGGAGGTTCTGTGGCACGCGACCAAATTCAAATGCTCGGTCTAGGAGCATTCATTGGCCTGCCCAAGGCAACCAACGGCGCAGAAGTTGCTGTACCCGTCAACTCCATAACCTACGACGTTCTATCGGCCAATGAAGACGCTGCGACTGGCGTTCGCACCATGGAGATCGAGGTGAATTGGGGCGGCGGACTTTGGAGATTCACCCTGCGCTCGAATCCCTAATGAAAGTGTTTAGTATTATTCCCCTTGCCATTACGGCAGCATGCGCCTCGGCAGATCTTCCGTTTTTGGTTGCCGAAGACCTGCGCATTGCCGAAGGGAACAGCCCACGAGAATTGGTAGTCGGGTTTGAACTCAGCGAGCCTGCCCCTCGGGAAGCGTCCGCACGAGTAGAATTAATTGGGCAAACTGCCACTGCTGGAGAGGACTTTAGCTCCTACACCGGTACCGTTAATTGGGAGAAGGGCCAGAAGCAAGCCGAAATTCGAATTGAAATTTTGGGGGATACCGCCCATGAGCCCGACGAGAGCCTCTGGGTTTCGTTTTCAGAACCCAAGGGCACGCTCCTACCCAATCCGTTTTTTACCCTCACTCTCGAGAACGACGATTCCTATTCAGGCGCTGACAGCGGATTCGTCAGCCCGACGAGCTACCCCGGATACAGTCTGGTTTGGGCCGATGAATTTGACGGAAGCGTTCTAAATACCGAGTCTTGGAACTACGAAACCGGCAACAGCGGTTGGGGCAACAACGAGCTTCAGTACTACCGCAGTGGCCCGAGCAACGTTCGCCTTGAAAACGGCCGAATGATTATTACCGCCCGCCAGGAGGCCTTCAGCGGTGCCAACTATACTTCTGCGCGTCTTACCACGCAAGGCAAGCGCGAGTTCCAGTACGGGCGAATCGACATACGGGCCAAACTCCCTAAAGGTCAGGGCATTTGGCCTGCACTTTGGATGCTTGGCGCAAACTTTAGCCAGGTGGGTTGGCCTGCCTGCGGAGAGACTGATATTATGGAACTCATTGGCCATCAGCCCAATAAAGTTCATGCCACGGCCCACTGGGGTGCGCAGGGCGCTGGGTCAACCTACCGCACCGGTACCTTCACCAAGCCCCAGGGAGATTTCTCGCAGACCTACCATGTTTTCAGCTTGATCTGGGTCGAGGGCTCCCTGCAGTTTCTCGTAGACGACCAACTTTACCACACGGTGAACAACAGCCACGTTAGCCCGGCAACCTACCGGCACAATGCTCCGTTTTTCTTTATTGCCAATGTCGCTGTGGGCGGCAACTGGCCGGGCTCGCCCGACGCATCCACTGTTTTTCCGCAGTCCATGTTTGTGGACTACATACGTGTATTTCAATAAATCCCAATTCTAGTCCTTTAACCTTTAAATCCTAATTTTTGTGAAGCAATTTTTTACTCTTATCGCTCTTTTCACGGCTTTGGCCGGATTTGCGCAAAAGCAGGTCACCTTCGTGGTCGACATGCGCGGCTACACTGGCGCAACCTACACTGGTGTATTTGTCAACGGTCAGTACAACAACTGGTGCGGCAGCTGCAACCCAATGTCTGACCCCGAGAACGACTCGGTCTGGACAGTGACCCTGCCCATTACGGCCGACTCTACGGAATACAAGTTTACCCTAGACGGTTGGAACGGTCAAGAAAACCTCACTGCAGGATCAGCCTGTACCAAAACTACCGGCACCTTCACCAACCGCTTCACCAAGCTACTCACCGACACCATCCTAACGGGGGTTTGCTGGCAGTCTTGTGCGAGCTGTGCAGGCGTTAAGTATGCCACTTGGCAGGTCAATATGTCCAACCAAACAGTGGATCCAGCCGGCGTATTTATTGCAGGCGGAACCGGCATGGGCGTACCAGGAAACCATCCTATGGCGATGATTCCAGGAACTTCTCGCTACACCAAGACCTTGCGCAAGCCCATTGGTTGGTCTTCTGACTTCACCTTCTTGAACGGAAACTGCCCAGGCTGGGGATGTAAAGAAAACCTTGCGGGCAAGCCCTGTGCGGTAGGTCCATTCAATGACCGCGGCATGTCGGCTATGAACAGCGACTTCCGCCTGCGCACCTGCTTTGGGGAATGCACTACCGACGGCAGCTGCCCAGCGCCTGCGACTACGCAGAACATAACCTTCCAGGTTGATATGGCCGGAACCACAGGTTTCACTAACCTGTATGTAAGCGGACAGTTCAACAATTGGAGCGGCAACGCCAACCAGCTAACAGACGCCGACGCCGATAGCGTATATACAGCGACCCTGCCTCTTTTGACAGGCCAATGGGAGTACAAGTTCTCGATGGACAACTGGGCCAATAGCGAGCAGCTCGACCCGCTTACCAGCGACTCAACCTGTACCTTGACTACTGGAGGTTTTACCAACCGAGTGTTCCAAAGCGTTACAGGCCAAAACACCACCCTGCCCGTAGTCTGCTACGCCTCGTGCTTGGCATGCGGCGCCGACGCTTCGATGGCTGAAGGAATTATTGCGGTTCGCCTGTTCCCAAATCCCGCCCAAGGCTACTTTGTGGTGGAGAGCGCATCCGAAGAAACCATTCGCGTTGAGGTTTCTAATTTAATGGGCCAAGTCGTTAATGTTACAGAAGCTTCCAATGGAGTTGTTCGTATTGCCACGGACGGCTGGGCTCCTGCGGTATACTTCGTGCGCACGGTGAGCGAACGCGGTCAAAACGTAGATCGAGTTACCGTTCTCTAGCACCGCACTTGGTATTAATTTGCCCTTAGGGGGAGGGAACACCCCTCCCCTTTTTACTTTTACCCGACCATGGTTTCTAAACTTTTAGCCTTTTTTTTAATTCCCACTGCGCTTTTTGCTCAGGTAAAGAATGCCGCAGAGCGCGCAGACAGTGTACTGGCGCTCATGACCCTCGAGGAGTTGGTTGGTCAGACCAACCAATACAACGGCTTTTGGAATGCGACCGGGCCCATGCCTGAGGGCAATGATTGGCTCGAGGCCCGCGTTAAAGCGCTTAAAAATGGCCTGGTTGGCTCCGTTTTAAACGTTTCTGGTGTGGCCGAGGTGCGGGCCCTGCAAAAAGTAGTAGTCGAAGAAACCCGCCTCGGAATTCCCCTAATCTTTGGTTTGGACGTAATCCACGGATACCGCAGTCTCAGCCCGATTCCCCTGGCCGAAGCGTCCAGTTGGGACCTCGAGGCCATTGAAGCCTCTGCCCGCGCAGCAGCGCTCGAAGCAACCGCGGACGGCATAAACTGGACCTTTGCTCCCATGGTAGACATTAGCCGCGATCCCCGCTGGGGCCGGGTTATGGAAGGCGCCGGCGAAGATCCCTATTTGGGGTCCCGAATCGCGGAAGCCAGGGTTCGCGGTTTTCAGGGCAAGGATCTGGCCGACCCGAGCACCTTGGCAGCATGCCTCAAGCACTTCTCGGGCTACGGATTCCCGCTTGCTGGCCGTGACTATGCCACCACCGACTTTAGCGCACATACCCTATATAACTGGATTTTGCCACCGTTTGAAGCGGGAGTTAGGGCCGGTGCAGCCACCGTCATGACGGCCTTTAGTGCAGCCAACGGAATTCCCAGCACCCTTGATTCGGCGCAGCTCTGGGGCGAGCTCCGGGGGCGCATGGGCTTTGATGGTGTTGTCGTTTCGGACTGGGGATCTATTGCAGAAACCATGGCGCACGGATTCGCCAAAGACCTTCGGGATGCCGCCAAGCGCTCGCTCGCCGCGGGATGCGACGTGGATATGGAGTCCGACGCCTACCTGCGCTATGGACTGGAACTGGCGCGAAGCAGCCGCAGCGACAGCCTTAGGCTTCGCGAGTCCGCCCGCAGAATACTCGAGCTGAAGTTCAAGCTTGGGCTGATGGATGACCCCTACCTATACTGCAAGCAAAAAAACCTGCCCGACGTGCGTCCTCAGGCCTATGAAATGGCCGTTAAATCTTCTGTTTTACTTAAGAACAAGGGCATTTTGCCCATAAATCCCTCGCTTCGAGTGGGCTTGACCGGGCCCTTCGCAGCCGATAAAAACGGAGTTTTGGGCAACTGGCGCGTTTCGGCTAAGGATCAGTCCGCGCAATCTCTTGCCGAAGCAACCGAAGCCTCATGGCTCTTTGCTCCGTCTTCGCCTCATTCTATTGGCCCCGAGGCATTTGCTACGGAATTAACCCTGAACAGCACGGACTTTAGCGGCAACGACCGCGCCCTCAAGGCACTGCGTTCTCAAGAGGTCCTGGTTTTGGCCATTGGCGAGCACGGATACGAGTCGGGTGAAGGCCGAAGCCGTGCATCCCTTAGAATTAGCCTTGTACAGCAAGACCTTGTGCGCAAGGCCTTTAAAACCGGCAAGCCGGTAGTTCTGGTTGTCTATTCAGGCCGACCCCTGATTCTGGAACCCTGGATGCAGGACGGGGCCGCAGCAATCCTATGGGCCTGGCAGCCAGGAAGCATGGGCGGAAGCGCCGTTGCGGACGTACTGAAGGGATTGCGCGAACCCTATGGCCGCCTGCCTATGACCTTTGTGCGCAGCGAAGGCCAGATTCCGCTGCACTACGACGGCTTCTCATCGGGCCGGCCGGGGCCCAAGACCGAGGTTTTTTGGTCGCACTACACCGACGAATCCAATGCGCCGGCTTTCCCCTTTGGTTTTGGGCTGAGCTATACTTCGTTTGACTACAAAAACCTCAGGGTTCAGCCCTGCAATACTGGCTGGACTGCGACCCTGACCCTAAGCAATACCGGAACACGCGCCGGGAGCGAAGTGGTACAGCTCTACGTGAGCCGCCAAGGCAATGGTCAGCTCTACCCTACTAAAGCGCTTAAAGGATTTCAACGCGTAACCCTGGAACCCGGAGAAGTACGCGACGTACAGCTCATCCTCACGCGCGAATCGCTCCGCCAACGCGACGGCCTCGGGCAAAGCCATAACTTTGATCGCGGAATCCTGGGTATTACCCTAGGGCCCAACAGCTCCGAAGGATTAACGTGGACCACTGACCTGCCATGAGTTTAGAATTAGAGCGAGAGCGGCTGAGTGAATTCTTTCAGTTTGGCCAATCGGTGGACTGCGTGGTTTTTGGTTTTGACGGAGTTCGTCTGCAAATTCTCGTGATTGAACGAGGAGCCAAGCCCTTTTATGGTGCGGAGGCACTGCCTGGCGATCTTGTGCGCATCGACGAAGACATTGACAAGGCCGCCACTCGAATTCTGCACGACCTGACGGGTTTAGATAATGTTTTCTTAGACCAGCTTAAAACCTTTGGACGCGTAGACCGCCACCCCATGGGGCGCGTAGTTACCACAGCATTTTATTCGCTGATCAACCAAACGAAGTACAACCCTCGCCCGGCATCCTGGGCCGTTAAAGCCCGATGGAAGTCCCTAGACGAGCTGCACGAGATGGCCTTTGACCATTGTGAACTCCTTCAAACCGCCCTTGACGCGCTGCAGAGCCAGGTTCGCCAGCAGCCGATAGGGTTCGAATTGCTCCCCGAAGAATTCACCCTTACACAGATTCAGAACCTGTATGAAGCCGTACTGAACACCCAGTTTGACAAGGCCAACTTCCGCAAAAAAATTCTGAGCATGGAGGTGCTAAAGCCCCTCGACAAGACGGAGAAGGCAGTGCGCCACCGCCCGGCTCGTCTCTACCAATTCGACACGCAGCGCTACCATTCCCTGGCCAAACAGGGCTTTCTGTTTGAACTATAGCGCATTGCTCCGGGGGCATTGGCATAGTGCTTGAGTACCTTTGCGGCGTGCGGCGCATTACTTCTCTTGCCCTAGTTATTGGGCTATTCCCGAGTTTGGCTTGGGGGCAAACTCCTAGCGACTCCCTGCGCAAGATTGACCTGGAGTCGGTTCTTATTGTCGCCCAACCCATTGACAAAGCCTACGAAGTGCTGCGCGAGGCAGGCCGGCGCAACCGTCCGCTCCCTAGTTTTAGCTGCAGTACCGCCGTCAAGTCCAGCTACGGTTCAGGGAGCCAACTCAAGCTGCGAGAAGCGCTGAGCATTAGCTTTTTTGCCGAACCCGACCGCTACAGCGAGCAAATTTATTTGGCCGACGAGCACCAAGGCGGCAAGGCTTTGGACGACGGGCGCAGCGTTCAACTCAGCTTTAGCGTAGGCCGCGAAGACGATTTAGTGCCCAACGAACGCATAGCCTCCCTGGGGCAGCATTTTTTTGAGTCCTACCCCGACGGCAACCTCGACCTGTACCAGGCGACCATTCAACTCCCAAAGCTTGCCTCTCTCCCCATTCCCTCGCCCCTGTCTTGGGATGCAAGCCTGCAGTACCGGGCAGTGGTGCAGCAGGCCGAGACCAAGCGCAATGCCGTGCACTGGACCATTAAAATTGAACCCCGCCAGGCCGCCGGCCCTTCTCTGCGCGGAACCCTGGTAATTGAAGACAGTGCATTCACCGTGGTTCAGGCGGACCTTGAGCTACCTGCCCAGGGGCTTGTGCGCCACAAGTCAGCGCAATTAAGCCAAACCTACGTGTGGGCCGAGGGGCGATCGGTGGTTTCGAAGCGAGATTTTACGCTGATTGCACCAGACGGAGACAGCGCCCGCTGCCAAATCGTTCACGACCACTACGACTTTAATGCCCGCTACCGCCCCAAGGATCTGGGCTTGGCCTCCGTGGAGTACAGTCCCGATGCCTTTGATGCAAAGCCTACTGACTGGATTGCCGCGCGCAAAATTGCATTGGATCCCAAGGAGGCGCGCCACATCACCTACCAAGACAGCTTGACGCTTTTCTACGACTCGGACGCCTACAAAGACAGCGTGGATGCGGTCTACAATAAATTCCACCTCTGGGA
Source organism: Flavobacteriales bacterium UBA972 (assembly GCA_002292855.1). Taxonomy (GTDB): domain Bacteria; phylum Bacteroidota; class Bacteroidia; order Flavobacteriales; family Schleiferiaceae; genus TMED14. The sequence continues at coordinate 11,162 of DBBY01000040.1, read as the reverse complement.
ACCTTTTTTGTCGGGTTTGGGCTACCGCTCGAGTAAAAAAGGCGTGGAATGGTTTGTGCTTCCGGTGGTCGCCCAAATGCGCTTTTTTGGAGTCGGGGGCTACCGCCACAACCTCGGCGGAAGCTTTGCGCGGACTTTTTCGGACCGCCGCAGACTCGACGTCGAAGGCAACCTCGACTACGGCGTGGTCAACCGCGACGTTCGCGGCGACCTTTCCCTGAGCTACCTCTATAATCCGCGTAGGTTTGGCCTTTTGCGGGTCGAGTTGGGCGACAACTACGTCTTTGTGAACACCTACGAACCCATTCTGGGCACCTTTGCCCGCGGAAACTTCGTGCGCAAAACGTTCTTTCAAGGGTCGCACCGCATCGAATTGGTGAACGGACTCTACCTGCGAACCTCCTTTGACTTCTCGCGCCGCGAGGCAATCACCGGGCTCAAGCTCGAGGACTGGTCCGCCCAACTTTTTGGCGCGCTCAACGAACCAACCCCGTTTCGCACCTACACCATTGCCCTGGTGGGGGCCGAACTGAGCTACACTCCAGAGCAGCGTTACGTAATTAAGGGTCCGCGCAAAATTGCCCTCGGCAGCGACTGGCCCACCTTCACCCTTCAGGCCAAGCAGGGCATACCTGGCCTCCTTGGGGGCATGGTCTCCTTTACCTCCCTGCGCCTCAACGCACGCGACTTCAGGCAGTCTCGCTTTTGGGGCAGTACTACCTGGAACGCCGGTCTTGGCACCTTTCTCGCCGCAGAACTCGACTCCATTCGCTTTATTGAGCATCGGTTTTTCAGGGGTTCCGACCAGCTGGGCTTGAGCAACCCAACCACTAGCTTTCAGGCCTTGGACTCGACCTACCACACTGCCCGGCCCTGGATCGAGGCCTACTTTATCCACCACTTTGACCGATCACTGCTCGACCGAATTCCCTTGGTACGCGCCCTGCACCTCGTGCCTGCAGTGGGGGGCGGACTCTTGTATGTCGCAGAAGCCCAGGTATTTCACGCGGAAGTTTATGGCGGACTGGAGCTGCCGTTCCGCCTGTGGGACCAGCGAATGCGCTTAGGGCTGTATCGAGTATTCACCGACCAAGGTTCGCCCGAAATCCCCGGATTCCGACTCAAAATGGGCATGGACTTCTACGACAGCTACCGGGGGCGTTGGAACTACTAACAAGTAACCAGTAACCCGCAACTGGCAGCTGGCTTTTGTGCAACCTTGACACCCGAATCTGCATCTTAACTTTCGTAATCTTATGTACCCTATGAATCGTTCCCTCTTTTTTGCTGCCCTTGCCCTGGGCATTGCCGCACAGGCCCAGTCCGTCTACCGCGTCGAACTGAAGGCCGACGGGGCCACCGTAGAGCACCGCGAATTCCCTGCTCCCGATGCCAACTTGGCCGACGGCTTTGCCGCGACCTACCACCTGCCTAAAACTATTCCGGGAACCTATGCCACACTCGACTACGGGCGGTATGTGACGGACTTTACGGCAATCGACGGCGACGGCAAGGCCCTCAAGGTGAAAAAGCTGGGCAACAACAGCTTTGAAGTCCGAGGAAATGCCGCACCCGTAACCCTGCGCTACACGGTGGCCAGCATCATGGAAGTAAAAACCAAAAAGAACAAGATTTTTGAGCCCGCAAGCACCTTCCACGACGACCAAAAGGGTTCCGTGCTCAACGGCGGCGGAGTCTATGGATTTTGGACCGGCCAGGAGCGCAGCCCTGTAACGGTCGACCTCGGAACGCCCGACGGATGGTTTGCTGCTACTTCACTCGAGGGCTCTGTGGCCAATGGCCGTACCAAACTGGTTGCCAGCAGCTACCACGCCTTGCTCGACAACCCGGTGCTGCTGACCAAGCCCGACACGGCCGGATTTTGGGTTGCCAACACGCGAGTGACCCTTGCAGTGCTCGACCTCAACGGAACGTCACGAGCCGCAGATTTTAAGCGCGAACTAGAGGCAGACATGGCAGCGGTGGCTCGTTTTCTGCCCAAGCTCCCCGTGGACCGCTACACTTTTTTGGCCATGGTGGGCGACTTCCGCTGGGCCGGCGACGTGCTCTTTAGCGGCAAACCCAGCATTGGCGGCATAATTAAGGTTGCCCGCAGCCTAGGCAGCCAGGGTTTTGGCGCCCTAGAACACAATACATCGTCGCTGTATTACCTCGGCGACTTTGGATCGGGCGAGCGCATGCCGGCCGAGCTCCGCGTCGAAAAGCAGTTGCTCGACGCTGCCGTGCACGAATTCATGCACGTAATCACGCCCTTGGGCCTACACGCTCCTGCCATCCATGACTTCGACTACATCAACCCGACGATGAGCCAGCACCTCTGGCTCTACGAGGGCGTCACCGAGTACTTTGCCCAACTCATTCGATACCAGGGCGGACGCCTCACGCAGCAGGAGTACCTCGACGCGATGCGGGGCAAGATTTCACAGGGCGAAAAGTTCCCCAACGACAAGTTCAGCTTCACCGAAATGTCGCGAAGCGTGCTCGACAAGCCCTATGCCGACGCCTACGGGCACGTCTACGACCGCGGAGCCGTCATGGCATGGCTCATCGACGCCCAGATACGCGGCGCCCACCAAAACCAGCGCTCGCTCATCGACGTCATCATGGCGCTTCACCGCCAGTACGGGCCCGACCGCCCCTTTGAAGAGGCCGGATTCTTTGACGCCTTTTGCGAGGTGGCAAAAACGCCTAGGCTGCGTGAGTTTTTTGCCAAGCACGTGGAGGGCCGTGAGCCGCTTCCGTACGCCGAAGCGCTGAAGTTGGTAGGCCTGGAGTATTCCGCAGAAGGCAGCGAAATCAAGGCCGTCAACCCGCTCGACGCGGGCAAGAACGACCTTAAGGTCAAGGTCACCAACCTGGGAATGACCCGTGTGGTCAAAAAAGTGGGTCCAGAAGAATGGGCTGGACTTCAGTTGGGCGACGAGGTCTCCATGCAGGATTTGGTTGCGGCCCGCAACCAGGCGACCGACGGAATCATGAAGCTTCCCGTCGCTCGTGGCGGAACCCGCGTGGTCCTTGAGGTTCCGGTGAAAACCGAAACCGTAGCGCGACCGCACCAACTAAGGGTGGCCAACGAGGCGCTCTGGGGAGCGTTTACCGCGCGGCCTTAGCCAGTTGCTAGTAGCTGTTGCTGGCTACGCCCACACAACCTTCTCGACCTTGGTAACCAGCCCGTGGACGAGGTCCTGGTAAAAGTTTTCGACCTGGTTGCGCTTGATTTTGAGGCTCGGCGTGATGAATCCGTTGTCGACCTCCCAGCGTTCGCGCACGACGATGAGTTGGGCGAGGCGCTCGTGCTGCGGAAGCTCGCGGTTGATGGCGTCAAGCAGCTGCTGCAGGCGGAACTCGACGACTTCGCGGGCCTGGCTCAGCGCGTGTTCGGTGAGTACGGCCAAGGCCACTGGCTGCGGAAGGTTTACGCCAAACAGGCATACCTGCTCGACCTCATCAGCCTCCATGATGCGGCCCTCGATGGGCGCCGGCGCGACGTACTTGCCCTTGGCGGTCTTAAAAATGTCTTTGATGCGGCCCGTAATGTAGAGGTAGCCGTCGGCGTCGAATCGGCCGACGTCCCCGGTGTGCAGGGCTCCGCCGCTAAAGAGTTCTGCGGTGAGCTCGGGCTCGCGGTAGTAGCCCTGGGTGTTGGTGGGGCTCTCCAACAGGATTTCGTCGCCTTCGCCAAGGGTCACGCGGGTTCCGGCAAAGGGCTGGCCGACGCTGCCGATGCGGACTTTCCCGCGAAAGTTTACGGTGGTGATTCCCAGGTTCTCGGTCATGCCGTAGACCTCTTGAATCACAATGCCCAGGCTGGCAAACTCTTCGATGAGCGAGGCGCGGATGGGGGCGGCGCCACTGAGCACAAGTCGTGCTCGCGAAAGCCCGAGTTTTTTGCGCAGGACCGGGGCCAAGGCCCGGCGAAGCCAGGCAGCCGGCAGCTTGCGGTGTAGGGTTTCGCCAAACTTTTCCCAAATGCGGGGAACCGCCAAAAACACCGTAGGCTGTGCCCGCTCAAGATCCGTGGCAAACGTTTCAAGCGACTGCACAAAGTGCACCCGCCCGGTGAGGTAGACGCCGGCGGCGGAGATGATCATGCGCTCCGCCACGTGGCACAAAGGCAGGTAACTCAAAAACACCTCTTGGTGCAAAAAGCTGAACTGCGTCAAAATGATGCGAAACGCTTCCTGAAAGGTTCGGTAGCTGTGCATGACGCCTTTGGGCATTCCGGTGGTGCCCGAGGTGTAAATGATCGTCATCAAGTCGTCGGGGTGCAGGGTCGGAAAAACCGCCGACAGGTCGCCCATGCCGCAGACCTCGTCCCAACTTCGGGCGTCGTCGAGCCGGTGGTCGGGGGTGGTTACGACCTCGATTCCGCTCGGAATGCAGTCGCGGTAGCGCGCCACGTCGTCGAGCTTGCCGAGCACCACGACCTTGGACTCGGAATGCTCGATCACTGCCCGCGCCGTCGGCCCGTCAATCGTGGGGTAGATGGGCACCGAAACGGCTCCGGCCAGCGACACCGCGTAGTCGTAAATGAGCCAGTGGGCGGAATTTTTGCCGATCAAGGCCACCCGGTCGCCCGGCTTCACGCCCAATGAGTAGAGTCCGCGGGCGAAGCGCTGCGCCTCGGCGTAGGCCTCGGCGTGCGTCATCTGAATGCGTCCGCCCCCGACGGGCTGGTCCAAAAACAAGCGGGTCGGGAAGGTCTGGGCGTTCCAGGCCAGCTGCTCGGGCATGAGGCGGCTGGCACGGTCGGGCGTCAGGTGCTGCAGGCCCTTTTCGGGCACAAATCCCTCGAGCGGACCCAGAATTTCGAGCACCCGAGCGTCCGTCGCTTCTTTGGTATCCATCGGCATAATGGGCGCACTTACGCTCACCATCTTGCGGCCCGCGTCGATTCCGAGGACCACAATCGGAACCCCCGCCGCCTTGGCGATTTCGTAGTAGCCGCTTCGCAGCCCGTCGACCTTGGCGCGCGTGCCCTCAGGGGCCAGGGCGAGGCAAAAATCAGGGTCGCTTCGAAAGTGTTCCACCACCTGACCCACGACGCCTCCCGCGGCGGTCTGGTCGACCGGAATTCCGCCCAACTGGCGCAAAAACCAGCCCTGAATTCCGTGAAAAAGAGGCTTTTTGCCCAAAACGTGCAGGTGGTGCAGGCCTAAATCCTCGCGAATGCAGAGTCCGGCCCAAAAGTCCCGGCTGTGGGTGTGCGGGCCAAACACGAGCACGTACTGGCGCAGGCCCGTGGGGAAGGAATCGCGGTACTCCCAACCGCGCTTGGCCAGCCGGCCGCGTAAAAAGCTGAATTTCATAGATCCCAAGATAGAGAAACGTTTGAATTTAACCGTTTTATTACATTAGCGTCACAAACAGTTGCAGCGCATGCAGCGCTCCAACTAGCAACTAGTATCTAGTAACTGATTTAACTTCAAGTCTACCTATGATCCGCACCGCGATCCTCCTCGGCCTCACCCTCATTGGCGCCGTCGCCTGGTCTTGGCTCTACGGCCCATCACTCGAACCCCAGCAGTCTGAACTCCTCAGCCATCTGGTCACCATTTGGGCCGGATTCACCGCCTACACCTACCTCGCCGGGGTGCTGACGGGCAACCACAGCCAAGTCGACCGCCTGTGGAGTACCGTGCCCATTGTCTACGCCGTCTACGCAGCCTGGTTTACCGGCTGGGATCCGCGCGCCACCCTCATGGCCGGACTCGTGGGCCTCTGGGGCGCCCGCCTGACCTTCAACTTCGCGCGCCGCGGGGGCTACAGCTGGCTCCCCTGGAAGGGCGAAGAGGACTACCGCTGGGAGGTTTTGCGCAAAATAGCTCCGCTCAACCGCCCCGTGGTCTGGCAAATCTTCCACCTGCTCTTCATATGCGTCTACCAAATGGGCCTGATCCTACTCTTCACCCTTCCGATAGCCTACGCCTGGCGTCCGAGTGGCGGAACCAGCGTGCTCACCACCCTCGACGCCCTGCTCGCCCTCGCCATGGTCGCCCTCATTGCCCTTGAATTCGTGGCGGACCAGCAGCAGTGGAACTTTCAGCGCGAAAAGCACCGCCGCATCGCCGCGGGCGAAGACCTCGGACCCGTCTACGGCAAAGGATTCGTGCACACCGGCCTCTGGGGCCGCTCGCGCCACCCGAACTACGCCTGCGAGCAGTCCATCTGGGTCGTCTTTTACCTCTTCACCGGCGTCGCAACCGGCGAATGGCTGAACGCCAGCATCGTCGGATGCATCCTGCTCGTCCTACTCTTTCACGGGAGCGCCAACTTCAGCGAAGGCATCAGCGCCGGCAAGTACCCGGACTACGCGGACTACATCAAGCGGGTGCGCCGGTTTATTTAGTTCGTTGGCCAACAAGCAACTAGTTACTAGTAGCTGGCGGCACCGAAGGGGCCAGCCCAAAGCGCAAAAACTACGTAAAAAACAAAACCCCGCCAGAGGCAGGGTTTTGGGGTTCACCTTGTGGAGAATATCGGAGTCGAACCGATGACCTCTTGCATGCCATGCAAGCGCTCTAGCCAGCTGAGCTAATCCCCCAATGGACGGCAAATGTACTAAACGCATGCTTACGTTGGCAACCGACTTGGGGTTTTTGATTCCGGACCTTCGTCGTATGACCGAAGAACATCAATACCAGCTTGCATTAAGGCTACTCGAAGAAGAGCACAATCAGCCTTTAGTATGGCTGCGGCAGCTTGCCCCAAGTGGGGAGGCTTTTCAACTTGAAACGCAGCAGCTTCCGGGTCGGTGGGCAAAGACGGTGCACACCAAGCTGCATGAGGTCGGGCGTATGGTGGCATTGCATGCCGCTCACGGGATTCGGTGCATTGCCTTGGGTGAGGAGGATTATCCGGAGCGCTTGGCTCAAGCCAATGATCCACCACCGCTTCTTTTTGTGCGCGGATCTCTTAGTTCCAACGATCGTGTTTTGGCCGTGGTGGGTACGCGGTCGCCTACCCCTGACGGTTTGCTGCACACGGATTTTTGGGTGAATGCGCTCGGGGCGGCGCGCCCCACGATCGTCAGCGGGCTAGCCCTGGGCATTGACGCCGCCGCCCACGGCGAGGCCTTGCGTTCGGGTCTCAGCACCTGGGCGGTTCTGGCGCACGGCCTCGACGCCGCGCAGCCGCGCGCCAACGCGCGGCTCGCCGAGCGCATACTTCAATCCGGAGGTGCTTGGATCTCCGAGTGGCCTTATGGCATCCCGGCCAGAGCAGCACACTTCCCCCGCAGAAACCGCATTATCGCCGGTCTGAGCGATGCGGTACTCGTTGTAGAGGCTTCCATCAAAAGCGGTGCGTCCATCACCGCCAAGCTCGCGCATGGCTACGACCGAACCGTCTTTGCCATACCGGGGCGCATCCACGACGTGCACAGCCAAGGATGCCTAAGCCTGATTGCCGACCAAATTGCCCAAATGGCCCTGCACCCCGAGCAGGTCCTCAGCAACCTCAATTGGTCCGCTCGGCGCCAGCAGGGTCCGCAAGCCGACCTGAGCAAGCCGCTTGCGTCGGTATTAGAGGCACTTCGGGGGCCAAGTCGGGTCGAAGACCTTCAAAAAGCAACAGGACTGCCGACCGAAGCCGTGCTTTCTGCCCTAGCAGAACTCATTTGGACCGGGCGGGCCTATGCGCGCTCGGGAACCTACCATCGAAGGCCGCTGCAGGGTGCCTAATCCTCCTCGGGACCTTCGTCCAAGTCGGGAGCGTCATCCACGCCGGGAGTCTCGTCGTCGTCGGTGGAGTCCTCATGACCCAGCGCATCGACGTCGTCGGGCGCCGCACCCACCTCGGAGACCGAATCGTCTTCGTCCATATGGGCTTCCATGCGGCGCTCCATTTCAACAGAAACCTTAAAAAGGTATTTGGTATCCTCGGTCTCCAAGGGCACCGCACGAACGGTCTCGCCCTTGGAATTTTTAAACGACATCATGTCTTCGGGCGCAAAACCCTCCGGGTAGCGGTCGGTAATCAGCGAGAGCTGTTCCGAGGTAATGTTTTTATAGTCAACGATAATGCGTCGCTTTTCCATGGGGGTAGTTTACCATTTTAGTATCCATGCAAACATAAGCGGGGCAACGATTGTAGCATCAGATTCTACAATAAATTTTGGAGTATCAATGTCGAGCTTGCCCCAGGTGATTTTTTCGTTCGGAACCGCTCCGCTATAAGACCCGTAGGAAGTAGTCGAATCCGAGATTTGGCAGAAGTAGCCCCAGAAGGGAACATCCTCCATTTCCATGTCTTGGTAGAGCATCGGCACGACGCAAATCGGGAAGTCGCCCGCAATGCCACCGCCGATCTGAAAGAAGCCCACCGAAGGAGCGGTTGGATTCTTGGGGTTGCGGCAGTTGGCCACGTACCAGCCCGCGAGCCAGGCCATGTACTCTATACCCGACATCATGGTGCTGGCCTTGAGCTCGTTCTTGATCACGTAGCTCGCAAAGATGTTGCCCATGGTGCTGTCTTCCCAGCCCGGAACAATAATCGGCAGGTTGCGCTCTGCGGCGGCAAGCATCCATGAATTGGCAGGGTCCACCGCGGCGTCGTACTCGGCTGCGAACTCAGGCAGGCGAATCATCTGGTACATGTACTCGTGCGGAAAGTACCGCTCGCCCTTGGCTTCAGCTGCCGACCATACTTTATGAATGTGGTGCTGCAGCTTGCGAAAGGCCTCCTCTTCGGGTATGCAGGTGTCGGTCACGCGGTTCAAGCCGCGGTCGAGCAAAGCCCGCTCCTGTTCTGGCGTGAGGTCGCGGTAGTGCGGCACGCGCTCGTAGTGGCTGTGGGCCACCAGGTTCATAAGATCCTCTTCGAGGTTGGCACCCGTGCAGCTGATGATGTCGACTTTGCCCTGGCGTATCATTTCAGCCAGAGACCTGCCGAGTTCGGCCGTAGACATGGCACCGGCGAGGGTGACCATCATTTTTCCGCCCGCGGTCAGGTGCGCTTCGTAGCCCTTGGCGGCGTCGACGAGTGCGGCCGCATTAAAGTGCTTGTAGTGTTTTTCGATAAACTGAGAAATGGGTCCGCGAAGCATGGCAGAATAGAATTAGAAGGATTACTGAACAAACGTACGGAGCCTCAGGGGCTCCCCAAAGGCTTAGTAGCCGAGAATTTTGAGCATGGACTTGTAGCTCTGCTCCTTGGCAAACAAGCGGGTGTTCCAGTCTCCGTTGGCGTCTACACTGATAACCACATGCTTGGGGGCCGGTATCAGGCAGTGCTGCAGGCCGCCGTAGCCCGCTATCGACTCCTGGTAGGCGCCGGTATTGAAGAATCCGATGTACTGTGGCGTATCGTTTTTGATTTTCGGCAAAAAGATGGCGTTGGAATGCTGCTCTGAATTGTAGTAGTCGTCGCTGTCGCAGGTGAGTCCGCCCAAAAGAACCCGCTCGTAGTCGTGGTCCCAGTTGTTGATGGCCAGCATGATGAAGCGCTTGTTAATGGCCCATGCGTCGGGGAGCGTGGTCATGAAGCTCGAGTCAATCATAAACCACTTCTCGCGGTCGTTTTGCTTTTTCTCGCCCAAAATACTGTAGAAGGTCGCGCCCGATTCGCCCACTGTATAGCTGCCAAACTCGGTGAAGATGTGCGGCTCTTCGATGCCCTCTGCCTTACAAATCTGCTTGATTTGCGAGATGATTTCCTCGGCCATGTACTCGTAGTCGTAGGCGTAGGACAAGCTGTTTTTGATTGGGAATCCGCCCCCGATGTTCAGGGAGTCGAGGGTAGGGCAAATCTTCTTAAGCTGGATGTACACGCGCACCGCCTTATTGAGCTCGTTCCAGTAGTAGGCCGTGTCGTTAATGCCCGTATTAATAAAAAAGTGAAGCATCTTCAACTCCACATTGGGTATGTTTTGGATGTAGTTCTTATACATCGGAACCACTTCTTTGTAGCCAATACCCAATCGGGACGTGTAGAATTCGAACTTGGGCTCCTCTTCGGCTGCGATGCGTATGCCTACTTTGACCGGATGCGCGTTCTCTGGATTGACCTGTTCCATGAGCAAGTCGAGCTCTTCGCGGTTGTCTAAAACCGGAATCACACTCGTCCAACCGTTGTTGATGAGCCGTGCAATGTTCTCGGCATACTGCGCTCGTTTGTAGCCGTTGCAGACGATGAACTGGTCTTTGGTGATGCGGCCTTCTTCTTCGAGTGTCTCAATCAAGTTGATGTCAAATGCAGACGAAGTCTCCAGGTGAATGTCGTTTTTGAGCGCCTCTTCAAGCACAAACTGAAAGTGCGAAGACTTGGTGCAGTAGCAAAAATGATAGTCCCCCTGGTAGTCAACCTTTGCCATAGCCACATTGAACATGCGCTTGGATTTCTGAATGTGTTCGGAGATTTTTGGCAGGTACGTAACCTTTAATGGCGTGCCGTACTGCTTGATAATTTCCATCACCGGAATGTCGTGCCAGAGCAACTCAGAGTCTTCGGTAGAGAATTCTTGCTGCGGCCACTCAAAGGTTTGCTCAATAAGGTCTTGGTACTTGGTACGCATCGGCGAAGAGTTTTAAAGGGCGCCAAAGGTAATCCAACTTAGTTGCATTATACTTTTTGTTTCAAAGTAACTCACTCGGATTGTGCCCGAAAACTTCGGGGGCTCGATTAGTATTCATCCATCGGATTCGCTTATTTTCGAATTCCAAAATATTTATGCCCACATTTCGTCCCCAACTCCACGCTGACCTGCCCGCCGCCCTGGTGGTGTTCTTGGTCGCCCTTCCCCTTTGCCTCGGAATCGCCTTGGGCTCTGGCGCCCCGATGCTCAGCGGAATCGTCGCCGGTGTGGTAGGTGGCGTAGTCATCGGCGCCCTCAGCGGATCGCCCTTGAGCGTTTCGGGACCTGCCGCGGGCCTCACGGCCGTAGTCTTCGCGGCAATCAGCGACCTGGGGTCCTTCGAAATCTTCTTGGTCGCCGTGGTACTTGCGGGAGTGATTCAGATTGCAATGGGCCTGCTTAAACTGGGTGTGGTGGGCCACTACGTACCCAACACCGTGATTAAAGGAATGATGGCTGCCATCGGGCTCATCTTGATCCTCAAGCAGATTCCGCACCTGGTGGGCTACGACGCCGACTTTTTTGGCGACGAGGGTTTTGACCAAGCAGACCACGACAACACCTTTAC
>DBBY01000025.1:4525-34484 GCA_002292855.1 Flavobacteriales bacterium UBA972 | reverse complement strand
GGCTCTTCGATAGCGCGAGCAATGATCTTGATGCCCGTGGTCTCGTCCAGGTTCAAGCCCTGAAGGCCAGCCAAGGCCTCGATGGCGCGCACCAGCGCAACGCCTCCGCCTGGAACAATACCTTCTTCAATTGCAGCACGAGTAGCGGCTAAGGCATCGTCTACACGATCCTTCTTCTCCTTCATCTCGACCTCAGAGGCGGCGCCCACATAGAGCACGGCTACTCCGCCGGCCAACTTGGCAAGACGCTCCTGGAGCTTCTCGCGGTCGTAGTCGCTGGTAGTCGTTTCAATTTGGGCCTTGATTTGGTGCACGCGTGCCTTAATATCTTCAGCGCTGCCCGCTCCATTGACGATGGTCGTGTTGTCCTTGTCAATGGTAACCTTCTCGGCAGTGCCGAGCATGTCCATCGTAGCATTCTCGAGCTTGAAGCCGCGTTCCTCGCTGATGACCGTTGCACCCGTTAGGACGGCAAGATCTTCTAGCATGGCCTTGCGGCGGTCGCCGAATCCCGGAGCCTTCACGGCTGCGATTTTCAGCGCACCACGAATCTTGTTCACCACAAGGGTTCCGAGGGCCTCGCCGTCGACGTCTTCTGCAATGATTAGCAAGGGCTTCCCGGTCTGGGCAACCGGCTCAAGAATCGGGAGAAGCTCCTTCATCGTGCTCACCTTCTTGTCGTAAATCAAAATGAACGGACGCTCTAGGTCAGCAACCATCTTCTCGGTATTGGTCACAAAGTAGGCCGACAGGTATCCGCGGTCAAACTGCATTCCCTCGACAATGTCAACGTAGGTTTCGGTTCCCTTGGCTTCTTCGACGGTAATTACACCCTCCTTCTTAACCTTGGCCATGGCCTCGGCAATGAGCGAACCAATCGTGGGGTCGTTGTTGGCAGAAATGGTCGCAACCTGCTCTACTTTTTTGATGTTGTCGCCAACTTCTTGAGACTGGGCGCGCAGGCTTTCAACAACCTTGGCAACTGCCTTGTCGATTCCGCGCTTGAGGTCCATCGGATTAGCTCCCGCAGCGACATTCTTGTGACCCTGGCTGATGATGGCCTGGGCCAAAACCGTGGCCGTAGTGGTACCGTCTCCGGCAATATCCGCCGTTTTGCTCGCTACCTCCTTGACCATTTGGGCTCCGAGGTTTTGAATTTTATCTTCTAGCGTAATTTCTTTAGCTACCGTAACTCCGTCCTTGGTCACCTGCGGTGCGCCAAACGACTTCTCAATGATTACGTTGCGACCCTTTGGACCGAGCGTGACCTTCACGGCATTGGCCAGGGCGTCTACTCCGGCGCGCATCCCGTCGCGGGCTGCGACGTCAAACTTAATATCTTTTGCACTCATGGTTCTGTAAATTAAATAATTGCTAAAATGTCGGACTCGCGCATGATCAAGAAGTCCGTGCCTTCATAGCGAATCTCGGACCCTGCGTACTTCGCGTACAAAATTTGGTCGCCGACCTTCACGGTCATTGGCTCGTCTTTTTTGCCTCCACCCACAGCACGGACAATACCACGTTGGGGTTTCTCCTGGGCAGTATCGGGAATTATGATGCCCGAGGCCGTTTTAGTCTCCGCTGCTGCAGGCTCGACGATTACCCGGTCAGCCAGCGGACGAATGGTCAAATTAGCCATAATTGTTTGTTGTGTTTTATAGTTTGCAAATCGACTCCTCCGTTGAAGAGCCGGACTGCAACTGCACAGGTTGTGCCACGGCCCCTAAGGCCCCGTCAAATGCTCAATGACGCGACAATCTGTCAGCGCATTGGCAACATTGTCAGTAAAAACTATTCTGCGGACTCCGGAAGACCCGTAGGCTGAGCCGGTTGTCCGGGTGCCTGATTGGGAGTCTGAACGGGTGCCTCCACGGGCGCCTCATCCATTTGCTCCTGCATGGCTGATTCTTCGACTTCGTTGCCCTCGACCCCTGGGTTGAACATGTTCACCAAAAGAACCAAGGCAAAAAGAGTGAATGCCAGCACCCAAGTAGAGCGCTCTAAGAAGTCTGAAGTGCGCTTTACGCCACCAAGCATGTTGGATCCGCTGCCGCCCAATGCCCCGCCCATTCCAGAGCTTTTGGGGCTCTGAACCAGAACGACAAGCATTAATAACAGGCTTACAAGGGCAATTAAAATAACAAACAACGAGGTCATACTCTTCTAAATTATTGGTTTCGCAGTGCTTCGATACGGGCGGCAAATATCAAACTTTTCTCGGGAACGCGCAGCTTTAAAATTTCATAGGCTTGAATTGCCTTTGCAGCATGGCCTTGCTCGGCATAAAGTCGGGCCAAGGTCTCGGTTACCAGACCCGTTACCAATTCGCTTGATTCGCTCTGGACCACGGGTGCTACCGCGTCCTTATCTCGCTTGTCTAAGGGCGAAATTCGCGGATTAGTACTCAAAAACTCGTCAATAAGATCTTCGGCCTTGGGCCCTGAAGCCGCCGAATTGGCGAGTCGCGTTACAAACTGAGCAAAGGGGCTTAGGCCTTCAGCCGCCGGCGCAGCCGACTCTGCCGCAATGCTGGGCTTAGGGACTTCTTGCTTTGCCTTAGCCGCCGGCTTGGGTTTAGGCAGAGCATCTTGCTTAGCAAGTGGTTCTGCCACAACAGGGCTTTCTGGGGCATCGGGCTTCACCAAGGCAGGAGCCAGGGGTTCCGGCGAGGACTTTACCTCAGGCGCAAGAGCTGGTGTTGCTGCTGGAGCTGCTGATGGGGCTGGTTCCTCGCCCTTAATCTTGGCCATAATCGCCCTGGAACGCAGTATTTGCGCACGGACCTTTTCGGGCAAAGAATCAAGGTCTATTTCTTTGGGCTGCGCAGGGGCAGACTGGGGAACCTCGGCCTTGGGCTCTGGCTTGGCAACCTTGGGCTCCGGCTTCGCGACCATGGGCTCCGGCTTTGGAACTTCAACCTGCGGCTCCGGCTTCGCAACCGTGGGCTCGGGCTTCGCAACCTTGGGCTCTGGCTTCGCAACCTTGGGCTCCGTCTTCGCAACCTTGGGCTCCGTCTTCGCAACTTTGGCCTGGGGTATCAGGGGTTCCTCAACCCAACTCATTAGGGCAGACCGATCGGGACTAATTGCTGCACAGCGCTGCAGCACCTGAGCAAACTTGGGCGATTCCGCACGCTGAACGGCCCTCACGTAAAGCCACCAGAGCGGCACCGCGGCGGGATAGGCCGCTACTAACTCCTCGAGCCAAACCAAATCGCTGGCGGCCACCTTGTCGGGATTGGCCCAAAGCTCCTGTACTCGAGCGGCGTCTTCGGCTACCACTGTACTAGGGCTCGGTTAAAAATCTTATCGCTCAATTCGCTGACCATCTCCTCGACCAAGGCGTCTTCGACGCTGCGCAAGTCGGTGGATGCAGGGAAGTTCCGAAACGCAGAAAAAGTCTGCGCAAAGGATTTTTCGTCGTTGAGCGCATTCACAAACTCCACATTGACCGAAATACTCAGACGGCTCTGCGCCACCTGATCGTTGGCAGCCGGAGCCTCCGAGCGCACCGTGTATTCGGTTATGGCACCGCTAAACTGCAGGTCGCCGTCGCGGCCCACCAGAGACAGGGGTGTTTGGCGCACCATGACCGATTGAAGCTCTGTGGTAAAGCGCTGCGCAAGCATGGGGTTGATCAGGTCGGCCCGGTTGTCAAAGGCGAGGACACTGAGCGTTTTGGCATTACCGACGTCTCCACCCGTGAAGGAATACATGCCCTTGCAGGCACTGACCAAAACCATGAGGGCCAAGACTAGGGTCCGCATCAGTCGAGGCCGTATTGCTTGATTTTGCGGTACAGCGTGCGCTCGCTAATGCCCAACTCGGCCGAGGCATTCTTGCGGCGACCCTTGTGGCGCTCGAGCACCCTGCGTATGGTTTCGAGCTCAAGATCCTGTAGCGACAGGTGCTCTGCAGATTCCACCGCGGAGTCTACGTCCAGGGTTTCTTCGCCCTCCTCCTCGGGTAAATTCATGTAGCGAGGGGCCTCAGGGGCGGCGGCAGGCTCCGACCGAAGCGCCGGCAGCGAAGATTCGGCAGGCGCCGAAGGCTGTGCAAAGCCTGAACCCGTCATGCTCGACACAGCCTGCTTGAGGTTGTTGAGGTCGTTGCGCATGTCAAAGAGCACCTTGTACAGGATTTCGCGCTCGGTATTGAATTCGGAATGAGACAAAACGTCGTCACGCCGGGCCGGAACGCTGCGGCGGTCAATCTCTGGAATGTACTGGCGCAGCACCTCCGACTGAATTTCGCGATCGCTCTCCACCACGCAAAGCTGTTCTACCAGGTTGCGGAGCTGGCGAATGTTTCCGGGCCATCGGTAGGATTCAAGCACCGCCACTGCCTCCTCCGAGAGGCGAACCGCCGGTACTCGGTACTTCTGCGAGAAATCTTGGGCAAACTTGCGAAACAAGAGGTGAATGTCGTCCTTGCGCTCCCGCAGGGGCGGAAGCGAAATCTCGACCGTATTAAGACGGTAAAACAAATCCTCTCGAAACTGACCCTTTTCAATTTTATCGAGCATGTCTACGTTGGTGGCCCCGACCACGCGCACGTCGATTTTTTGGGCCTTCGAAGACCCTACCTTGATGAATTCCCCCGTCTCGAGCACCCTCAGCAAGCGCACTTGCGTACCCAAGGGAAGCTCACCGACCTCGTCCAAGAAGATGGTTCCGCCGTCGGCCTCTTCAAAATAGCCCTTTCGAGCTCCGGCGGCCCCAGTAAAGGCTCCCTTCTCGTGACCAAAAAGTTCCGAATCAATAGTGCCCTCGGGTATTGCCCCGCAGTTGACCGCAACCAAGGGGGCGTGCTTGCGGTGCGACAGGTGGTGAATAATCTTGGGGATGTTCTCCTTGCCCACGCCGCTTTCGCCCGTCACCAGTACCGAAATATCGGTGGCGGCGACCTGAATCGCCTTGTACAGGGCGCGGTCCAGCGCAGGCTGGGTACCGATGATACCAAATCGTTGCTTGACTTCTTGAACCTTCATTCGACGGTAAATTCGAGTTTTAAGGGTTTACCTGTAGCGATTCTGGTGCCCGAGCGCTTGTTGACTACGCTCGGACTCGTTGCCTCGACCAGAACTTTTTGGGCCTCTGGCAAGGGCTTCTTAAACGTTATATCCAAAGTACGCCCCGTCCAAAGGGAATTCCAAATCTCTTTGCCCGCCTTGTCGTAGACCCGAACCAAAAAGCCCAGGGTTAAATTCTCAATGCATTGGCCTTCCTTAGCGACGCAAAGCCGAAGCACGCCCGATTCTCTGATGGCCTCGGCACGCAGGCCCAGCTCCAAATCGAGGTCCTGCCAGGTTCCGTCGGCAAGCTTGGTTTGGGCTCCTGCCCCAAGGCTGCAAAGCAGAGCAAAGGCGATTACTGCGGTCTTCATTAGCGCGGAATTCGAGCGTAACCCACGGCCCTGCCCAGTAGGGTCGCGGCAGTACTGCGTTCAATCTCAACCATTACCCATTGGCCTGCCTGGTAGTTCTCGCGGGCAAAAACCACGACATTGTTTTCTGTGGTGCGTCCGTATAAATCGGCCTCGCTCCGCTTGGACCGGCCCTCCACGAGCACCTCAACCGTTTGGCCAATGTGCGCGGAATTGCGCTCGGCACTGTGCCTTTGCTGCGCCTCAATAACCTCATTGAGTCGGCGCTTCTTAACCTCCATCGGGACGCTGTCTTCGAGCTTGCGCGCCGCAAAAGTGTTGGGCCGCTCGGAATAGGCGAACATGTAGCCAAAATCGTACTTCACATACTCCATTAGGCTCAGGGTCTCCTGGTGGTCTTCTTCGGTCTCGCCCGGGAAGCCCGAAATCATGTCTTGGCTAATGCCGCAACCCGGAATAATTCGGCGAATGCGGTCCACGAGCGCCAGGTACTCCTCGCGGTTGTGGCCCCGATTCATGGCCTTGAGAATGCGCGACGAACCGCTCTGCACCGGCAGGTGGATGTACTTGCAAATGTTGGGGTGGGCCGCGATGGCCTCCAGCACCTCGTCCTTCATGTCTTGAGGATTGCTGGTAGAGAAGCGAATTCGCATCTCGGGTACCGCATTGGCCACAAGGTGAAGCAGGTCCGCAAAGTGATGGGCACTGGCCTGCGCCATGGGGCTTGCCTTGTCAAAGTCTTTTTTGAGTCCGCCCCCGTACCACAGGTAGGAATCGACGTTCTGACCAAGCAGCGTAACCTCCTGATAGCCGTCCGCCCAAAGCTGCATCACCTCCTCAAGGATGGTTTGAGGGTCTCGACTGCGCTCTCGACCGCGGGTGAAGGGCACCACGCAGAAGGTGCACATGTTGTCGCATCCGCGGGTTATGCTTACAAAGGCCGTGATGCCGTTGCCTCCGAGGCGCACCGGCTCAATGTCGTGGTAGGTCTCTTCTTTGCTCAGAAGCACGTTTACCGCCTTGCGTCCGCCGTCAAGCTCCTCGAGCAAGTTGGGCAGATCGCGGTATGCATCGGGGCCCACGACCAAGTCCACGAGCTTCTCTTCTTCAAAAAACTTTTCGCGCACGCGCTCGGCCATGCAACCCAGCACGCCAATTTTGAGCTCGGGCTTGTTGGCCTTGAGCGTATTAAACTGGTCCAGTCGCTTGCGCACGGTCTGCTCCGCCTTCTCGCGAATCGAGCAGGTATTCAGGAGCACCAAATCGGCGTCTTCGAGCTTGTCGGTGGTTTCGTATCCCCCTTTTTGCAAAATAGAGGCGACAATTTCGCTGTCCGAGAAATTCATCTGGCATCCGTAGGACTCCAAGTATAGTTTTTTTCCTTGACCAAGGCCTTCGCGCAGCAGGACTTCTCCCTGGCGCTCTTCGGCCAAAAGGCTGGGTTCTGTTTCTAGAATTTTAGGCATGATGCAAAAATACGGACTACGTCCGAGGTAGAGCGACAAAATGTCAGCCGCTAATTTTAAACGCTTGGGCCAAATTCCGAGCGTTACTTTGCAGGCGTAAAACTCTGCTCATGGCCCAAAATCTCGTTATCGTCGAATCCCCTGCCAAGGCCAAGACCATTGAAAAATACCTGGGCAGCGCCTTCACGGTGCGCTCCAGTTTTGGGCACATTCGGGACCTTCCCGAGCGCGGAATCGGCATTGACGTCGAGAAGGATTTTGCCCCGGAGTACGAGGTGAGCGAAGACAAAAAAGAGGTCGTTGCCCAACTGCGCAAACTGGCTAAGACCGCCGATACGGTTTGGCTCGCCAGTGATGAGGACCGCGAGGGAGAAGCCATTTCTTGGCACCTGGCCGAGGCCCTAGACCTCGACATGAGCAAGACCAAACGAATTGTTTTTCATGAGATTACCAAGTCTGCCATTCTAAAGGCGGTAGACAATCCGCGCCAGATCGACATGAACCTAGTCAACGCCCAGCAGGCTCGCCGGGTGCTCGATCGGCTTGTGGGTTTTGAGCTCTCGCCCGTGCTTTGGAAGAAGGTCCGACGCGGCCTAAGCGCCGGTCGCGTGCAGTCGGTAGCAGTGCGCATGATTGTAGAACGAGAGCGCGCCATCGAGAGCTTCGTTTCGACCATCGACTTTCGCATGGAAGGTCGCTTCACGGCGCCCAACGGAGCAGGTTTTCTGGCCGAATACCAAGGGAGCCTTAAGGATCAGGCCTCGGTAAACACCTTGGCTGCCGGCCTCGACCTCGGCGGTTTTGTAGTGGCCTCGCTGGAGCAGAAGACCTCAGCCCGCAAGCCCGCAGCCCCATTCACCACCTCAACCCTGCAGCAAGAGGCGTCCCGCAAACTGGGATTGTCGGTGAGCCGCACCATGAGTTTGGCGCAAAAACTCTACGAGAACGGGCACATTACCTACATGCGTACCGACTCGGTAAACCTTTCTGAAGAAGCCATATCGGGAGCACGCGCAGCCGTAACGGAACTTTACGGAAGCAGTTTTGCCCAATCGCGCAAGTACCAAACCAAAAGCGCCGGAGCCCAAGAAGCCCACGAGGCCATTCGCCCCACCAACATGCTAATGAAGTCCGCTGGCGCAGATGCCTCAGAGAAAAAACTCTATGAGCTAATCTGGAAGCGCACCCTGGCTAGCCAAATGGCCGACGCGCAAATTGACCGCACGGTGGCGCAGCTGCGCAATTCCGCGATAGAATTCACAGCACGCGGCGAAATGATTGCCTTTGAGGGCTTTTTAAAGGTGTACCGCGAGGGACTTGACGAAGAAGAAGACGAGGCCGGAATGCTACCCCCATTGAAGCAAAACGATGCCGTTCGGCTTCAGTCTGCGCAGGCAACCCAGCGCTTTACCCGAGCCCCCGGAAGATTCACCGAGGCAACCTTGGTTAAGGCTCTTGAAGAAGAGGGCATTGGCCGACCGTCGACCTATGCACCTACCATTTCGACCGTTCAAAACCGCGGATACGTGGCAAAAGGGGTGCGCGAAGGCGAAGTTCGAACTATTGTCTACGCGGAATGGTCCGGCGGAAGCCAATGGAACTGGGACAAGCGCGAAGAAAAGTACGGTTCGGACAAGGGCCGCCTCGTGCCCACCGACATCGGCAACCTGGTAACCGACTACCTCATAGCCAACTTCAGCTCGGTGATGGACTACTCCTTCACGGCCAAGATGGAAGCCCAATTTGATGAAGTCGCTGAAGGCCGAAGCCAATGGCAGTCAGTGCTGGGCGACTTCTACAAGACGTTTCACCCCATGGTTGTGGAATCCGAAGAGGGAGACCGAGTGCGCTCGATTCGCCTGCTCGGCACGCATCCTGAGAATGGCAGGCAGATTTCAGCCCGGCTTGCGCGCTTTGGCCCCGTGGTCATGCTCGGGGGCGGAGACGACGACGAGCTGGACGCCAAATTCGTCGGCATTCCTGAGCCCTTTTCGCTGGACAAGATCACCCTGCCCGAAGCCCTTGAACTGCTGCGCCTTCCCCGCCTGGTTGGCGAGCTCGAAGGCAAGCCCCTCAAGGCCAACTTCGGCCGTTTTGGTCCCTACGTGCAGTGGGACAAGACCTTCGCCAGTTTGACTGCGCCCCTCACGCCGCTCAACGTTACCGAGGCAGAGGCCATTGAACTGGTCAGGGCCAAAGTGATTGCTGCAGAGGCCTCACTGATGCATACGTATTCTACGCCGCAAGGAGCCGTGGAACTGCGCAAGGGGCGCTATGGGCCCTACCTAAAGTGGGACAAGGAGAACGTTAAAATTCCCCGCGGAATCGAACCGGAGAAGCTCACCACCGAAGAGGTTATTGAGCTTATTGCCAAGCATGTACCCTCAGCCGGAAAGGGCAAGGGCCGTGGTCGACCGGGCGCTAAAACCAAGTCGGCAGCGAAGCCCAAGGCGAAGTCCGCAGCCAAGTCTAAGTCCGCAGCAAAACCCAAGGCCAAAAAAGCCCCAACAGCCAATAAGTAAACCATGGGCACGCAATGGCTTGAACCGCTTAATGCGGAGTTTTTAGAGGCTTGGCCCAACGAAACATTGGGCAATTCCATTGCCATGCACCAAGGCGATGTGCCCGACCTGCGGGGCATGCAAATCGCCCTGATTGGCGTTCCCGAGCAGCAAGCATCCCCGCACGAGGTTGCAAACAGCGTTAGAAGGTCCCTCTTTGGACTTTACTGGGGCCCTTGGGAGGTGAAGGTTGCCGACCTGGGAAACCTCAAGCCCGGTAGGGATCGCGTGGACACCCTGGTGGCCGTCGAGGAACTCGCCGCTGAAGTCCTTCAGTACGGATGCATTCCAGTGTTTTTAGGCGCAGGATCCGACTGGCCTCTGGGCGTTTACCGCGCCTTTGTCAAGCTGGAACGCACCATCAGTGCCTGCATGATCAACAACCGGATTTCGCTAGGCGACGACCATGTTATGCCGGACCATAGCAATTTGCTGGCGCAGATGCTCACGCTCAAGCCATTTCGTCTTTTTCACGTGAGCCACCTGGCCCATCAGAGCTATTTGGTGCCCCAGTCCCTGCTCGACTTAGCCGAGAAAATGCACTTAGAGGTGCACCGCATCGGCGAACTTCAGCCCATTCAGCGCTCGGAACCCTGGGTGCGCGATGCCGATATGGTCGTGGTCCACAACGCAGCAGTCCGCGCATCCGACGCGCCTGCCCAGCGCGATCCCAACCCCAACGGACTCACCGGCGAGGCCTTCTGTGCCCTGCTTCGATACGCAGGATTCAGCGATAAGCTCCACGCGCTTTGCATGACCGACTTTGTGAGCAGCCGCGATCTAGACGGGCAAAACGCGAACCTCTGGGCCCAGGGCCTATGGTACTTTATCGACGGGGTGGCAGGCCGGGTTTCGGACTTTCCCTTGCGGCCGAAGGAAGACTACGTGCGGTTCACCGTGCTTCTGCCCAAGGACGAGGGCGAATTGGTCTTTTACAAGTCGCCCTGGAGCCTGCGCTGGTGGATTGAAGTGCCCAGCAACCCCGGGCAGGATGCGCGCCACAGCTTGATTCCCTGCTCAGCCGAGGACTACAGCACCGCACAAAATGGAGAAATTCCCGCCGTTTGGTGGCGCGTAGTTCGTCGCGGCGTTTAAGAAAATTTACGTAGTACCGCATTTTTAGTTACTTTTAGCCCTTATTCGTAGAACCACGTTGACTGGAATGAACCGCTTAAAATATCTTTTTGCAAGCGCAACTGTACTCTTATCTAGCTCGTTATGGGCGCAGCAAGACGTGCAGTTTACCCAGTACTACCACAACAGACTGAGCTTTAATCCCGGCGTTGCCGGCAGCGGAGACGGCATTTGCATCAACATGGGGCAGCGCCTACAGTGGGTCGGATTCGAAGGAGCCCCGACTACGCAAAACATCAACGCATCCATCCCCGTGGAGTTGCTGCACGGTGGAATTTTAGTCAATGTTCAAAACGACCGCATCGGCTTCTTTGAGGACGTTTCTGCAGCCTTGGGCTACGCCTACCAAATGGACCTTGGCACTGGCCGCTTGGGACTCGGCATGTCGGTAGACTTCAAAAACAAAAACGTGCGCAATGCGCAGTGGATTTACCCCGACAATCCAAGCGATCCGGCAGTCGTTGGCAGCGGAGCCACCTCTTTTACTCCCGAACTTAATTTTGGAGCTTACTACGCAAACGAAGTATGGTTCGCGGGGCTTTCTACCACAAGAATGCTGCAAAGCGACGCCCCCTTCTCCGGAAGCTCCGCCCGCTTCAAAAGCAGCCTTCACTACTTTTTAACCGGCGGTGCGTCCTTTGACCTGCCGACCTCGGTTCCGATTCGAATTACTCCGAGCCTACTTATTAAGTCAGACTTAAATTCCAACCTCAGCCTGGATTTAAACGCCAACGCGATGATTATGGAGAAGATTTTTGCAGGGCTAGGCTACCGCAACCAAGACGCCATGAGTATCATGCTGGGCTACCAAATCATGCCCTCGCTAAAGGCATCCTATTCCTACGATTTGACAACATCTTCTCTAAGTGCCTATTCTTCGGGCTCTCATGAACTATTTTTGTCCTATTGCTTCACCATCGAAATACCTCCGCGCATCAACGGTAGCTACCGCAACCCAAGATTTTTGTAATATCGCGCTCCACTTGACGTTAGTAAAAGACCATGAAAACATTTAAACTGGTACCATCCCTTTTCTCGACGGGCTTCGCAGCCCTGGTTCTGTCGGCCTGTTCCGGCGGAGACCACGGAGAATTAGTAGGCGTTCAAAACCGCCCCGAGTTTTACCCGTCAGACCCTTATGGAATGGTTTACATTCCCCAAGGTCAGTTTGCCATGGGCAATTCGGACGTAGACGTGCCTGCCACGCTCACGGCATCCACTAAATCCGTATCGGTTCCTGCCTTCTACATGGACGAAACCGAAATCACCAACAACGAGTACCGTCAATTTGTCGACTGGGTTCGGGATTCCATCCTGCGCTTTCGCTTGGCCGAGGGAATGGTAGAAGGCTACGAGTACATCAACTACGCCGACATGAACAATCCTACGTTCTTTGAGGAGTTTGTTGGACTCAACTACCCGGATTCCATGCAGACCTACCTCGATTGGACGAGTCGCTTGGTTTGGGCCACCGACCGTTACCCCTCTGAGGAGTACACCGAAATCATCGAGTCGATGTACCTCTCTCCCGAGGAGCGCTTCTTGGGCGGACGTAGCATCGATTCTCGCCAGCTGAACTACCTCCACCTATGGGTTGACAAGCAAAAAGCGGCCTCCAAAGAGAACCGCTGGCAGAAGGACTACCGCGACGCCGACGGCGACGGTCGCACCTTCTCCTACCGCGACTACATCAAAAACGGCAAAAAAGCTTCGGATCGTTCAAGCTTCTTTGTATCAGAAATTATCAATGTCTACCCCGACACCCTGGCTTGGATCTCTGATTTTACCTACTCATTCAACGAAAACCTTCACGACAACTACTTCTGGCATCCCGCCTACGACGAGTACCCGGTGGTTGGCGTGAGCTGGAAGCAGTCTACGGCCTTTGCCAACTGGCGCACCCACTACCGCAACAGCTACCTGCGCGAGAGCAACGACTTCATCGAGAACGAGTTCCGCCTGCCTACCGAGGCAGAGTGGGAGTACGCAGCTCGTGGCGGACGCGAACTAACGACCTACCCTTGGGGCGGACCCTACACCACCAACAGCAAGGGCTGCTTTTTGGCGAACTTCAAGCCTGGGCGTGGCAATCTTGTGGCAGACGGCGGAATGCACCCTGTTAGGGTTCACAGTTATGAGCCCAACGGATACGGCCTCTACGACATGGCCGGCAACGTCGCAGAATGGACCAGTACCGCCTTTGACGAAGCGTCCTACTACTACGTTTCTGACCTGAGCCCTGACTTTAAGTACAGTGCAGCCGAGTCAGACGCCGTGACCCTCAAGCGAAAGGTTATTCGCGGAGGATCGTGGAAGGACGTCGCCATCTTCATGCAAAACGGCATGCGCGACTACGAGTACCAGGACACGGCTAAATCCTACATTGGATTCCGCACGGTTCAAAGCTTCTTAGGCCGTGATCGCCGAGACTTCTAAATTTTTTTCTAGTTAACCTTTTCCCACTCTCAACCCCTAAACTTCATTCAAAATGGCTATAATCGACGTTAACGGTAAGCGCTTTAAAGACTTCATGGTTAAGCTCTACGGATTGGGCGCTGCAGTAGTAATTATGGGAGCATTGTTCAAGATTTTGCACCTTAAAGGAGCGGATTTGATGCTCATTATTGGTCTTACTACCGAGGCCGTCATTTTTGCCATTTCTGCTTTTGAGGCACAGCCTAAAGAGTACGACTGGGCCCTAGCCTACCCCGAACTCGAGAACGAGCTGGACTACAGCAAGAAAGCCCGCAAAGGTTCAGGAACCCCCACTCAGGAGCTCGACCGCATGCTCGAGGAAGCCAAAATCGGACCCGAACTGCTCGACAGTTTGTCAGCGGGAATGCGCAGGCTAAGCGATACGGCAGCGTCCCTCAACAGCGCCACCGACGCCGCAGGAGCAACCGCAAGCTACAGCCAGCAACTCGGTGCCGCAGCCAAGAACATGGAGGCGCTTAACGCCCTTTATGCCGTGCAGCTTGAGAACACTACGAGCCAAGTGGAGATTCAAAATACCGTAATGGAGAAGCTCAGTGCTTCAGCCCAAAACACCGATGCCCTTGCGGGTGAGGTGGCCAAGCTAAGCCAGAACCTGTCGCAGCTGAATTCCGTGTACGGAAACATGCTGGCGGCGATGAACGTTCGCTCGTAATAGAGAACCTTCAGACCCAACAAGCACTAATAGCCCCTCTTCCTCATAATAATTTCGATATAGAACCCCATGGCTTCAGGTAAAATTTCTCCGCGTCAGAAGATGATCAACATGATGTACCTCGTGTTGACTGCGATGCTAGCCTTGAATGTTTCCAAAGACATTCTGCGCGTGCTCGACAAGCTCGACAAGGGAATGAATGCTACCGTGAGCACTGTTGAGAGCGGAACCGCTACCATTTACAGCGCCATTGCAGCACAGGTTTCTGAAAACCCACGCGCCATTCCCATCAATGAGCGGGCCCTGAAGGTCAAGGAGGAATCCGAAAGCCTTTTTGGTCTTCTCAAGCTGACCAAAGAAGAGATGATTACCCAAACCGGCGGATATGACAAGGAGGGACGCTACAAGGGATCCGACAACCGCGACGTCGGAGAGAACTACCTCTTGAACGACAAAAGCGTAGGGGGCCAAGGGAAAGCCAAAGAAATTAAAGAGCGGATCCTAGCCTACCGCAGTTTTCTGGAGACCCAGACCGACGGCGACGAAACCATGAAGCGCATCATTGACGAAACATTCAACTTTGAAGACGAGGTCGTTGAGGGCACGAAGATGTCGTGGGAGCGCGCAACCTTCGCAGAGCTACCCCTGGCGGGAGTTATTCCGTTTTTGACGGACCTTCAGTCGCGCGTGCGGCGCATGGAAGCAAAGACCGTCGAGCACCTTTATGGCCAGATTGACGCCAACACCCTAAAGTTTGACAACGTTAGAGCCGTCGTTACTCCCAAGTCCACCTACGTTACTCAGGGCGACTACCTCGAGGCTGACGTGTTTTTGGCGGCCTATGACAATCAACGTAATCCGCAATTTATAGGCGTCACCCCGCAGAGCGTGGAGAACGGAGTAGGAAAGATTCGCATTCAAGGATCCGGCAACGGCAGCAAAACCTTGAAGGGCAGCATGCGCATTCCAGGAGGCGATACCGACTACCCCTTTGAGCTGACCTACACGGTCGCACCGCCCAGTGTGGTAATTTCTGCCACCAAGATGAACGTACTCTACCGCAACGTAGACAACCCCATCGAAGTTTCGGTACCGGGAGTGGCTCCAGAGAACCTGGTAGTTTCGGGTTCAGGAATCACGGGCAAGGCAGGCAACTACATCGCCAACGTGACCAACGTGACCGGTAAAGAAGTAGTTATCTCCGTTACCGTCAAGGAGAAGGACGGCAAATCGCGCAAGGCGGGCGAGAAGCTCTACCGTATTAAAGGCCTACCTCAGGCCGTGGGTACCGTGTACAAAAAGAAGGATGGCTTAATTTCTACTAGCCTTTTGGCCAAGGGGATTGTTGAGGCCGAGTACCAGGATTTTCCCTTTGACCTGCCCCTAACGGTTAAGGCATTTGACATTAAATTAGAGGGTAAGCCCGCCATCCAAGTGAAGGGCAATAAGGTGCCCAACGACCTTCGCGACCAGATTGAGCGCTTGCGCCCAGGTTCGTCTGTTTCCATTCGAAGAATCAAGGCAGAAACCCCACAGGGCACTCGCATTGAGAATATTTCTAACGTAGTTCTTGACGTTCAATAGTATGAAAAACCTAGTTTCTTTAGCCGCCTTGTTTTTGGTGGGCCTGACCCTCAAAGCACAAGTTCTTTCTCCGCAAGACGATGGATTGATTCCAAAGTCAGAGATGCACACGGGCCAAGCCCGCGTCATTCCCTATGCCCACCTGCGCCAAGACGACATGCTTTGGTCTCGCCGCAACTGGGAGCGCATCCACACCCTGGAGAAGCTCAACCACCCCCTGTACTACCCTATTCAGGCCTTGCCCGACCGCAAGTCGCTGTTTGACGTGATGAAGGATGCTATTCTAAGCGAAGGCAGCATTACCGAAGTCTACGACGACGACTTGTTTTTGCGCCCCTTGACCATGAACGAGGTGGGCAACCGCTTGTTCCGCATCGACACTATTCGCGACAACGACGACGGCACCATCTTGGCGATTGACTCAATTGAGATTAAGGCCAATAACATCCTCGCTTGGGATATCAAGAGCGATTGGTACTTTGACAAGCAGCGCGGCGAACTCAAAAACCGCATCATTGGAATTTCGCCGGTGATTAAGGACCCTTCAGAGGGCGACATCGTCAACTTGTTCTGGGTTTGGTTCCCCGATGCCCGCCAGGCATTTGCAACCAATGTGGCCTACAACCCCAACAACAACACGCGCCGTTTGACCTTTGACCAAATCTTTCAGATGCGCTACTTCAACGCGATCGTGATGAAAGAAGACAACGTCTACGACCGCGAGATCAAGGACTACAAGGCTAACAATCCTATGGAGCAGCTTCTGGAGTCCAAGCGAATCCGTGAGGAGATTCGCAACCGCGAGCACGACTACTGGCAGTTTTAGTCTTTTAGACGATTCGATTCAGCCGCCCTTTTGGGGCGGCTTTTTTTTGACCCTACCTTGCCGGCACTATGAAGCGCGTTGCCATTGTGGGATTCGGAATTGCGGGCAGTGCAGCGGCACGACTTGCCCCTGAAGGCTGTACTGTGGTCGTCTTTGACGCGGGCATCCTGCGCTGCTCCTCACGGGTTGCCACTGGATTGGTCAATCCCATTGTTCTAAAGCGGCGCAGAGCCGTCTGGCGTGCGAAGGAGGCCTTAGAAGCCGCCCACAGAATGTACCCGGCGGAGTTTTGCAGCACCGAACCCATTTATGAAGTCCTCCAAACCGCCGCAGAGGTGAACGACTGGGGCGCCCTGCGGGACCATCCGGTGATTGGGGAGTTTCTGGGTGAGCTCGTCGATGCGCCGGAGTACGTCAGCGGACTCAAACTTGGCATGGTCCGAGGCAGTTTTAGGCTTCGAATTGCCGCCTACTTGGACTGGGCCTCCCAATACTTCGAGTTCAGTAAGGATCCCGTGGTTCAACTTCGGCCACTGGACTCTGGAGCATGGCTCATCAATGATCGCCAGGAATTCGACGCAGTGCTGCTCTGCGAGGGCTACCAAGCTCGCTGGGCAGAGCACTTTTGGGGCGATTTGGGATTTGCCCGCACCTTGGGCCAGGGCCTGCGCATTCAAGGTGCAGCGGCGTCTAGCCTGATGCTTCACCGCAGCCACTTTTTGGTTCCAGATGGAGAGGGAATCCATCAGCTTGGTGCCACCTATGCCTGGGGTATTGACCATGGCGACCTGGACCCTCCCGCGGCCGACGAAGTTCATACTCAGGAGCTAGTGAAGTCCGCTGCGGCCTGGTTTAAAGGCGAAATTGAGGTTTTGGATGCCTGGACCGGCATTCGACCAACCACCAAAGACCGTCGCCCGCGATGGGGATGGCACCCCGAACTCAAGGGACTGGGGCTGCTCAACGGCCTAGGGTCGCGTGGGACCCTTCACGCTCCGCTTCTGGCAGCCGAGCTCTGGAATTCCGCTAAATTTTAGGACTTCTTGACCGCATTGGGGTCATAATGCACAAAAATGTTGAGGTAGGTCACCCGAGCGACGCGAAACAAAAAGGGCCCAAGTGCCACTAAAGTAAGCGCCAGCGCTCCCACTGTTGGCCACATAGTCCAGCCCAAGAAAACCGCAAAAATCACATACACCGCCACAAAGAGCGCGACCGTGTAGGCGTAGGATACGTACATGGCTCCGTAGTAAAAATTGGGTTCAGGCTCATACACGAGTCCGCATACGCTGCATTCTTCGTGCATATCAAACATGCTGGCCAAGCGGTAGGGATTGGGGTTTTGAAACATCGCACCCTCGTGGCACTGTGGGCACTTTGCGGCTAAAATGCTGTAGGACTTGCTGCCTTTACCGATCAACTTCATGAAATACTGGACTAAAATAGGGGGACTGCAAATTTACCCTGACCAGGCCCCATAACGTACTACTTTTGTGACCCTCATGCTGAGTATATTTCAAGTTAGTCTAAGCTTCGGCGGATCAGACCTTTTTAAAGGAGTTTCGTTCCAGGTAAATGCCAACGACCGCATCGGTCTAGTGGGCCGCAACGGCGCCGGAAAATCCACCCTCCTCAAGCTCATTGCAGGCCGACTGCGCCCCGACTCAGGGAGCATTAACTGCCCAAGCGACTTCAGCATTGGCTTCCTGACTCAGGACATGCCCCCGGCTCCCTTGTCGAGCGTCTGGGACGAGGCCGCGTCAAGCTTTGTGGAAATTAAGCGATTAGAAGCGGACATTGAATCCATGACCCTCGAAATGGGAACCCGCACGGACTACGAAAGCGACGCCTACATGGACCTTCTCGAGCGCTTTCACCATTCGCAAGAGCGATTTCAGCACATTGGCGGGTACACCTACCAGGCCGACCTCGAACGCGTTTTAATGGGGCTCGGATTTAAATCCACGGACTTCCACCAGCCGCTCAATTCCTTCTCGGGCGGATGGCAAATGAGGGTAGAACTTGCTAAAATCCTGCTTCAGCAGCACGACGTCCTCCTTTTGGACGAGCCCACCAACCACCTAGACATTGAATCCATCCTCTGGCTTGAGGAATTCTTGGCCCAGAGCAACCAGGCCATCATACTGGTTTCGCACGACCGAACCTTCTTGAACAACGCGACCAACCGCACCCTCGAGCTGGTACTGGGCAAGAGCTATGACTACAATGTTCCCTACTTCAAGTACCTGACGCTCCGCGACGAAATTCGCGAAAAGCAGCGCCAGGCCAAGGTGAATCAAGACAAGGAAATTAAGAACACGCAGGAATTGGTGGACCGCTTTCGCGCCAAAGCCAGCAAGGCCGCCTTTGCCCAGTCTTTGATCAAAAAACTGGACCGCATCGAGGTTATTGAGGTGGACGACGAAGACAATAGGCAGATGCGGTTTAAGTTTCCGCCTGCACCGCATTCGGGTAAAATCAACGCCAAACTAAGTGGAATTCACAAGCACTACGGCACCAAGCACGTGCTGAAAGGCCTTGATTTGGAGTTTGTTCGGGGCCAAAAAATTGCCTTTGTCGGCCAAAACGGGCAGGGAAAGTCCACATTAGTTAAAATTCTGGCTGAAGGCTTGGAATGCGAGGGCAGCATCGAGTGGGGTTACCAGGTTAAAATGGGATACTACGCTCAAAACCAAGCCGAAGTGCTGGACGGAACCAAAACGGTGCTGCAGACCATTGAAGACGCGGCTCCGGACGAGATACGCCGAAACGCGCGCAACCTGCTCGGCAACTTTATGTTTGGCGGTGACGACGTGGAGAAGAAGGTTCGGGTGCTGTCGGGTGGCGAACGCGGCCGACTTGCCCTTTGCCAGCTGATGCTGAATCCCATCAACCTCTTGGTTCTTGACGAGCCCACCAACCACTTGGACATGGCCGCCAAAGACGTGCTCAAGCAAGCGCTGCTGCAGTTCGACGGCACCCTGATCGTCGTCTCGCACGACCGGGAATTCATGGAAGGACTCTGCACCCTAACCTTTGAGTTTCGCGACGGCAAGGTTAAACCCTACTTGGGCGGGATCGAGTACTTCTTGGAACAGCGCAAGCTGGAATCCCTTCGGGCTATGGAAGTTGCGGGCGCGCGCAAGGCGGCGGCCTCGGCTGCAGCTGCTTCGGCCGCAGCTACCGCGACGGCAAAATCAGGAGTATCGCGCAACCGAGAGGAGCAAAAACGCCTGGACGCCGAACTGCGAGCCGCAGAAAAGGCCATGGAGGCCTCGGAGCGCGCCTACGAACAAGCTCAGGCCGAGCTGGACGCCCTCGACGCCGAAGTGGCTAACCCAGAACGGTTTAAGGAACGCAGTATGGATCCGGAATTTTTTAAGGGCTACGAGGAGCTGCAGCACCGCGTTCATGCCCACTTTGAAGTTTGGGCAGAGGCTCAAGAGCGATTTAATACTGCCAAAACAGCCGCTCAAGAAGCCTGATCTATATTTGACTCATGCGAATTTACTGGACCATTCTGACTGCCTTGGCGCTTGCCGCCCCGGCTCATGCTCAAAAAAAAACCACTTCACCGGTTCGCGAGGCCCAGCCAAAGTTGGCGGTTTCTATTGTGGTGGACCAAATGCGTGCGGACTATTTAAGCCGCTTCGCTTCGCTCTATACCGGCGGTTTTAAGCGTTTAATTAGCGAAGGGCAGGTATTCCGCAACGGCCACTACACCCACTCGCCTACCTACACAGGGCCTGGGCATGCGGTAGTTTATACCGGCACCGATCCCTCGGGCAACGGAATCATCGCAAACGATTGGTACGACCCGGCCCTCGGACGCACGGTCTACTGCGTCGAAGACCTCGACGTGCAGCCCGTGGGGAGCACGCGAGAATCCGACAAGAGAAGTCCCAAAAACATAAGGTCGACCACCTGGACCGACGAGCTGGAATGGGCAAGTGTCGGCGCTTCTAAAATATTTGCATTCTCGCTCAAGGACCGCGGCGCCATCACTGCCGCCGGCCACTACGGCGACGCAGGATTTTGGATGGACGATAAGGTGGGTTTTGTAACCTCAACGCACTACGCCTCGCAACTCCCTGCATGGATTGAATCCTTCAATAGGGACCACAACCCTGCCAGCTACCTCAAGGGCACCTGGGAACGCCTGATGGCCCCCTCGGTCTACGAGTCCTTCACGGGGCCTGACGAGCGTCCCTTTGAAGGGAAGATTCGCGGATCCAACTCTGGCAAATTCCCCTACGACCTCGCAGCGCTTGGCGCAGGCAACCCTGGATTGATTCGCTACACCCCGCAGGGCAACCAAATCCTTATTGACGTGGCCCTGGCCGCCCTAGTCGCAGAAAACCTCGGCCGCGGAACCCACACCGACGTGCTCGCCCTTTCGTTCTCCACGCCCGACCACCTGGGGCACCTGATGGGTCCGCGCGCGCAAGAGTTGATGGACGTCTACCTGCGCCTCGACCTGCAGTTGGGCCAGCTCTTTGACGAACTCGACCGGAGGCTTGGCCGCGGCAACTACTACGTGTCGCTCACGGCGGACCACGGTTCCTGCGACAACTCCAACCAGGCCGCATTGGACGGTTTTGCCGTTCAGAATTGGAATGGCCGAGCGCTTGAGGAGCAGTTCAACCAACTCATCGCTGCACTGGATCTGGACGAGCCCGGTGTGGTGCAAATGGGCAACGACCAAATCCACCTCAAGAGCCGCGACGACGACGATTGGGAACTCGTGCGCGACGCCATCATGCAGCACCCCGCCGTACAAATGGCCTGGACCGCCGACGAGGTGCGCACTTCGTGCGACCCCAAGGTCGCCCTGCGCCGCAATGCCTTTGATGCCCGGAGCGGGCAGGTGTTTTATGAATTGAAGTCAGGCCACATGGACTACGGAGAAGAAGGCTGTACCCACGGGTCGGGCCATAGCTACGATACCCACGTGCCCATAGTCTTCATGGGGCCGGGTATTCCAGCCAATTCCGACCGATGGGAGCGCGTGCACCCACGAGACATGGCGCCCACCTGGAGCATGATTTTGGGTATTGCGCTGCCCTCGAGCACCACGGGCGACCCCCTGCCCTTCACCATGGGCCGCTAGACCAGCAGGTCCTTGGGGATTTCGCAAACCGGAATAGGCCTCATTTTGTGAAGGTTGGCCCGGTGGAACCGGCAGTACAACGCAAAAACCTCCAAAGAGCGACCCTCTAGGCCGAGAGCCCGGGCCCAGTCCAGATCATTGCGCACCACCGAAGGATTCCATTGCTGAAGATGGCTGAATTCCATGGCTACTTCGAGCTCGGCGTAGGTCGCTCCCAGCTGGTCCTCGTCGGTGCGTCCGTCGGACCAAAGCCCGTCGGTGGGCGCCGCTTCGAGGATGGCTTTAGGCACCCCCAGATGCTCGCCTACCCGATAAACCTGGGATTTGTAGAGGCCCGCGATGGGGCTTAGGTCAACCCCTCCATCGCCGTATTTGGTGAAAAATCCGACGCCAAAATCCTCGACCTTGTTGCCAGTCCCTGCGACGAGCAAGCCGTAGCACTGGGCCTCCGCATAGAGGGTTGCCATGCGAATCCTCGCGCGGGTATTGGCCAGGGCGAGATCTCGCGTGGGCGATGCATCAAGACCCATGGCCTCGCAATGCGCGTCAAAAACACCGCTCAAGTCAATGCGGTGGGCAGTTACCATGGGGTGCTGCTGCGCAAGGTGATTGATCCAATCCTGCGAGCGGCCTAGCTGGTCGGCATCCTGGTGAATAGGCATTTCAAGGAGCCTGACGCGGAGTCCCGTGGCCGCACAGAGTCCGGCAGTGACGGCAGAATCGATTCCACCGCTCACTCCCACTACAAATCCCTTTGCCCCTGCCTGGTCGGCATAGGCACTAAGCCATTGAACAATGTGCTGGGTTAGGGAGGGGACGTTCATCAGACTACCTTTGGGTTATGCAACTAAGGACGCCAAAATTAGGTGTTTTGTTCGC
Organism: Flavobacteriales bacterium UBA972; assembly: GCA_002292855.1. Lineage (GTDB taxonomy): Bacteria > Bacteroidota > Bacteroidia > Flavobacteriales > Schleiferiaceae > TMED14. Next base: position 12,389 of record DBBY01000025.1, on the reverse strand, counting down.
TGCAAGCGCAGCCCTATGGCTTTCTGCCTGCCGCAACGACCCATGGACCGACGCGGGAGAAGAGGCCCAAGCCCAAGCGCAATCGGCCATTCTTGCCGACCAAGACCCCTTGCGCATCGTGCATTTCGCAGACTCCGTGCTCGATCTTGACTCCGCGGCCATGCTGTTGAAGCTCGAGGATATGGCTCCGCGGCACCCGCTAATTTTTGAACCCAACTGGCGCGAGAACCTCCCGCCCTATTTGCTAGACCAGGGGCTGAGGCAACTCTGGGCCGACGCCAAAAAAGTTCGCAGGCCCTTGGCCGATTTTGACCGGCGAACCAAGCAAATGCTCGACCGCATCGACGGGCTGCAGGCTGCGCCAAGCGGACTTCGCGTCTACACCTACATCTCTCGAGCCGAAGAGTTTGACGTGCTTAAAACAGAGGGGGCGCTTTTTGTAGCCTGGGATCGATTTTTGGGCGCAGAGCACCCACTCTACGGCACCGAATCCGCCTACCTGCGCAAAAGCCACGACCCAGAGCGAATCTACAGCGCCATGGCCGCTGCCCTCTACGAGCCGACTCCTTCGGGTGGCGGACAGCTGATTGACGAAATGCTCCGCCGCGGCAAACAGCTCCTTTTTATTCAAACGGTCTTGGGCGAAGAAGACGCCTACCTCTACCTCACCTATTCTGCCGACCAGCAGGCCTTTCTGGCCGAGAATGAAGCGGCCCTGTGGAAGTCCCTGGCTCGCGAACGCTGGCTTTTTGACAACCGCGCAGACCTTAAGCGCAAGCTAGTCGAAGTAGCTCCGTTCAGCAAAATGGGGAGCGAGCGCGACCAAGAAATCCCGGGCCAAATTGGCGTTTGGTTCGGCTGGCGCATAATGCAGGCCTACTGGCGAAGCAATCCGCAACTAAGCCTTTGGGAAGTACTCGAAGCCAGCCCCAAGAGCACTGAAATTCTCAAGCAATCCAACTACCGACCATGAAATCCAGCATAAACCTCGAAATCGAACTGGACGCCAACCGAGTCCCCGAACGCATTCAATGGTCGGCGCCCGACGGCGGCGTAGAACAGTCCGATACGCAAGCAATTATGCTGTCGGTCTGGGACGACCGCGCCGAAGAGCTGCTGCGCATTGATTTGTGGACCAAAGAAATGAGCGTGGACCACATGAAAAAAATGTACCACCAAACCCTGCTTGCCCTTGCCGACGGACTGGAGCGGGCGACCAATGAATCAGAGGCCGCATCGGACCTTCGCGGATTCGCGCGCCACTTCGGCGAACGCCTTAAGTTAATGGACCCGATTCGCGGAGCTGGAGGTTAATCGACTCAATGTAGGCGAGAAGCTTGTCTCGCCCGTAGCCGGTCTCGGCACTGGTCTGAAACCAGGGAGGGAGCTCATCCCAGTCTTCCAAAAAGGCCTTCTCAAATGCGGCGCGATTCTTCATCAAAACAGAACCCGAGATCTTGTCGGCCTTGGTGAATACCAGGGCAAAGGGGACCTCCCAAAGGCCCAACTGCTTGAGAAAATCCAGGTCGGCCTTCTGGGGATCCAGACGGCCATCAATAAGCACAAATACCAGAGCGAGATTCTTGCGCTCGCGCACGTAGCGACCAATCATGGTGCTGAATGAGCCCCTCATGACCTTGCTGACTTTGGCGTAGCCGTAGCCCGGCAAGTCGGCAAGAACCCAGGTTCCGCGGTCAATTTTAAACAAATTAATCAGCTGGGTTTTGCCCGGACTACCCGAAGTTTTTGCCAACCCTTTGCGGCCCACGAGCTTATTGATCAGCGAAGACTTGCCTACATTGGACCGGCCAATAAAGGCGTATTCCGGAATATCCCATTCGGGGCACTCGTCAACCCTCGGGGAGGAGAGTACAAATTCCGCGTGAAGATTTAGGCGACCTCGTTCTTCTTGAGCCACTCGTCGACAATCGTGTTAAACTCCTGCGGATGCTCCATCATTGCGGCGTGGCCGCAGTTATCAATCCAAAAAAGATCGGAGTTGGGCAAAAGTTCGTGAAACTTATCGGCCACCTCGGGAGGCGTGACGGCATCCTGCCTGCCCCAAATCAAGCAAACTGGCAAATGGAAGGACGTAATGTCTTCTGCCATATTGTGGCGTATCGCCGACTTAGAAATGGCAAGGGTCTTGATGGCCTTCATGCGGTCGTTGACGGTGCTGAAGACCTGATCGATGAGTTCTTCGGTAGCAACCTCTTTGATGTGGAACACGTCGCGCACGCGCTCAGCAATGTAGTCGCGGTCGCCACGTCGGGGGTAGCTGTTGCCCATGGCCGCCTCATAAAGTCCGCTTGAGCCCGAAAGCACAATGCTCTTGAGGTAGCTGGGGTAGAGTTTCTGAAAAAGAAGGGCGATGTGACCGCCCAGACTGTTGCCCACCAGGATCACCTTGGTATAGCCCCTGTGATCGATGAACTTCTTGACAAACTTAGTTAGGCTGCTTACCGAAGTAGTCGCCAAAGGCATAGAGTACAGAGGGAGCAGGGGTACCACCACCTCGTAGCCGCGCGAGCTAAAGTAGTCGACCTGGTGCTGAAAGTTGCTCAAGTTACCCATGAGGCCGTGCAGGAAAATCATGGGAGTTCCGCTACCCTCGGTGAGGTATTCGAATTTACCGTCGCTAACAATCATTGATGTAAAGTTCTAAGTCTTGGGCAAAGATAGGGCAGGGATGCGCCGTATGGGGCGAAGCAGGGCCTGGGCGGTCACCGACGGCCGCCCGACCAAAGCACCGCAATCCGGCCTCATGACCCCTAAAAATTTGACTCAATAAGATTCATAAAGCGTTTAAAATAAATGGAATAGGAAGAAAAGACAAAAGTTATGCACAATAGTGGGAGAAAGTGGGTTTTTGTGGGAGAAACTACTACTTTTGATGCAACTAATTCACCAAAACCCATGAATTCCGTACTCGGAGTATACGAATGCAGTATGGACGCCAAAGGCCGCGTCTTGCTCCCCGCTGGCCTCAAGCGCCAACTGGATGCAGCTGCTCGTGAAGGGTTTGTGCTCAAGCGAAGCGTTTTTAGTCCCTGCCTTGAGCTGCACAGCATGGCCCAGTGGAAGAGTATTTCTGATAAAATCGGCGGCCTCAACCGTTTTGTTAAAAAGAACGCGGATTTTGTGCGGCTCTTTCATGCCGGCGTTAAGATGGTGGAGCTCGACGGTTCGGGGCGGATTCTTATTGCTAAAGACCTGGCCGTTTATGCGGGCCTCGAGCGAGAACTCGTGTTCTCGGGCACCACTTTTGGTTTAGAAATTTGGAACCGCAAGGCCTACGAGGCGGCGGTCAATCCAAGCGACCTTGACTTTGCCCAGTTGGCCGAAGAGGTAATGGGCGACCAAAATCGAGACCATGAGCTACCATAAGCCCGTTCTCCTCGCCGAATGCCTTGACTTTTTAAACCTTCGCCCTGACGGGATCTACATCGACGCCACCTTTGGCGGCGGCGGACACAGCCGGGCTATACTCGAGGCTCTGGGAGGCAAGGGTAGGTTAATTGCCTTCGATCAGGATCCCGACGCGGCGGCCAACGCCCTCGAAGACCCGCGCTTTACCCTTGTTCCGCACAATTTTGAGCACCTCAAACGGTTTTTGAAGCTTCACGGTGCCCCGCAGGTTGACGGTATTTTGGCTGACCTGGGGGTGAGCAGCCACCAACTCGACCAGCCTGAGCGCGGATTTGCGCATAAATACGAGGGTCCGCTCGACATGCGAATGAATCCCGAGGCCGGCCAGCCCGCCAGCGAGTGGCTGAGTGAAGTGGGCGAACTGGAGCTTCGCAAAGTCTTGGCCGAATTTGGCGACGTGGAGCGCCCTGCTGGCATTGCCGCCGCAATACTGAAGGCCCTGCCCCTGACCACCACGGCGGAGCTCAGGCTCGTCATCGAGCCCTTCTGCAGCCGAGGCCGGAATGCCAAGCTGCCCACTAGGGTTTTTCAGGCCATACGGATCGCGGTCAACCGCGAAATGGAAGTGCTTGAAGCCTTTTTGGCGGACTGCGTGCCCAGCCTCAAAACCGGAGGCCGCTTGGTGGTCATGAGCTACCACAGCCTTGAGGACCGCCGGGTTAAAAACTTAATGCGCGAGGGCCGCTGCCAAGGAGAGGCCGACCGAGACCGCTTTGGTCGCCGGCTCGTTCCCTTTGAAGTCCTCACCCGCAAGCCAGTCAGCGCAGGGCCCGAGGAGCTTGAAGAAAATCCAAGGTCGCGCTCCGCAAGGCTGCGCGCGGCAGAAAAAATTGAGGTAAGCCATGGCTGAGAAGTCCGATCGCCTGCGCCTGACCTCCGTACTCAGGGGTACCTTTTTGGGGCATCCCTATGTAGTGCGCAACCTGCCTTTTGTGGGTTTTTTAAGCGCGCTCGGGGTTCTGGCGATCTTTTGGGCCCACCAGGCCGAGCAGCAGTCCCGCCAAATCAGCAAACTCTCGGCAGAACTGAGCGAAATCAAATCCGAGTACCTCGAGGCAAAATCGACCTTGATGCTCATGGGAACCGAAAGTTCCGTGCGCGAACGAACCCAACTAATGGGCATGGTTCCGCCAACCAAAGCACCAGAACGCATAATTCAACCCAAGGATGAAGCCGAATGACCCCGACCGACTGAGTTCGCGCTGGGTCGCGGGCATCAGTGCATTCCTGGCCTTGTTTGCCCTTGCGGTGCTGGTCAAGCTTTATGTAGTATCGATTCGCGACGGCGGAGCACTGCGCGAAGCCGCCCGAGACCGGGTAGTGCAGCAGCGCACGGTTCAGGCGAGCCGGGGCAATATCTATTCCTCAGACGGGCAGCTTCTGGCCACCTCGATGCCCGTGTATGAGCTGCGCTGGGATGCCTCGCTGGTGAACCAAGAGCACTTTGACAAAAACATAAACAAGACCGCCATTGGTCTGCAGCTTCTTTTGCCCGAGCGCAGTGCCTGGGAATGGCTCACCTACCTCAAGGAGCAGCAAAGCGAGAAAAAACGCTATGCGCTAATCGCTAAAAACCTAAGCTTCAGCATGTACCGCAGGGTGCGTGACCTGCCCCTTTTTGACGGCGGCCCCTTTGAATACGGCTTAATTGCCGAGGAGCGCTACACCCGACTCATGCCCCTTGGCATGATGGCCGAGCGGACCATTGGGTACTGGAGGCCTGACGCCAAGGCCGGACTCGAGGCCACCTTCAATAAAGTTCTGGGCGGCCAAAACGGACTCCGGTGGATGCAGCATTTTGGCAAGGGCCAGTGGAAGCCGCTTGAGGCCAACTACGAGGTGGAACCGCGCGACGGAGCCGACATCGAAACTACCCTTGACACGCGCATTCAAGACATTGCGCATCGGGCTCTACTGCAGCGGCTGGAGCAGTTTCAGGCGGAACACGGCAGCGTGATCGTAATGGAGGTGGCCACGGGTAAAATCCGCGCCATGGTAAACCTGGGGCGCGAAGATGGCGACTCGACCTATACCGAGCTGCGGAACTATGCCGTCTGGGAACGCACCGAGCCCGGATCCACCTTCAAGTTTGCTGCCCTACTGGCCGCGCTCGAAGACGGCGTGGTAGACACCGCCACCAAGGTCGACACCGACGGGGGCGTGTATGTGGTCTATGGCAAAAAAGTAAACGACTCGCACAAGGGCGGCTACGGTGTGATTTCGCTAGGACGCGCCTTAGAAGTGTCGAGCAACACCGGGGTGGTCAAGGCCATTTACCCCAAGTATGCCGCCAACCCCCAGGAATTTATTGACCGCCTCTACCAAATGGGCTTGGGCGAAAAAACGGGCATTGAAGTCAACGGCGAGAGCAAGCCCTTTATTCCGCAACCGGGCGGCAAGCGCTGGTCGGGCACCACCCTGCCCTGGATGATGTTTGGCTACGGAGTGCAGTGCACGCCCCTTCAAACCCTGGTTTTTTACAATGCCTTGGCCAACGATGGCAAGATGGTGAGGCCCCGACTCTGGGAGCGCACGATAGACCGCGGTCAGGTCGTTGCCGAATCTGAAGTGGAATACATCCGCAGCAGCATTGCGTCGAAGGAGAATGTGGCCAAAGTCCGCAACCTAATGGAGAACGTTGTTTTGCGCGGAACCGCGACCAACATTAGGCTCGACTCGCTAAAGCTCGCCGGCAAGACCGGAACCTGCCAGCTGGAGTACTGGAATCCCGAGCGAATGGGCTACCAGGCTTCGTTTGCGGGCTACTTTCCGGCGGACAATCCCAAGTACTCCTGCGTAGTGGTGGTTTCGCGGCCCATTAAAAGCATGGGCTACTACGCCAACGTGGTGGCTGCGCCCGTATTTCAGGACATCGCGGTGGGCATTACCCGATTTATTCCCGACGAGCAGGCCCCGCCCAAGGGCTACTGGACCGAGGGCCTCGAGAACGTTGCCCAAAAGCAGTCCGCATCGAGCGAAAAGCAATGGGCCGAAGCCGAAGCCGACCTTGACCGCGGAACCATGCCCAACTGGACCGGTTGGAAGGCCACCGATGCCCTGCGCCTGCTCGAGCGCAAGGGCTACACCGTGCAAACCAAGGGGAACGGACGCGTGCGCTCCTGGAGTCCGGGTGTCGGACGCAAAACCATTATGCTGATTTTAGGATGAAGCTGCTGAAGAACTTGCTCTATGGACTGCGCCTGACCGACGTGCAGGGCAGCACCAATTTGGCCGTGGAATTCGTAGCATCCGACAGCCGAAGCGTGCGCGCCGACAGTCTTTTTGTCGCCGTGCGGGGCAGTCAATCCGACGGACACCGATACCTTGATCAGGCCATTGCCGCAGGCGCAAGGGCCCTGGTGGTCGAAGAGCTTCCGAGCGAGCCCTCAACCAGTGTCACCTGGATTGTGGTGGGCAACAGTGCCGAGGCCTACGCCCAAATTGCATGCTCCTGGTTTGACCACCCCAGCCATAGCATGAGCGTGGTTGGCGTAACCGGGACCAACGGCAAAACCACGACGGCGACCCTACTCTACCACATGCTGGTGCACCGCGGAACCAAAACGGGACTAATAAGCACCGTGAAGGTCTGCGTGAACTCCGTCGAAGAAGCCGCCACCCATACTACTCCCGATGCATGGGTACTTCAAGGCCATTTGGCTCGCATGAGGGATGCCGGCTGCAAGGTGGTGTTCATTGAAGTGAGCTCGCACGGTCTGGTGCAGCACCGCGTGACGGGTTTGCGCTTTGCCGGAGCGGTCTTCACCAACATTTCTCGCGACCACCTCGACTACCACGGGACGATGGACCACTACGTAGCCGCCAAAAAGCTGCTCTTTGACGGGCTGGCCCCGGAGGCCTTTGCCCTGGTGAACTCCGACGACAAGCACGGCGAGACCATGCTCCTAAACTGCGGGGCCCGCCAAATTACGTATGCACTCAAGCGCCCTGCAGACATCAAGGTGAAGGTTCTGGAATCGCACCTTCAAGGAACCCTACTGAGCATCAACCAGCGGGAGTGCTGGTCGCAGCTCATTGGCGGATTCAACGCCTACAACATGGCCGCCATGTATGGGGTCGCCGTGGAGCTGGGAATTCCGGCCGACGAAGCGCTTCAAGCCCTTAGCGCGGTGCGAAGCGTAGACGGCCGGTTCCAGAAGGTTCCTGGGCCCGAGGGCCGCATGGGAATCGTGGACTACGCCCATACTCCCGATGCGCTCGAGAACATGCTTAAAACGCTTCAGGAACTCAACCAAGGCGCCCAGCAACTAATCACGGTCATAGGCTGCGGCGGCGACCGCGACAAGGGCAAGCGCCCGATAATGGCAGGCATTGCGGCAGACCGCAGCACCAAGGCCATAATCACGAGCGACAATCCGCGCAGCGAAGACCCCGAGGCCATTCTCGACGACATGGAAGCCGGCCTAGACCCCGT
>DBBY01000025.1:0-4448 GCA_002292855.1 Flavobacteriales bacterium UBA972 | reverse complement strand
CAGCTGGCCAAGCCCGGAGACGTCATCTTGGTCGCCGGCAAAGGCCACGAAACCTACCAAGAAATCGCAGGAGTCAAGCACCCTTTTGACGACGTAGCCACCCTCAAAGACCAGTTTAACGCCCTATAAACCATGCTCTACGCCCTCTTTGACGCCCTTAAGCCCTATGACCTGCCTGGCGCAGGCCTCTTTAGCTACCTGACCTTTAGGGCGGCCCTAGCCATCTTGCTGTCGCTCACCATCAGCCTGGCGTTTGGCGGTCGGCTCATCAAAGTACTGCGCAAGCTGCAGGTGGGTGAAAGCATCCGCGACCTGGGCCTCGAGGGCCAGCTCAGCAAGGCCGGCACCCCGACCATGGGCGGACTCATTATTTTGGCAGCCATTGTGGTTCCGGTTCTGCTCGTTGCCGACCTGAGCAACGTCTACATTCAGCTACTGCTCATCACGACTATTTGGATGGGAGCCATCGGGTTCGCCGACGACTACATCAAGGTATTTCGCAAAAACAAGCAAGGCCTTCGGGGCATTTTTAAGGTCATCGGTCAGGTCAGTCTTGGTGTACTGGTTGCCGCCGTGCTGGCCTTTCACCCCGACGTTACCATGAAAGAGGAGGTCGCCGCAAGCGACCTGAAGCTTCTTTATGGCGAAGCGAGCGCGGGCCGCCCCAGCTTTGGCCCTGCCGAGCAGCACCTTCGCACCACCATTCCCTTGGTCAAGGACTCCACCTTTGACTACGCCGACCTGGTGTTTTGGTCGGATTCCAAAGAGGAATGGGCTTGGCTGGTCTTCATGGTAGTGGTGGTTTTCATCATCACCGCGGTGAGCAACGGCGCCAACCTGACCGACGGCCTCGACGGCCTCGCGGGCGGAACCTCCGCAATTATAGCCTTCACCCTGGCGATACTTGCCTACGTAAGCGGTTCGGTAGTCTTTGCGAGCTACCTCGACATTATGTACATACCCATGTCGGGCGAAATGATCGTATTTGCCGCGGCCTTCCTGGGTTCAGCCATTGGATTTCTATGGTACAACACCTACCCAGCGCAGGTATTCATGGGCGACACGGGCAGCCTTTCTATAGGCGCTATAATCGCCGTCTTTGCCCTAGCGATTCGCAAAGAACTTCTAATTCCCATCTTGGCCGGAGTCTTTTTGGTCGAAAACCTCAGCGTGCTTCTTCAGGTGGGCTACTTTAAGTTCACCAAGAAGAAGTACGGCGAGGGCCGTCGCATCTTCTTGATGTCGCCGCTGCACCATCACTTTCAAAAAAAGGGCCTTCACGAATCTAAAATCGTCACGCGATTCTGGATTTCGGGCATCTTTTTGGCGATTTTGACCCTAATCACCCTCAAACTCCGCTAGGGAAGTGCGCACAACCCTTCCCCATCGAATTGCCGTGCTTGGCGGCGGAGAGAGCGGCGTAGGTGCCGCCCTTCTGGCTGCCCATCGCGGAATCAAGGTCTTTTTGAGCGAAGGCAAAACCCTGAGCGACCCGTTCCGAGCGCAGCTCGAGGCCGCCAAGGTGGACTTTGAAGAAGGCAACCACAGCCTAGAGCAGTTCCTCAGGGCCGAAGCGGTAGTGAAAAGTCCAGGTATTCCGCCCAACCACCCCATTGTACAGGCCATCAAGCAGGCCGGAATTCCCCTATGGTCCGATATAGAATGGTTCTACCGCAACTGCCCGAGCCATGCCAAAATAGCCGCAATTACCGGGAGCAACGGCAAGACCACCACCACGGCCTGGCTTGGCCACATTCTGCGTCAGGCCGGAGCCAACGTGCAAGTGGGCGGGAACATTGGCATTGGTGCGGGCCGGCTTCTGCTCGAGCCCGACGCAGATATTTATGTACTGGAGGTTTCGAGCTACCAGCTTGAGGACTGCCCCAGCTTCAAGCCCGACGTGGCCGTTCTGACGAACATCACCCCCGACCACCTGGATCGCTACGGCAGCCTTGAGGCCTATGCCGAAACCAAGTTTGCCATTGCCCAGCACCAAAATGCCGACGACGCCTTTGTCTTTTATGGCGAAGACCCCGTGAGCCGACGCTACCTCGAGCGGGTTGCCGCAAGCCTTTACCCCATCTACACCACCATGCCGGCCGAGCTGCCGGTTCAGGGTGCGACCCCCATACCCCCGAAATACCTTATCAGAACCTCAAACTCCGACATGACCATAGACGAACTCGCCCTGCAAGGCAAACACAATACCTTCAACGCCCTTGCGGCTGGATTGTCGGCCAGACTGCTCCAAGTGCGCGACGAAGCCATCCGCGAATCGCTCGCTCACTTTGAAGGCCTGCCGCACCGCATGGAAGCCGTTGCGCACGTTGGGGGAATTCACTTTGTCAACGATTCCAAGGCCACCAACGTCAACTCGACCTACTACGCCCTAGAGAGCATGAAAACCCCTACCGTACTGATTCTAGGCGGCGTAGACAAGGGCAATGACTACAGCGAACTCTATGGTTTGGTCGAGAAAAAAGTCAAGGCCATCGTGGCCATGGGCACCGACAACTCCAAGATTGCCGCCGCCTTTGAGGGTCGGGTGCACCTGCTTGCCGAGACCTCGAGCATGGAACAGGCCGTGCGCATGGCCTACCAACTTGCCAGCAAGGGCGACACCGTGCTGCTAAGCCCCTGCTGCGCAAGCTTTGACCTCTTTGAGAACTACGAAGACCGGGGCAGCCAATTCAAAGCCTGCGTCCGCGCCCTTTAAACCATGGAAAAGCCGGGATTCAGCACATACTTTCAGGGCAGCACTCAGGTTTGGGTGAGCCTGATCTTGCTGTCGCTGTTCTCCCTGCTGCCGGTCTACAGCGGCGGCGGCGCACTGAGCTACTTCGCCTACGTGGTGCTGAGCTGGGGTCTGGCCTTCGTCATTCACCGCGCACCCTACCGCTTCTTTGGCAGCCTTGCGGGAATACTCATGTTCATCACCCTGGGGCTGCTGGTCTTTACCCTTGCTCAAGGGCGGACCATTGGCGGAGCCAATGCAAGCCGATGGATCAACATCTTCGGAATCTCGTTCCAAACCAGCGCCATGGCCAACGTGGTGCTCATCATGTACGTCGCGCGGCAGCTGGCCAAGCGCAAAGAAGAGTGGACCTTCTGGCAATCCTTCCGCAAGGTGCTCTGGGCCATCTTTTTGACCGTCGGATTGATTTTGCCCGCCAACTTCTCGACCGCTGCACTAATCTTCATCAACGCCAGCATCGTTCTGGCCTTGGGCGGGTATCCGTTTCGCTACCTCCTTGGCCTGGCCGGGCTCGGGTCCGCACTCCTGGCGGTCTTTATAGCCGCCGTGCTCCTTGCTCCAGACCTCATGCCCAACCGGGTACAAACCTGGAAGTCGCGCATTGAAACCTTCACCCAAGGGGGTTCCGAAGACGAAAACTACCAGACCACCCTCGCCCAAACGGCCATTGCCGAAGGCCAAATTTTTGGCCAGGGACCCGGGGGCGGACTTCACAAGCACTTCTTGCCCCAAAGCAATTCCGACTTTGTTTATGCCCTAATTGTCGAAGAATATGGGCTAATCGGAGGCACGGCAATTTTGGCCATGTACGTCTGGCTGCTTTTCTCCGTGATTCGGGTGGCTAAGCGCTCTAAGGACCTCTTTGGCAAGCTGCTCTCGCTGGGCCTCGGCTTCTCCATTGTGCTTCAAGCCTTTATCAACATGGCCGTGGCAACGGGACTCCTGCCCGTAACGGGCCAAACCCTGCCCTTGATTAGTGCGGGCGGAACTTCCTTGCTCATCACCAGCCTGGCCATGGCCATGATTATCGCCGTGAGCCGCGGCAAGGGCGACAACGAGCAGGTCGACCCCGAACTGGCCGACGCACTCGCCAACGACTGGAACGAGCAAAGCCCAATACCCAAAGCCTAAAGAACGAACCGCGACCATGTCAGAACAATTGCGCATCATCATCTCAGGCGGCGGTACCGGCGGACACATCTTCCCGGCGGTGAGCATCGCCCGTGAAATTCAAGCCCGCTACCCCCAGGCACGGATTCTCTTTGTGGGCGCCGAGGGACGCATGGAGATGGAGCGCGTTCCGGCTGCGGGATTCCCCATCGAAGGAATTCGCATCGCCGGATTCCAACGCAAAAAACTGATTGCCAACCTTGGCCTGCCGTTTAAAATTTGGTCAAGCCTCAAGCGAGTTCGCGCTATTTTGGAGCGCGAGCGGCCGCACCTGGTCGTTGGCACCGGCGGCTACGTCAGCGGACCCACGCTGTGGGTGGCCCAGCGCATGGGAATTCCGACCCTGATTCAGGAGCAAAACAGCTTTGCGGGCTGGACCAACCGCCTGCTGAGCAAAAAGGCCGGATCCGTCTGCGTGGCCTACCCCGGAATGGAATCCGCCTTCCCAGCCGACCGCATTAAACTCACCGGCAACCCGATTCGCCCCGACCTCGCGGCCCTTGCCCACCAGCCCACCACCGCC
>DBBY01000037.1:1654-9897 GCA_002292855.1 Flavobacteriales bacterium UBA972 | reverse complement strand
CTTTGCCGACGATCCGGCCAACGAGGCCGACGCAGAGGCACTTAAAACGTTTAAGAAGGTTTTTATCAATGCTGAAATTTTGGAGGAGTCTGGGGAGAATTGGGCCTTTGAAGAGGGTTGCTTGAGCATTCCTGATCTGCACGAGTCGGTGCTGCGCAAAAGTGCGCTGACGATCAAGTACCAGGACCTGCAGGGCAACTGGCAGCAAGAAACCTTCACTGGCGTGTGCGCTAGAATAATCCAGCACGAGTACGACCACATCGAGGGTATTCTGTTCACCGACCGTCTGAGTCCGCTCAAAAAGAGGCTTATTAGCGGACGCCTCAAAGACATTGCCTCGGGCAAGGTGACGGCAAACTACCGCATGAAATTTAACGTAGCATGAAAAAGTTCTTAATCGCCCTTACTGGGGCTGCGGCAGTAGCCGGCTGTACCGGCAGCGCAGACGGAGAAAAAGCCGTTCTAGCAATGACTGCGCGCTCCAACTGGTCTGAGGATTCAACCGGTGCCAATGCCATCGTGCGAAGCCTTGAGGCAGCGGCAGAAGAGGCCCAAGACGATTCGTTGTGGGCACGGTACCAGCTCGCGGCGGGAGACCTTGAAGCCCAGATTCCCAGCCGGGCACTTTATGCGATACGCCACTACATGCGCGTGTTTGATAGCCTTCCCGAGACCCAGGGTCCGCGCGCCTTGTTCGCGGTGGCGACGGCATTTGACATCAATTTGAACGATAGAATTCGTGCGGCACAGGCCTATGAACTCTTTACCCAGCGCTACCCCCAGCATCCCTGGCGAGGGCGCGTTGATACCCTGATGCAGCTTACCCAATCCAACGCCGATTCCATTATTTTACAGCAAATTCAAGATAAATCCAATGAATGATCTCAAGCAAGTGCTCGCCATTGCAGGCCGCCCCGGACTCTACCAATTAATCGCATCTACCCGCACGGGTCTTGTTGCGGAACCCTTAGGCGGAGGCGCCCGTGTTAGCGCATCGGCTCGCACGCAAGTGCATGTGCTCGACGAGATGGCACTCTACACCCATGAGGGTGAGCGCCCCTTGCGCGAGGTTCTTGCCGCCGTGGGTACCCTGCTTAAGGGCGCGGAGGCCCTGCCGCACAATTCAGACGGTTCAGTGATTACAGCGGAGTTTGCCAAGCTGGTGCCCGACTACGACGAGGGCAAGGTTTACTTGAGCGACATGCGCAAGTTTTTTCAGTGGTACAATACCCTGGTCCGCTTTGGATTTTTTGTAGAAGCTCCCGAGGCTAAAGTGCCCAAAAGCCCTGCAAAAACAGCCAAAAAGAAGGCTCCTGCCGCCCCAAAGGCAGAAGATGGCGAGTAAATCCTCAACCATTCCAGCGCTCGAGGCCTTTGATCGCCTGCTTGGCATCATGGATGAGCTTCGTGCCCAATGCCCTTGGGACCGGGTGCAAACCGAGCAAACACTGCGTATTCTCACCCTAGAGGAGGCCTATGAGCTCGCGGATGCCATTGATGCTCGTGATTGGTCGGGCATGGCCAATGAACTCGGCGATCTTTTTTTGCATCTGGTATTCTACAGCAAAATTGCCAGCGAAGGGGGGCATTTTAGCCTGGCGGAGGTGCTGCACGGCGTCTGCGACAAGCTGGTTCGGCGCCATCCGCACATTTATGGCGACGTCAAAGCCGAGGACGCCGAGGCGGTAAAGGCCAACTGGGAGGCCATCAAGCTTGCCGAGAAGGCCGGAACAGACCATCAAAAATCTGTTTTAGAGGGTGTTCCAAAAGCTTTGCCCGCCTTGGTCAAGGCCTACCGCATGCAAGAAAAGGTTCGTGGAGTGGGTTTTGACTGGCCCTCAGCCGACGGCGCTTGGCTCAAGGTTTACGAAGAACTCGCCGAACTTCAGCAAGCCCCTGACGATGAATCGGGCCGCGAAGAGCTGGGCGACTTGTTTTTTGCTCTGGTGAACTACGCCCGGCATCGGGGTTGGGACCCAGAACAGGCCTTAGCTCAGGCCAACGATAAATTTCGTCGCCGCTTTCAAGCCATGGAGGCAATGCTCGAATCGAGCGGAGAGAGCAACGCCAAACAAAGCATCGAATCTTGGGATCTTCTTTGGAATCAGGTAAAAAGCCAAGAGAAATAACACTTGCTTAAGCTGCACTTCACCTTTGCGATGAATCTTTAGGTTCATTCGATGAAAACACTCTACGTAGTCCGTCATGCCAAAAGTTCTTGGGAATACCATGAACTGCCCGACATGGATCGCCCCCTGAAGGGCCGCGGAATTCGCGACGCGCATTTGATGGCGAGTTGGCTTCAGGATCTGCTGTCTACCGTTCCGGTGCTGTATTCTTCTCCTGCCACGCGGACCCTTCACACGGCCATGATTTTTGCGCGAACCCTAGGGATTCCCCTCGATGAGGTGCGGGTAGCCGAATCGCTGTATTCTGCTTCGCACCATGATATTGCAGCCTTTCTGCGTGGTATTCAGGGCGAACCGGGCAGCATTATGCTCTTTGGACATAATCCGGGCATGAGTGAGTTCATTTCTGACTGCGTGCCGGGCTTTACGGAGAACCTGCCGACAGGCGGAGTGGCCGTTCTGCAGTTTGAAATTTCGTCTTGGAATGATTTGCGCAGCGAGGCGGAACTTCGGTACTTTGACTTTCCTAAAAACCAAAAGAACTAGTTTTATAGCATGGGCAAAATGAGCGATTTACGCTCTCGATTTGTTAATCGAGACCTGAGCTGGCTGCAGTTCAATGCCCGCGTGCTGCAGGAGGCCGAAGACGAGCGCAACCCGCTTATCGAACGCCTCCGGTTTTTGGGTATTTTCTCAAATAACCTCGACGAATTTTTTAGGGTTCGCTACGCGAGCATACAGCGCATGTCGCACTCAGAGGACGTCAAAAAAGTCAAAGAAACCCTGGGGGGTTGGGCGCCTAATGACTTGATTCAAGCCATTCAGAATGAGGTTAATGTGCTCAACGACCGGGTAGAGTTGACCTATGCAAAGCTCATGGCTGAACTGGAGCTCAACGGCGTCAAATTGGTGGACGAGACCGAGCTCACGCAGGGGCAAAAAGACTTCATTCGCAAGTTCTACATCGAGAAGGTTAGTCCAACGGTTTTTGCGATGATTCTGCAGGACCATTTGCCCTTCCCTGAACTCAACGACGCTACTATTTACCTGGCTATCAGGCTTTGGCCCAAACGCGGGGGCGAGCCGGTGCTGTCGCTGGTAGAGGTTCCGGCCGAAATACACGGTCGTTTTATAGAACTGCCCAAGTATGGCAGCAATTTTCTAATGTTCTTAGATGACGTTTTGCGGCATAACATACAGTACGCGTACTTTCTGTTCCCTTCGCAACGCATTGAGGCCTATACATTTAAAATTTCTCGAGATGCGGATTTGGACCTAGACCACCATGATGTGAGCCGCACTGTTTTAGATCGAGTGCGGCGCGGGCTCGAAGACCGCAAAGTGGGGGATCCGGTGCGAATGGTCTACGACCGAGACATGCCCGCGGAATTTTTGGCCTACCTCATTGGGCGAATTGGGCTTGAG
The DNA here is from genome assembly GCA_002292855.1 of Flavobacteriales bacterium UBA972. Classification (GTDB taxonomy): domain Bacteria; phylum Bacteroidota; class Bacteroidia; order Flavobacteriales; family Schleiferiaceae; genus TMED14. Next base: position 6,343 of record DBBY01000037.1, on the reverse strand, counting down.
AACAACGACGCGGTAATTGCAGGAGGGCGCTACCACAATAAGAAGGACCTCATGCGCTTTCCCAACGTCGGCAAGCCCTCGCTGGAGCATCCGCGGCTCGAACCCCTGCAGCACCCCGACCTCGACATGGAGCGTTCTCTGATGCATGTGGTGCGCCAAAAGGACGTTCTTCTGTTTTTGCCCTACCATAATTTTTTGATTCTTGTTCGCTTTTTGCGCGAGGCCGCAATCGACATGTCGGTAACACGAATTAGCATCACGCTGTATCGTTTGGCGAGCCAATCGCGCATTATTTCTGCCCTTATCAACGCGGCGAAGAATGGCAAGAAAGTACGCGTAGTCATTGAGCTTCAGGCCCGATTTGACGAAGAAAATAACCTGCATTACCTCGAGAAAATGCGCAAGGTTGGCATTGAGGTTCAAACCGGGGTGGAGGGCCTCAAGGTTCACAGCAAGATTGTGCACATTGAGCGAGTAAAACCCGACGGGGGGCTAGAGCATTTTGCCGTGGTGGGCACGGGTAACTTCAACGAGGGGAGCGCTCGCTTCTATACGGACTACCATCTTTTGACATCCAATCCGACCATTTGTGCTGATTTAGAGAAGGTTTTTGAGTTTCTGTATGAGCCATTTAAGGTCGTCAAGTACAAGGAATTGTTGGTTTCTCCGCACTACAGCCGTGCAGGAATTTTAAAGTGTCTTGACCGCGAAATTGCCCACGCCAAAAAGGGTATCAAGTCAGAGGTAATTATGAAGTTCAATTCCTTGAGCTCCTTTGATATTGGCGAGAAGCTCTATGAGGCCAGCAAAGCCGGCGTTAAGGTGCGCCTTCTGATACGCGGAGTCTGCTGCGTGCGTCCTGGAGTAAAAGGCCTGAGTGAAAACATTGAAGTGGTTAGCATAATTGACCGCTTTTTGGAGCACAGCAGGGTATATTATTTTTCGAACGGAGGCAAACCCTTAATGTATTTGGCGTCTTTTGACATGATGACGCGCAACCTAGACCTGAGGGTAGAGGTCGCCGCACCAGTGCTCGATCCGCGAATACAGCGCGAGATTATGGACCACCTTGAAATCCAGTTTCGCGACAACGTCAAGGCCCGGGCCTACGATGAGGAGGGGCGCAGCGTCTACCGAAGCGTGCCTGGACCTCGAATTCGCAGCCAAATGGAGCTCTATGAGTACGTCAAGAAGCAGGCTAAAAAGCGTCGGGCGTGAGCATGAAGTTTCTCACCCTCGGGGCGATTGATATCGGTTCCAATTCCATTAGGCTGCTGATAACCCACGTTATTCCTACGCCGACCTACACCTACTATAAAAAGGTCTCGATTACCCGCTTGCCCGTGCGCTTGGGTGCCGACGTTTTTACCCAGGGCGAAATCTCTAAAGAAACCGGCTACCGCCTGGTCGATGCGATGCGGGCTTTTGCGGCCATCATGAGGGTTAATGGTGCTACGGACTTTCGCGCCTGCGCGACCTCTGCCATGCGCGAAGCCAAAAATTCATCACGGTGGATTCGCCGAGTGCGCCGTGCCTCGGGTATTGAAATCGAAGTCATTGACGGCGAAGAAGAAGCCAAGTTGGTGTTTCAGGCCAAGCTCTTTGACCGCATCCACCCCGAGGAACCCAACCTCTGCTTTGTGGATGTGGGCGGCGGTTCCACCGAACTCACTTTTTTTTGCGACGGGAAGGCCATGTCTTCAAGGTCTTTTCCGCTCGGAACCGTGCGGCATTTAGGGGAGTCTGAAGAAGAACAAGTATGGTCAGACCTGCGGGCCTGGCTCGACGGTGAGGTAGCGCAGCTCGACGGCCCAGTAGCCCTGGTGGGCGCAGGCGGCAACATTAACAAGGCCCATAAAATTAGCGGTCGCCCGGTGGAGGAGCCCCTGAGCAAGCAGTACCTCGACCGATTTAGCAAGCAGCTCGAGTCGATGACGGCAGACGAGCGCGTGCTTCAACTGGGCCTCAATATGGACCGGGCAGACGTAATCGTCCCGGCCCTTCGCATCTACCGCAGGGTGCTTCGCTGGACCAACGCAACTTGGGTTTACGTCCCCAAAATTGGAGTCTCCGACGGAATCATTCGCGAACTCTACCACCGCAAATACCGAGCACTTTGGGAACAGCCCCTCGAATCCTAGTTCCGCTATTGGCGGTCTTGGCCGCCATGGTTTCTTCGTGCGGAGTCAAGCCTACTGCCTCGACTGCCTCGAAGGCGACCCGGGTTATGCTCACCACGGCTGAGGCGCTCGATGCCTCTGACACGGTGTGGATCACCGGCTACAATCCGGAGCTTGGCGGCTGGAGTGGCCGCGGAGTCGCGATGCAGCGCAGCGCAAGCCATGAGTGGCGAGCGGAGTTTCAAACCAAAGACAGCGCTATGGCATTTAAGTTCACGCTGGGTTCCTGGGCCAAAGAAGCCCGACTGTCTGCAGGTCGCCCTTTTGGCGACGTTGCAGGCTACCGCGGAATGGACACTGCCTTTCACGCCCTAGCCTTCAGCGCAGCGCAACGACTAAACGACGGCCAGGTAACCGGACTTCTTACCGAGCGCCTTACTCCGCCTGACCCCAAGGGACTGTTCCCCCAACGCCCGATGTGGGTGTGGACTTCGGCGCCGATAATCCAGGGACAGAAGTATGATTTGCTGCTGCTCTCCGACGGTCAAAACTGCTTTGATCCTGCGAAGACCAGTTTTGGTGTGGACTGGGCTGTCGACGAGGCATTGGCCCAGCTTGAGGCCGCGGGCGAGATTCCGCCCACCATTGCCATCGGCCTGCAGTGCTCGTTTGACCCCGACAACCAGCGACGCAAAGAGTACGGCCCGGGAGCGGTCGGCGACGCCTACGCGGAGTACCTGACGCAGACGCTGCTGCCTTGGGTCGAGTCTGAATTCAATCTTAGCGGCCGCCGCTATTTTGCCGGTTCGTCGATGGGCGGAATCCTCGGCTTTCGCCTAATGCATGGCTATCCGGAGCTTTGGGACGGAATCGTTTCGTTCTCGCCCGCCATCTACATTGAAGCTGGGGGTGGGTTGGTCGTGGACGGTCTTAGTCCGTGGAAGGCTAAAAACTACTTTTGGCCTGAGGGCAAGCGCGCCTATTTCTACAACGGCGGAGTTGGTCTTGATGCAGCCCTTCAGCCCGGCATCGACCGGATGCTTGAGCAGCTGCGCGCCCAAGGCTTCAAACTCGGAACCGACTACCAGTGGAAGCTCGATTCAAAGGCCAATCACGACGAGTACGCCTGGCGCCAGCACTTTCCGGATGCCTACCGATGGGTTGCAACCGGTAACTAGTTGCTAGTTACTAGTTACTTGCCGCGCACGTAGTTCAGGGGGCAAACCTCTCCGCGCTCTTCGAAGTACTGCCATGCGTCAATTTCGCGCAGAATGTCCTCGACGTGGCGCATGACGGTAAAGAAGTTAACCGACTGGTAGCGCACAATGCCTTGGCGGTCGATGAGGAAGGTTCCGCGCAAGGCGATGCGATCTCCTTCGGCGTGCAGCTGCCCCTCTTCGTCGTATGTCCAATCGCCGTGGAGCACGTCAAAGTTGTGGCTGATGGTTTTGTTGAGGTCCGCTATAATAGGGTAGGTAATGCCTTGAATACCTCCGTTAGCCTTGCTCAGTTTAAGCCAAGCCTGGTGGGCAGAGTCGGTGTCGGTAGAGCAGGCGACAAGCTGCACGTTGCGCTTCTCAAACTCAGCAAGGTTGGCCTGAAACTCGTGCATTTCAATAGGGCAAACTCCGCTAAAGTCTTTGGGATAAAAGAATAAAAGCACATACCTGCTGCCCTCGTACTGCGAAATTCCAAAGTCATTGACGAGTTCGCCTCCGTTAATGATGGCTTTGGCTGTGAATTCTGGGGCTTTTTTACCTACTAAGAGCGACATGGGATGCTTTTTTGATTGAGCACCAAAGATAGTAACTAGTTGCTCGCTGCTAGTGACTGTGCCCGGCGTAGCCGCTCAGCACGTAGCCTGCGGCGATGCCGACCAGTACGATGCCCCAGGTGCGCAAGGGAATGCGATGGTCTTTTTGAACCTCTAACAAAATGGTACTGGAGACGTGCAAAAAGATTCCCACAACAAGGCTGCCGACTACTACATCAACTAGGGGATGTTCTGGAATTAACCAACCGGCAGCCGCGCCGAGCATCGGGGCAAGGCCAAGGGCGCCCATTGCCAGCCATGTTTGGCGAGTACTGATTCCCTGCTGCCGAAGCCAAGAGGCTACCAGTGCTGCTATGGGTAGGTTGTGCACGCCCAAGGAGATTACCAGGGCTGTCTGCGAATCTTCTCTTAAGCCAAAAAGCGGAACCGCTTCGGCAAACGAGTGAATCCAGAGTCCGATGAATGCAGGCCAAGGATTTCCATGCCCATGGGCGTGACCGTGTTCCAATCCCTTGGAGAGGCCGTCGAGGGCAAACTGCAGAAAGTATCCGATGACAATCCAGAGGCCCCAGGTGCTGCTAGGCACGGAGCCGATATGGCTAGACTCCGCAAGGGTGGGCATCCACAGAAACACGGTAACGGCAAACAAAAAGGCGCCCGAGAAGGCGTTGGTTGCGGCAAGCCAATTGTTAGGTAGCATTTGACCCCCAAGCCAAGCACCCAACAGCAAGGGCAGCATTAGGCCCAGAAGCAGCAGCGTTTCGTTCATTGCGCAAAAGTACGGCCGTGGAGGCT
>DBBY01000037.1:0-1603 GCA_002292855.1 Flavobacteriales bacterium UBA972 | reverse complement strand
GCGCCAAAGACCACGGCGGCCATGACGACCCAGCGCACGGCGGGTTGGGCGGCCGGAATCCGCACGACGTAGCGCGCTCCGAGCCATGCTCCGAGGGCTGAACCAACGGCCAGCCAGAGGGCAGCACTCCAGACGACGTCGCCCATAAAGAGGTAGATCAGGGTGGCGGGCAGGGCCAGGACAAGAGCGAGAATGAGTTTGATGACGTTGGCGTCGCGCAAGGTCCAACGCTGTACCAGCACGAGGGCGGCCAGCATCATGATTCCGATGCCCATTTGAACGAATCCGCCATAAAGGCCAATAGCAAAGAAGGTTAGCCAGCTCATCAGGCCGCCTTCGCGGCGTTCGCCCAAGGCCAGCCAGCGAGAGGGCTTAGTGAATAGGGTGAAGAGCATGGCGGTCATAACCACTGCGATGCTAGCCTCCATAAATGCCGGTGTGGCGAGGCTGCCAACGACCCCGCCAAGCAGGCTTCCGGCAAACGTGGGCAGTGCCAGTCGGCGGCTGGCGTGCATTAGGTAGCGTTTGCGGCGCGACGGACGTACGCTCAGTACCCCCGTCACGGTTTGGGCCAGAACCCCGACCCGGTTGGTGGCGTTGGCGACTGAACCATTCAGGCCCGAGCCGAGCAGTAGCGAAAGGGTTATTGCGGAACCGTTACCCGCCAGGGTGTTGACGACCCCTGCGACGAGTCCGCCGGCGAAAAAAAGGAGGTCGTGGACCATGGCGGCAAAGGTAGGGGATGTACTTTAGCACGCATGAAGAAAAGCTTATTTGCCCTTGGAATTCTGGGCCTCGCGGCCTGCCAAAATTCGCCTGAAGCGGGCACGATTGCCTTCACGGCGACCGTGGATACGCTCGAGATCGACGCCCTGCGCTGCTACGCCGTGAACTACGAAGTCTGGGGTAGCCCGAGCGACACGGTCGGTACTAGCCTGGCGGTGCGCGGAATCCTGACTGCCGGTGCGGTCACCGACAGCAACAAGGCCGTCGACTACCTGCCGGCGGGTGACACCCTGCGCGGCAGCTTTTACTACCTGAGCGTTCCGGTCACGGCCGGCCCCGCCGAACTTGAACTGAACGTTACCAAAATCGACCAGCCATGAAGCACATTGGCGTACTGACCTCAGGGGGCGACGCCCCCGGAATGAATGCCTGCGTACGGGCCGTGGTGCGCACCGCCGACCGCTTGGGCCTGCAGTGCACAGGCTTTTACCGCGGATACGACGGGGTGCTCCAAAACGAATTCATCAGCCTAACTCGATACGACGTGCGCAACATCATCCACCGTGGCGGAACCTTTCTGCAAACGGCGCGCAGCGACGAGTTCCGCAGCCCCGAAGGCCGAGCCAAGGCAGCCGCCAACCTGCGCGCCCTGGGAATTGAAGGCCTCGTGGTGGTGGGCGGTGACGGATCCTTCACCGGCGCCAAATTGCTCAGCGATGAGCACGGGATTCGCGTCATGGGCTGCCCTGGCACCATCGACAACGACCTCTTCGGAACCGACTATACCATCGGCTACCAAACCGCCGTCGACACGGCGGTGGAGGCGGTCGACAAGATCCGCGACACGGCGGTGTCGCACAACCGCCTCTTTTTTGTC
>DBBY01000059.1 GCA_002292855.1 Flavobacteriales bacterium UBA972 | reverse complement strand
GAGCCAGGATCAAACTCTCCGTTGTAGAATTGTTTGACTTATGGCTCTCGAGTACTCCTCATATGGGAATCTTCGGGTTGAACAATCTTTCGATTTCACAATATGTTAAAGAACGTCGAAGTTTTACCTTCCGTCTCCCCTTGGGTCCTTGCCACCTCATCGGTGAGCAATTGTTTCCTTTTGGGGTTGCAAATGTAGAGCGTCTTTTTGATTTGGCAATAGGCAAGTGAAAATAATTCGACATTGCCCACCAACTCGCTGAACAGCAGCGACAAAAAATTACTACGGATTGCTTTTTGTCATCGGAATCACCTGCCCTGCCTGGGTTTGATGTCCGTTCAAAGCAAAATTTGCGATGGCCTTACCCATCATTTTTGGGCTGGTCGATGCCTGATAATCGGGGAATGCCTCCGCCAGCATCTCGGTTTGAACCGCTCCGAGGCATAGGGTATTGAAGAAAAAACCCTCCGGACCAAGCTCGGCCTGCAAGCTTTCGGCCAATCCTGCCATGGCCATTTTGCTCGTAGCGTAGGCCAAAAGGCCGGGGTATTTGGATGCTCCTTGAAAGCCTCCCATGCTGCTGATGAAGACCACGTGGGCCCCAGGGGCAAGCAAAGGCAGGAGGTCCTGCACGAGCAAAGCCTGGGCAGACCAGTTGACCGTAGCCATTAAATGGAAGTCTTCGGCGCTTAAGTCCCTAAAGGGCTTATTAATGAGGGCTCCGGCATTGAGGACCACCGCGTCAAGCGCAGCGCCCCGAAAACCTGTGACGAATGCCCTTCTAGAGTCCGCACTAGTATGGTCAAGAAGATGCGTGGTGCATCCTTCTATAGAAAAGGTGCTGCGGGAGCTTGCATGAACCGATGCGCCCAGGGCGGCCAATTCAAGAGCCGTGGCACGACCTACTCCGCGCGAGGCCCCGGTAACCAAAACCTGCTTCACTCCTGCAAGGGTTTAGTCGACGCGCACCCGCAGGACGCCGAACAACTCGGTCTCGGAATAACTCGATCTATTAAAATGGCAATGCTCCACCAAAAGGAGGTCCATAGAAAAACAGCCGTCATAAGGGGGTAAGATAGGATATAAAACGAAACGCAGACCAAGCCGCGAGGTAGGCCACCAGGGCGTAGGCACTGAACTGTATCAGGGCAAATCTCCAGCTGCGCGTTTCTCGAACCACTACCGCAATGGTGCTCATGCACTGCAGCGCAAAGGCATAGAAGAGCAAAAGCGATACTCCGACGGCCAGATTAAAGTAGGGTTTACCCGTATCGGGATTGATTTCTTCGGCCATCCGCGCCCGCACGGGAGCAATTTCGTCGCTGTCTACACTATATAAGGTGGCCATGGTTCCTACAAACACTTCTCGAGCCACAAAAGAAGAGGCTATAGCCACTGAAATTTTCCAATCGTATCCGAGCGGAGCCATGATCGGCTGAATTCCGCGCCCAATACTGCCCAGGTAGCTCTCTTCGATAGGCAGGGGTTGGTAGTCCCCGCTAAAGTCGGGCAGTCCCTTGGGGCCGCTGCTGGCTAAAAACCACAGAACCACGCTTATGGATACAATGATTTTGCCGGCCTCTACCACAAAAGACCTCGATCGGGTCCACACTGCGGTAAAAACATTGCGCAGCAGGGGCATGCGGTAGGGCGGCATTTCCATCAAAAAGAGGGCGGACTTGGTATCCGGAACGACGCGATTCAGCAGTGCCGAACCCAAAAGCGCCGCGGCAAAGCCCAAGGCGTAGAGTCCAAACAAGGTCAGGCCCTGAAGGCTTATGCCCAACCAGGGGGTATTGGGAACTACGAGGCCTATTATTAATGCATACACGGGCAGTCGAGCCGAGCAAGTCATCAGGGGCGTTACGGCGATGGCCAGCCAGCGTTCTTGGGCGGACTCCATATTGCGCGTGCTCATTACGGCCGGAATGGCACAGGCGGTTCCGCTCACCAGAGGAACAATGGACTTGCCGCTCAATCCAAAGGGTCGCATGAACCGGTCCATAATAAAGACTACTCGGGCCATGTATCCACTCTCTTCCAAGAGCGATAGAAACAAAAAGAGCAGGGCAATTTGGGGCAGAAAAATCAGGACGCCCGCTATGCCCGGCAAGAGTCCGCTTGTTAAAAAGTGGTTGACAAATCCACCCGGGAGGGCCTTATTAAGGGCCTTGGTCAAGCCTGCAATGCCACTGTCCATGGCGTCCATGGGGATTGCCGCGCCATAAAAAAGCGCCTGAAACAGCACAAACAAGACGCCAAAAAGCATGATGCTGCCCCAAACTGGGTGGACCACCAGGCGATCAAAGCGAGCTGCCGCCCTGCGGTCGTTCACGGGGTCGTAGTGGTAGACCTTGCGCAGCCATTGGTTTACCCAGCGGTAGCGCTGAATGGCCTCGTCGGCGCGTGCCCGCTCGGGGCTCCGGCCGGATTCCCGAACGCTGTCAGCAAAATCTGGGTCGTTGAGGCCGTCAAGCCATGCTCGGTAGGTGAGCCCTGCGCCAATGCAATCCTGCTTTTTTTGCAGCCAGGGCAGGTGCGAGCCGGCAGGCTGAAAGAAGGGCGTTTTTTTGCTGGCCTTTGCCGAGCGAATTGCCGCTTGAAGCTGGTCAAAGCCTTGTCCGGTTCGGCTGTTGACCGGAACCACCGAAACCCCCAATGCCTCCTCAAGGGCGGGAATGTCCAGTTCTGCGCCTCTGCGCTCCATCTCATCGACCATGGTGACCGCCAAGACAGCCGGAAAGCCCATGTCCAGTATCTGGGTAAAGACAAAGAGGCAAGTTTTTAGGTTGGTGCCGTCGGCCAAGCCTACCACCACATCGCAACGTTCTGATTCGTTCTCGGTGGTAAGTACTTGAAGCACCACGCGCTCGTCGCTGGATGAAGGGTGAAGGCTGTAGATTCCAGGCAAGTCGACTACCTCAGCCAGCACGCCCGCTCCCAACTTAGCGAGTCCTACGTGGCGTTCCATGGTTACGCCGGGGTAGTTGCCCACTTTTTGGTTTAAGCCAGTCAGGCGGTTAAACAGCGACGACTTTCCGGTATTTGGCCTGCCCACAAGGGCGACCCTAAGGGCACGCTTAACCGCCATAAGGCTCCGTTATGGGGATGAGGTCTGCGAGCTCCTTGCGCATGCTTACCAGGGTTCCTTGAACCCTGAAGCAGAGCGGATCACGAAATGGCGCAGCAAAAATCAATTCTACCTCTTCGCCAGGAAGGCATCCCATCTCAAAAAGTTTGACGGGAAGCTCCCCATTGGCCTGCAGAATGAGTGCCTTTTGGCCTACACCGAGTTCCGATAGTTTCACTAGACTAAGGTACGTTGGGCATGGGCTACCCTACTGCGTATTTAGATTCATTCTAATGATTTGCCAAAGTCCTAAAAAAGAGCGGATAATCCGCCCTTGTTAGGTCTTCGATCAAAGAATTAGAGACAAGGGACGCTCGAGGTAGCCTTTGACGGTATTAAGGAAGGCGGCGCCGGTCACTCCGTCGATTACGCGGTGGTCGCAGCTCAGGGTCATCTTCATAACCTGGCCCGCTTGCACTTGGCCATTTTTGACCACTGGAACATCCTGAACCCCTCCGACAGCCAAAATGGCGGCGTCGGGTGGGTTGATGATGGCGGTAAACTCTTCAATTCCAAACATGCCAAGATTAGAAATGGTAAAGGTGTTGCCCGACCAATCGCTTGGCTGAAGCTTCTTTTCTTTGGCCTTCATGGCGAAGCCTCGCACCTCGGCAGAAATTTCTGCAAGGCCTTTAGCGTCTGCATGGCGCACTACAGGCACCAGCAAACCGTCTTCTACGGCTACGGCAATTCCCACGTGCACGTCAAAGTTGGTTCGCACACTATCTCCCATCCATGCGGAATTCACGGCGGGATGCTTTTTAAGCGCCTTGGCGACCGACTTCACCACAAGATCATTGTAGGAAATTTTGACGTCGCCCTCTTTATTGATTTCTGCCCGCGCGGCCGTGGCTGCCGACATGTCGACGGCAATGGTCAAATAGAAGTGCGGAGCCGTAAACTTGGATTCCGCCAGGCGCTTGGCAATGGTTTTGCGCATTTGCGAAACGGGGGTATCCACGTAGCCGGAGCTAGGGTAGCTTACTGCGGCTGCCGCGACGGTAGTGGGCTCCACGGAGGCACTATTGAGGCTGCGTTCCACGTCGCTTTTTGTGATTCGCCCTCCGTCTCCGGTGCCCGGAATGCTAGCAATGCTCAGACCGTGCTGGCTTGCAAGAGACCGAGCCAGGGGCGATGCCTTCAGTCGGGCGTCGCTGGGTGCGTTGGCGTTCAAACTGCCCGTAGCCGCTGGAGTTGCTGCCGGCTGAGTAGGCATCAAAGCAGCATGGCTTGCCGGGGCTGGAGCCGAAGCCGCAGCGGGCTCCGGAGCCGTCACTTCTGTGGGACTTGCATCCGCCTTTGCGGCCGTCGCACCTCCGGCAACCAGGGCCGAAACATCCTCACCCGCCGCACCGAGAATCGCTAGAATAGCATCTACCGGCGCAGTCTGGCCTTCTTGCACCCCTACATATAGTAGTACACCCTCTTGACCGGGAAAGGCCTCAAAGTCCATGGT